>NZ_RAPV01000001.1:5462984-5766483 GCF_003610295.1 Paraburkholderia sp. BL23I1N1
GTATCCGGATGACCCGCGCATCGCGGCGGTGGGTGAAGACGCCTTCCTGGTGTTGTCGGAGCCGCTCACGGATTTGCCGGGCTGGTGGGAGGAGATTCCGGAGAGCACGGCCGTGGTCGCAAGGGGCGGGGAGATCGACCAGTATCCGTTCGAACCCAGGCTGATGTAGCGCTTAGGCCGACGCATGCCGACGCGTGACGCGCTTGATGCGCTAACGCGTCAGCAGCATCGGACTCAACACCGAAAACACCGTCGAGGGCAATTCCGCCAGGCGGCTCACCACCACGTTGTGCGGATAGAAATCTTCGACCGCATCGGTCAGTACGCCGATCCCCACCAGTTCGATCCCGCGTTTCTGGATCGCCGCGACGCGTTCGCGCAGATCGTGGCGCAGCACCTGCGGGTCGCCGTCGCCGGTTGACGGATAGCCGTCTGAGAACACGATCAGGATGCGCCGCTCGGCCTGATGATCCGCGAGCCGCGTCGCAGCCCAGGCCAGCGCCTCGCCGTCCGGATTCTCGTTGCCGCAATCGATCCTGGCAATGCCGCTCAGATCCGTCGCGCCGAAGCGTTTGTAGACCTTCAGATCGAGCCGTTCCACGAAGCGGTTATAGCGCCGCAAATCTGCACCGGCCGCCAGTTGCCGTTCGTAAAGTTGCTTCATCGGTACGGACTCTAGCGAGCAATAACCGAGCACTTCGCAGTCGAACGACAACTGCGTCAGCGCATCGCACAGCGCGGTCGCGCACAGGCGCGTGAGTTCGATCTTGCGCCCGGCCATCGACCCGCTACGATCGATCAGCAAGGTCACGGCAACGTCGCGCCCCTTGGCCGCCCGCTGCGTGCGGAACGGCGTACGGTAACCGGGCGAAGTGGCGAGCTTCGCCAGCGCGGTGCGATCGATTTCGCCGCGCTCCTGCTCGCGGCGCCAACGGGTGCGTTCGTCGGCGCTCAGCGCGCGTTCGAGTTTCTCCTTGAGCGGCGCAGTGTCAGCGCGGGCCTGCGCGCGAAGCTCACGCCATGCCGTGCTGTCGCCCTGGCCGGTGAGGTCGGTGATTTCGTCGAATTCGGTGGCGAGTGGAATCGATAGCCGCGCGCGAGGCGCGTCTGACACGGCACCGGCAACGCCATCGGAACGTGTCGATAGTTGCTGCGCATCGGCCAGCGATTGCCCCATGCCCACCGCATTCTCCGCTTGCGCGCCGGCGCTTTTGTCGGAGGGCGGCGAGGCTGCGGGGTCGTGGTCGGGCAGGGCGGTGTCGTCATCATTGAACGGGGCGGACAAAGACGCAGCGGTTTCCGTGTCGATGTCTTCAACCGGGTCCGCGGTGAACACCATGCTGTTGACGTCGCCCGCCGACAAAGCCCGCACGCGTGCTACCAGGGCCCGCGCTGCCGCAATGCTATGCGTCGTCGAACGACTTTGCCGTGCTTCGTCCAGCAGATCCTGCGCGGCGTGCAGCGCGGCCAGCAGGGAATGGCTTGCTTCGATCCGGGTCGGCTGTTCGTCCCACAGCGCGCGTTCCACCAGCCAGACCAGCCGGTCGCGCCAATGCAGCTTCGGCCAGCGCTGCCGCGCCTGGTCGGCCGCATGCGCACGCAGTTTGCCGATGAACCAGCGCGCGCCCGGATACTCGTCGAGCAGTTGTGCAGAGACGCGGCGGTCCTCGATCACCTGCGCGAGATTCGCCGCAACGCCGGCCGGCAGCGCCTCCATCTGCGCGAGCGACGAATGCTTGGCGCGCGCCACCAGCAGATCCAGATAACCGATTAGCACGTCGCGCTCGACGCCGCCGCTTAACTCATAGTCGGGAATCACGATGCGGCCGGGCTCGACACGCGGCCCATCCGGACTGAAGGCGACCGTCACGCCGTATTGCCCGGTCAGCACGCGCGCCACTTTGCTGAGCGTGGATTCGAACGCGAAGCCTCGCGTGTCGCGCGTTGAGTGCATGGCGGTCATGGTGTTCGTTGTGTTCGTTGCGCCCACTAAGCGTCAAGCGGCCGGCGCAATATGATGGCGAACGATGCCGCGAATCAACGCCGCGTCTTCCGGACTCACCTTCGCGTAAATCGCGGGACCGGCGGCGCGTTCGGGGTCGCCGGTGCGCAGCATCAGCTCGGCCCAGTCGAGCAGGCGCCGCGTGGAGAAGGCGCTCGACAGATCCTCGCGGGCGAACGCCGCGCGGCAGTCGGCGGCAATCGCGGCGAGCGTGGCGGCGAGCGCGCGTGTCATATGCGGGGCGAGGGTGCGCATCAGCACGTCGGTTTCTTCGGCGGGCGTCAGATAGTCGAGCAGGTAGACGCGCCAGCGATCGAGGAACGCCTCGTTCATCAGATTCGCGCCCTGATACAGATGGCGGAACTGGCTCATCGCACCCACCGCGTTCGCCGTGGCGAACAGCCGGAACGCAGGGTGCGGCGCGACGATCTCATTGCCTTTCTCTTTCAGCACGAGGCGGCCGTGCGGTTCGAGCACGGCGGTGAGGGCAGCGAGAATCGACGGTTCGGCGAAGTCGATTTCGTCGACGATCAGCCAGTGGCCTTCACGCATCGCCGTGGGCAGCACGCCGTCTACCCAGATCGTTTCACCGCCCTTGACCGTCCAGAAACCGACAAAATCGCCGACCGTGGTTTGCCCGTTCATGTTCGAGCGCAACACGCCGTGATGCGAGCGCGCTGCGACCTGTTCGATCAGGCTGGTCTTGCCCGCGCCGGTGTGACCGATCAGCATCACGCGCCGGTTCTCCACGATGTCTTCGACAATGTCGTTAAAGCGTTCGGAGAAGAGATAGGCCGGATTGATGCGCGGCACCAGCGGATTGTCCACACCGCACGGCACGTCGATATGGCCGATGCGCACGGTTGTGCCCGCGCCTGCGCCCTCAACCTGCGGATGCTTTTTCGCCGTCAAGGCCAGCGCTGCCACGCGCTGCAACTCCGGCATGAAGGCCACCCGTTGCGCCGTGCCCCTTTCGTGCGTTTCGGCCGAGGTGTCGGGCGTATCGATTGCAAAGCCCTCGCGGCGCCATTTTTTCAGCTTCGCGCGCAGGTTCTCCGCGTCGACCACCAGATCGATGTCGACCGATCCCGCACCGTTGCCGTCGTCGACCCTATGCTCGAGCCGATAGTTTTCCGGCCGGTCCGCTACGCTGACGCGCCACCATTCAGCGCCGGTTTCCGTCGCGCGTTGGTAAAGGCCAAGGTTTTCGTCTTCGGTCAATTCAGGCGCATTCATGGCGAGTGGCAAATAATGGCGGGTCAAATAACGATTGGTGAACGATTAGCGCGTTTCGATTTGGCGGTGGCCAAATGACCGACTATCTTATCGTGAGTACCTTTCGATCTCCCCAACAAGGATTTCCTTTGGGGTGCGCCAATTCAATCCGACAGAAGAAACGCACGGCAGAACAATGAGACTACCTACAAAATTAATCGCCGCGCTCGCGGTGGCAAGTCCTCTGGCATACGGTCAAACCAGCGTGACGTTGTATGGCCGTCTCGACGGCGGTCTGGAATATTTAAATCACATCAACAATGGCGCGGGCGGCAGTTCCAGCCGCTGGAGCGCTGAAGGCGGCGATTGGGGCACCAGCATGCTGGGCCTGAAAGGCAATGAAGATCTGGGCGGGGGGCTGAATGCGATGTTCAACCTGGAAACCGGCCTGCAAATCATGAACGGCACCACCAGTGGTGGACGGTTGTGGTCACGGCGTGCGTTCGTCGGTCTGAAGAGCGACCAGTGGGGTACGCTGCAGGCCGGGCGCAATCTGTTTATCGATAGCGACGGGGTGTGGGAATTCGATCCGTTCGTGCAGCAGGCATTTTCGTCGGCGTCGCTCGTGCGCGGGCGCAACTGGCAGCAGACCAATAACAATGTCGAGTATCACAGCCCGGTGTTGTGGGGCTTCGATGTGCAGGCGCAATATGCGCTCGGCAATCAGGCGGGCGCGTTCAACAGCGGCGCGCCAGGCGAATTTGGCCGCTCAGACGGCATCATGCTGACGTATCACTCGCCACTCTTCGACGTACGCGGCATCTATGACGAGCTGCGCGACAGCAACGGCCGCTTCAGCAACATTTTCCAGGCCTCGCGCGAATACTTCGCCGGTGTGAATGTGCATTTCGACGCGGTGAAGATTCAAGGCGCATATACGCATTACTCGTCGCCGGATTCCCCGGCGGGCGTAGCCGACAGCGCCGATCACTACTGGCTCGGCGCTACGTACAACATTCAGCAGCGCTGGGCTGTGACGGCGGGTGGCTACTACATCAAGGTCGGCGACGGCAGCGGCGATACCGCGCACGATCCGTCCGGTCACGCCATGATGTACTTGCTCGGCACCACCTACAACCTGTCGAAGCGTACCTTCCTGTACGGGACAGTGGGCTACGTGCGCAACGGCAGCAACTCGAATTTTTCGCTTGAAGCGTCGCCGCGCGATGCCGTCAATAACACGAGTCCGCTCGCGGGCGAATCGCAAACCGGCGCATATCTCGGGATGTTGCATCAGTTTTGACGCAGCTTGAGCGGCAAGTGGCCATCATTCCCTTATTCCCGCAGTGACCCGGCTCCGCTTCGTGTGGAACGGGTATTGCTCGCCATCGGCACGGGCGATGGAATACGACACCGGGATAAGGGACATACACATGGTGCGACATAAGGCCGACGTTGTTGATGACGACTTCGAGATTTATGCCAGCTATCACGGCACGGGCGACGGCCGTTACGTCGGCAGCCTGAAGGTCATCAGAAAAGCTGACCGGCGGCTTCTGTTTCCATTCGATGGTGCGCCGCAGATCGGCCCCTACGCGACCGCCGACGAGGCGCGCCGCGCGGCGATCGCGTACGGCCGCGAAATCGTGGCCGCCGACCGCGCGGCCCCGGAGACTTAGTACGCCGGGTGCCGTCCCGCATGCTCATTGAAGCCGGCGAGCCGCCATCAAAACCGCAAGCCGCTTGAAAGGACGCGTTCCGATCATCGGTACAGCATGGCAGCGGATGTAAAGCGCCGTGCAGTTTTGCGCGCATCGGCGCATCATCGATGAGCCTTGCGTTCCTCATGCGTTATTTCCACGTTCTTCCACGCGAACCCGGTTCGCCGGCCACGTCGAAACAGTGCGTCCCGGCGAAATTCCCAACCGCCGAACAAGGAGTGTCTCCATGCAAAACGATCCCGCCCTCGATCAGTTGTGCATCAACACGATTCGCACGCTATCGATGGACGCTGTGCAAAAGGCCAATTCCGGTCACCCCGGCACGCCGATGGCACTCGCACCGGTTGCCTATCATCTGTGGCAAAACCACCTTCGTTATGACCCGGACGAGCCGCTGTGGCCGAACCGCGACCGCTTCGTGCTCTCGGTGGGGCACGCCTCGATGCTGCTGTATTCGCTGCTGCATCTGGCGAACGTCAAAGCCGTGGGCCACGACGGCAAACCGACCGGCTCACCCGCCGTCTCGCTCGACGACATCGAACATTTCCGCCAGATCGGCAGCAATACGCCGGGCCACCCCGAGTACCGCCTGACCTCCGGCGTGGAAACGACCACCGGGCCGCTCGGCCAGGGACTGGGCAATAGCGTCGGCATGGCGATGGCGGCACGCTGGTACGAAAGCCGCTTCAACAAGCCGGACGCGCCGCTGTTCGATTACCGCGTCTACGCGCTCTGCGGTGACGGCGACATGATGGAAGGCATCTCGCACGAGGCGGCGTCGCTCGCCGGACATCTGAAGCTGTCGAATTTGATCTGGATCTACGACAGTAACCGCGTGACGATTGAAGGCCACACGGATCTTGCGTATAGCGACGATGTGGAAAGCCGGTTTCGCGGTTACAACTGGCACACCCTGCGCGTGAACGACGCGAACGACGCCGCGGCGCTAGAGGCCGCGTTTGTCGAAGCGAAAAGCATCACGGACCGGCCGACGCTGATTGTGGTCCACAGCATTATCGGTTGGGGGGCGCCGCACAAGCAGGACACCTCCGCCGCGCATGGCGAGGCGCTCGGCGTCGAGGAAGTCGCGCTGGCGAAGAAGTTCTATGGCTGGCCCGAAGACAAGTTCTTCTATGTGCCGGACGGTGTGCACGAACGCTTCGCGCAGGGCATCGGCGCACGCGGCAAGGCAGCGCGCGAACAATGGCAAGCGAAGCACGACGCGTACGGTAAGCAATATCCGGAACTGTCGCGCGAATTCGCGCTGATGGAAGCGCATGAGTTGCCGGCGGGCTGGGACAGCGACATTCCCACGTTCGATGCCGACCCGAAGGGTCTCGCCTCGCGCGACTCGTCGGGCAAAGTGCTCAACGCGATCGCCGCGCGCGTGCCCTGGATGATCGGCGGTGCGGCCGATCTCGCGCCGTCCACCAAGACGAATCTGAAGTTTGAAGGCGCGGGCAGTTTCGAACACGACAACTATGGCGGGTGCAACCTGCACTTCGGGATTCGCGAGCACGGAATGGGCGCGGCCGTGAATGGCCTCGCGTTGTCGAATTTGCGGCCGTTCGGCTCGACCTTCCTGATTTTCAGCGACTACATGAAGCCGCCGATCCGCCTGTCTTCCATCATGGAAGTGCCATCCATCTTCGTGTTTACGCACGATTCGATCGGCGTCGGCGAGGATGGTCCGACGCATCAGCCGATCGGGCAACTGGCGTCGTTGCGCGCCGTGCCGGGGCTGACCGTGCTGCGCCCGGGCGACGCGAACGAGGTTGCCGAGGCGTGGCGTGTAGCGATGTCGGATCCGAAGCGGCCGTCGTGCATCGTCCTGTCGCGTCAGGCCTTGCCGACTCTCGACCGCACGCGCTATGCGTCGGCCAAGGGCGTGCAGAAGGGCGCTTATGTGCTCGCCGATGCGCCTGATGGGCAGAAGCCCGAGGTGATCCTGCTTGCGACCGGCAGCGAGTTGTCGCTCTGCGTCGATGCGTGCGAGAAACTCAGGAGCGAAGGGATTGCGGCGCGGGTGGTGTCGATGCCATCGTGGGATATCTTCGAGCGCCAGGATGAGGCGTATCGGGATTCCGTGCTGCCACCCGAGGTGGATGCGCGCGTCGCGGTCGAACAGGCGGCAACGCTTGGTTGGGATCGCTATGTCGGGCGGCTCGGTGCGCAAGTGGTGATGCACACGTTCGGCGCGTCCGCGCCGTTCGCCGAGTTGAAGAAGAAGTTTGGCTTCACGTCCGAACACGTGTATGACGCGGCGAAGCAGCAGATTGCGCGGGTGAAGGCAAAGAGCAGCAAGGAATAGGACGTGTTTGCAGACGTTCGCGCGGCTATCGCCGCTATCACGGTTCAGCGAGCGTCTGCGTTGCTGCCATCTCAACTCTTCCGGCCGTGCCGTCGAGCATGTTGCGATAGCCGCGCGATTGCATCTCGGCGAGCCTGCTGAGCGTTCTCGAGAGATCGTGCGCGCCTTCGAGTCCGCTTAGCGCCGCCTCGATCGGCTGATCGGACGCGATGAACAGCGCGCATTTGCGGTCGTAGAAGATATCGACGAGCCAGATGAGCCGCTGCAGCGTATGGCCTTGGGCAAGCCGGGCAGTGTGCACATGGTCGAGAATCAGGCCGTGCCATTGCTCGGCCAGGTCCAGATAGTCGAGGTGAGAACGGCTCGCCACGCACAGGCTCTCGAAGTCTGCCCAGAGCAAGGCGGCACCGGCGGCGCGTACAGCGAGCGGCCGGCCTGCCGCGCTGACGGTGGCAGGCTCCAGCGTCTCGCTGCCTTCATAGCGCACGAAAATTTGCAGCAGCGCGTCGTGGGTTGCCGCGTCGAGCGGTGCGAAAAAATGCGGCAGCGCCGCTTCTTCGCCACCGAAACGGTAATCGCGCGCGCCGTCGAAGTGAATCACCGTGAAGCAGCTTTTGATCTGTTCGATCGTCGGCAGGAAACGCTCGTGAAACTCAGGATCGGACAGCAGGGCGTCTGGTGCGTAGTTGGAGGTCAGCACGACGCGCGTGCCGAGGCCGATTGCGGTATCGAGAAAACGGCCCATCAGGAATGCGTCGGCGATATCGTGCACATGGAATTCATCGAAGCACAGCAGCTCCACACCATCGAGCCATTGTTTCGCGACCGACCCCAGCCGGTCGTCGCCGCGCGGCTCGCTCACCAGCCGCCGGTTCATCTCGCGTAGGAATTCGTGAAAGTGCAGGCGCCGCTTCCGGCAACCCGCCAGCTCGAACACCGTATCGACCACCAGACTCTTGCCTCGCCCAGGCAGGCCGTGGCAATAGACGCCCTGATGCGCAAGCGCGGAGCCGGACTTCGCGCGCCGGCGATTAGCGTCCAGTAGAGTGACGAGCGCCGCAATGGCATCGCACTGAGTGGCGTCGGGAACGATATCGTGTGCGGCAAGGGCACTGATTACCTGAGCTTCATCGAGCATGGGCTGAATTTTTTTGTGTGTTAGCGGCTCAAGACCCGCTGTAATTCCCGCGGATCGACCGGCTTGGTGAAGTGATGATCAAAGCCGGCTTCTTCGGCGGTCTGCTTGTCCTGCTGTTGGCCCCAACCGGTGACGGCGATCAGCAAAATGCCGGTGTCCTGATGATCGCGGCGAATGTGCCGCGCCACTTCATACCCGTTCAGAAGCGGCAAGCCGATATCGAGAATCACCGCCTGCGGCGCGAATTCGCCGATCAGGTGGAGCCCGGCGACGCCATCGCTGGCTGTGCGTACCTCGTGGCCTTCGAGTTCGAGCACCATCGCGAGACTATCGGCGGCATCCGCATTGTCGTCGACGATCACCACGCGCAAGCCCGCCGAGCGTGGCACTTCGGAGGGCGAACTATTCACCGGCTCCGGGACCGCTTTCGATAGCGGCAGACGGATCACGAACTCGCTGCCGCTGCCCGGACCGCCGCTGAACGCGGCCACCGTGCCGCCGTGAAGTTCGGCAAGACCGCGCACCAGCGCGAGGCCGATGCCGAGACCGCCTTGCGAGCGCTCCAGCGCCGGGGCGAGTTGCGAGAACATTTCGAACACACTTTCCAGATGCTCGCGCGGAATGCCGATACCTGAATCGCGCACAACGATCACGGCTTCATCGCCTTCACGCGATGCGGCGAGCGAGATGCTGCCGCCGGGTGGCGTGTACTTGGCGGCGTTGTTCAACAGGTTCAGGATCATCTGCGACAGGCGCGTGGGATCGGCGTCGAGGTAGAGCGCCTCGCGCGGCAACGTCACGCTCAGATGGTGCGCCGAGGCCTGCACGGTGGGTCGCGCCGCTTCCATCGCAGCCTGCATGGCGCGTGCGAGTTCGAGCCGCTGCTTGCGCAATTCGAGCTTGCCCTGCGTGATGCGCGACACTTCCAGCAGGTCGTCCACCAGATGAGTCATGTGTTGCAATTGCCGGTCGAACACGTCGCGGGACCAGCTCAGTTGCGGATCGGCGAAGTCTTTCAGACGCAGGATTTCCAGCACGTTGCGCATCGGCGCGAGCGGATTGCGCAACTCGTGCGCGAGCGTGGCGAGAAATTCGTCTTTGCGGCGGTCGGCCTTCGAGAGTTCCAGATTCAGCCGCTGCAATTGCTGCTCGGCACGTCTGCGCCCGGTGATGTCGCGGCTCACGCTAACCGCGCCGTAGATGTCGCCGCGCGCGTTCGCCAGCGGCTTGACCACTGTTTCGCAGACGCCGTGCGTGCCGTCGCGCCGCACGAACGTGAGTTCGCTGCGCCACGTGCCGTCGGCGGCGAGCGCGGCGAGCGCTTCCCGGCGGATGCGCAATGCGTCTTGCGGCGGCGTGAACATCGCGATCGGCTTGCCGAGAATGTCGCGCATCCGGTAGCCCAGCATGCGCTCGCCGCCGGCGTTGAAATCGGTGATGTTGCCGCGCAGATCGGTGATGACGATCGCGTCGCTCAGGTGTTCGAAAATGGCCGCCTGGCGCAACAGCACGGTCTGCGCATCCTTGCGTTCGGTAATGTCGGTGCCGAGGCCGTAGATCGTCAGCGGCTCGCCGTTGCTGTCATAGGTGGCGCGGCCGCGGCCTTCCATCCAGCACCAGTCGCCGCTTGCATGCATGAAGCGGAATTCGGCGACGTAGTCGTCACCGCTCGACACGGCGTGGTCGACCGCTTCGGTGAGCGCGACCAGGTCGCCGGGATGAATCAGTTCGAAAAAGCCACCGGGCATTTTCGCGAAACGTCCCTCGGCGTAGCCCGCGAGCGCTTCCAGTTCGCGGCTCCACCAGAATTTGCCTGACTTCGGCTCATGCGACCACGCACCCATGCGCGCCCCGCGCATGGCGAGGCTCAACACGTCACGGCTTTCCTGCAACTCTTTCTGCGCGAGTTGATGCGCGGCGACTGAAGCTTCGGCGTTGCGGCGCGCGAGCAGCAACTCCTGCTCGTATTTGTGACGATCCGGGACGATCAGCACCGCCACTTCGTGGTAGCTGCTGTCGCCGTGGCGGCGGCTCACTGCGTTGAGCAGCATCGGCACGAGGTGGCCGTCCCGATGCATCATGTTCAGTTTGACCTCGGCCACCGAACCCTGCATATGCAGCAGCGGCGACCAGTGCGTCTGATAGAACGCCTTGCCGCCGGCGGTCAGCAGATCCTGAATAGGCTTCGCCTCGGCGAGCTCCGCGGCGCTATAGCCGAGCCAGCCGCAGAAGGTGGCGTTGACGCGCAGGATCAAGCCGTCAGAGGCGGTCACGAGCAGGCCGCAGGCAGCGTGCTCGAACAAGGCATCGGAGGAGGGCAACGGAAGGTGCGTACTCTGCATCGTCTTACGGGCTCAGCGGCTCGCGTTCGCGCCACTGGGTCCGATCGCAGCCGAGGCCATCCGCCAGCACCATGGCCCGCTTGCCGCTATCGAAGATCTTTACGTTGTTGCGCTTGCTGAAGCTCATCGTCGAGTCCTGTTGCGTGGCCGGGATCGGCGGCGAATACGCCTGGCCCGGCATCGATGGGGCATGTTACCGCAGTCTTGCCGCGAGGCCGGGTTTGCACGGAGTCATGCAGACGTTATGTGTTTCGCTCGCCCGCCCGGTTCGCTTTGACACCCCTGGGTGTTTTCCCCAACTCGACACGACTATATCCGGTCGTATACAGCGGTTGATGATGCGTGAGGCGAGCACGAAGTCATGCGCAATGCACGCAGCAAGGGCGGCATGCACGACGGAAGTGCGTTTCATCCAGATTTCAACGCAATATCCCGTGTTTGCCCACGATGTATCGGGAGGCGTCAAGACAGCATAAATCAGGAAGCGGCAGTTCGCCCGCTGCGCTATGGTGTTGAGGTAGGGCGTGCGTGGCGGCGGAACGGGCGTGGCGTGGTGAAAACCGAAGCGTATGCGTCGCGTGCTATGCAGTAAAAAAGTGCTTGCCGCGCGGTGGGAGCGAATCTTGCACGCATGTTCCTGGGTGTCCAAAACGGCACCATGAAGTAGCCAGGGAGAAGAGGGTGACGTTCGACAACAGAATGGACGAGAACGAAGACGTCGTGGTCTGGCGGCCTATCCCGTATGCGATGGCATCGAACCGCCGCGTGCTCGTGGTGGACGATTACCGGGAAGCGGCCGAAGCGCTGCAAATGCTGCTGAATGCCGACGGTTTCGAGTGCCGCGCGCTGATCGATCCGCTTGCCGTCTGCGGCATGGCGTGTGAATGGCAGCCGTTCGCCGTTGTGCTCGACATCAAGATGCCTGTTCTGGATGGGCTTGAGTTGGCTCGCCGCCTGCGCGCCAACCCGTCGACATCGGACATGCTGCTGGTGGCCTGTACGGCCTTTGCTTCGCGCGAAGACCGGGTGCGTGCCAGGGCAGCGGGTTTCGACGCGCATTGCGCCAAACCCCTGACGCCGCAGCGCCTTTTGCGCTTGCTCGAGTCGGCCGCCGCACTGCATGCAATCGGGCCGCCGTGAATCATGCCCGATGCGTTAATTGGGCTGCGATGTCCTCACCCGATAGCGGCATAGCGGCATAGCCGCATAAGCGGTTTAGCGGCACTTTCCTCCTCACTTCATTACCGTCCCCCTTCATATCCACGGCGCACGCGTGACGCGTAGTGCTAGCGCGCCATATTCAAGCGTTTCTCCGTGAAAGCCCGAAGGTTCGTTGCACCATGCGCAACGCCCGGGTCCAGAATTTGCTGAAGCAGCGAGCTTGCGCATTTCAAACACATGTGCGGGCGTCCTCAGCTTCCACAGGAAACCTTATGCCATTGCAGTCCAGCTATTCGACGCGCATCGCGGAAGGCACGCCTTTCCCGCTCGGTGCAACGTGGAACGGAAGCGGTGTCAACTTTGCGCTGTTCTCCGCGCATGCCAGCCGGGTCGAATTGTGCCTGTTCGATGAAACCGGTGAAACGGAAATCGAACGCATCGAGTTGCCGGAATATACCGATGAAGTCTGGCACGTGTTCGTGCCGAATCTGAAGCCGGGCGCGGTGTACGGCTATCGGGTCCACGGTCCCTATGAACCGGAAAAAGGACACCGTTTCAATCCGAACAAGCTCCTGCTCGATCCGTACGCCAAAGCGCATATTGGCGAGCTTAAGTGGGCGCCAGAAATCTTCGGCTATACGCTCGATTCGGAAGAAGGCGACCTGTCATTCGACGAGCGCGACAGCGCGCCCTTCGTGCCGAAGTGCAAGGTGGTCGACGCCAACTTTTCGTGGAGTCATCCGGAGCGCAATCCGCTGCCCTGGGAGCGCGTGATTTTCTATGAAACGCACGTGCGCGGTTTTACGCAACGTCATCCCGATGTACCGGACCATCTACGTGGCACCTTCGCGGGACTTGGCCAGCAGGTTGTGGTGGACTACATCAAGAGTCTCGGCGTGACATCGGTCGAATTGATGCCGGTGCAGACCTTCGTCAGCGACAGCCATCTGCTCGACAAAGGTCTCACCAATTACTGGGGCTACAACACGATCGGCTTCTTCGCGGCGGATCCGCGCTTCTTCGCTTCGTCGACCGAATCGGTTGGCGAATTCAAGGAAATGGTGGACCGCTTTCACAACGCCAACCTCGAAGTCATTCTTGACGTGGTCTACAACCACACCGCCGAAGGCAACGAGCGCGGCCCGACGATCTGCTTCAAAGGTATCGACAACGCGTCTTACTATCGCCTGATGCCGGACGAGCCGCGCTATTACATCAACGATACCGGTACCGGCAATACGCTCAATCTGTCTCATCCACGCGTGCTGCAACTGGTGACCGACAGTCTGCGCTACTGGGTGACGGAGATGAAGGTCGACGGTTTCCGTTTCGACCTCGCAACGATTCTCGGTCGCGAGACGCACGGTTTCGACGAAGGCGGTGGGTTTCTCGACAGTTGCCGGCAAGACCCGGTGCTCTCGAGCGTGCGGCTGATTGCCGAACCGTGGGACTGTGGCCCAGGCGGCTATCAGGTGGGCGGATTTCCGCCGGGCTGGGCCGAATGGAACGACCGTTTCCGCGACACGGTGCGCGAATACTGGAAGGGCGTCGAAGGCAAGGTGGCCGATCTCGCGACACGTTTGACCGGCTCGGGCGACAAATTCAACCATCGCGGGCGGCGTCCGTGGGCGAGCGTCAATTTCATCAGCGCACACGACGGCTTTACGCTCAACGATCTGGTCTCGTACAACGACAAGCACAACGAGGCCAACGGCGAAGACAACAACGACGGTCACTCCGATAACAAGTCATGGAACATGGGCGTGGAAGGCCCCACCGACGATCCGGATATCCGTCAGCAACGCGAGCGCCAGAAGCGCAATCTGCTGGCTACGCTGCTGCTCTCGCAGGGCACGCCGATGCTTCTCGCGGGCGACGAATTTGGCCGCACGCAGCAGGGCAATAACAATGCCTATTGCCAGGACAACGAGATTAGCTGGGTCGACTGGAATGGCATTGACGACGACGGGCGCGCGCTCACCGAGTTCGTCAAGAATCTGACCACGTTGCGCCACCGTCTGCCGGTACTGCGTCGCGGACGCTTTCTCACCGGCGAATTCAACGAGGCGCTCGAGGTGACCGACGCGCGTTGGCTTTCGCCCGACGGTACCGATCTTTCGCAGGAACAGTGGGACGATCCGTCGATGCGCTGCTTCGGCCTCGTGATCGATGGACGCGCTCAGGCGAGCGGCATTCGACGTCCAGCGTCCGATGCCACGTTGCTGCTGGTGCTGAACGCGCATCACGACGTGGTCAATTTCACTCTGCCCGATGTTCCCGAAGGCGAGCAGTGGATGTGTCTGCTGGATACGAACATGCCGGTGCGCGCCGAGTTGCCCCAATTCAGCGCCGGCGACGCGTATCAGGTAACCGGCCGCTCCTTGCTGCTGTTCGCACTCGATGCGCCGAGCCGCGCGACCCAACGCGTATTTGATCGGCTGGAAGAACAACTGACCTCTGACGAAAGCGAACGGCCCCCGGCCACCTGACGAGGTTAGGGTCTCGCGCAAGCGTTGGCCGCCAGGTATGGCGTTTGCTGATTTCCACATAGCTGTGCGCGGTCACTTCGCCGCGCTGCAACACGCAGCGAGCGGCCTGTCAGGGGACGCGCAACCGTCAGCAATCCGTGTGCCCGGCCAGAACCGTGGCACGTGTGTCGTTTTCATTACCCGGCACCCTATGGGGAACGGCGGAAGTGCGGTAAATTCCGGTAATTCGGGGAAATGGAAATAGCGCACGAACAACGTGGGCGCGTTGCGCACTGCCGGCCCATCCTGTACTCATCCTTCATGGAGATTGTGACCGTGCAACGTGCGGAGCGTGTCGCAGTCGATTTCCCTATGCCGTCGCGTAATTTCGCGGCGACGCGGCGCATGCTTCTGATCGTGCTCGCCGTTTCGATTGTGTTTCCTCTGACCTGTCTCGCGGGTTATGGGTATTTCGATTACCAGCGCCGGATTGCCGATTCGAACGACATGATCGACCGGCTTGCGCGCGTGACCGAGGAACAGGCCGTCAAGGTGCTGGACCTCAACCAGCAGATGGCCTCGCGCATTGTCGACCTGCTCGGCAATGACGACGATGCGCAGATTCGCGCACAGGAAGCCGGATTGCACGACCGTTTGCGGCAGATCGGCGGCGACTTTGCACAGGTCGCGTCGATTTACGTGCTCGGCGCGAACGGCGATTTGCTGGTGTCGAGCCGCGCTTACCCGGCGCCGGTCATGTCGACGAGTCAGCGCGAAGACTTCACCGCGGCCAAGGCGATGCGGCCGCAGCCCTATTTCTCCGAGCCCATGTTCGGATCACTGTCGCAGACCAATGTGTTCAACACCGCAACCGGCCGCTCGGGTGAGAACGGCCAATTCCTCGGTGTGGTGTCCGTGGCGCTGCGCACCGAGTACTTTTCGCGTTTCTACCGTGAGCTGACGAATGGCGACACGTCGCTCTCGTTGGGGCTGTACCGGCAGGACGGCAGTCTGCTGGTGCGTTATCCGGCGTGGGCGGCCGGCGCGAAACCTACCCAGCTGAGCGCGTTTACCGCGGCAATGCGCGACAAGCAGCTATTCGGTCACATCCGTCTCACTTCAACGGTCGACGGCACCGAACGGTTGCTGGCGTTTCGCCGGGTCGGCGACTATCCGCTCTACGTCTTGAGCGCGTATGCGACTGATTCAATCGACGCCGCCTGGCGCCGACACTTCATGGCGATCGCGGCGATCACGGCTTTACCTTGCATGGCTATCTGGCTGCTGGTGTTTTTCTCGCTGCGCCAGCTCGCTGGCGAGCGCCGCGCGTGGGAGCGTTGGCAAGGCGAAGTGGCCATGCGTCTTTCCGCGGAGGCGTCAAGCCGGCAATTGCAGCGCATGGGCGCGCTCGGCAATCTCGTCGCCAATGTCGCGCACGACTTCAACAATCTGTTGATGGTGGTTTCGGCCAACACCGAACTTGCGCGCCTGAAGCGCTACAACAACCTGGAAAAAGAGGTGCATGCCGTTGAGCGCGCCACCGCTACGGCGGAATCGCTCACGCGGCAGCTCCTGAGCGTGGCGAAGAAACGGCCGCTCAAGCAGGAACCGGTCAACCTTGCCACCTGGCTGCCGAGCGCCGCACCGCTGATCGACGCGGCGCTCGGCGACAACATCGAAATGGCCTTGAACATGGTCGAGAACGTCTGGCAGGTGCTGGCCGATGCGACCGACCTCGAATTCGCGATCATGAATCTGGCGGTCAACGCGCGCGATGCGATGCCGCGCGGCGGCCGTTTCGTGATCCGTTGCCAGAACAACCGTCTGGTGGGCAGCGACACCTTGCTGCCCGACGGCGAATACGTGCTCATCGCCTGCTCCGACGACGGCGAGGGCATGCCCGAAGCCGTCGCCCGCCGCGCATTCGAACCGCTGTTCACCACCAAGCTGCGCGGCTCAGGCACCGGCCTCGGCCTCGCTCAGGTCCTCGCCATGTGTGAACAGGCGGGCGGCACGGCCAGAATCGACAGCGTGCAAGGCCGCGGCACAACAGTCAGGCTTTATTTGCCGCGCTATCGCGATCGGCAAAAGGCGCTGGTGCCGGAGGTCGAAACGACGCAACAGCCGCTGCTGGTTTCAAAGGGTGTCGTGTTGCTGGTGGAAGATAACGTAGACGTGGCGGCGGGCGTTGCCGCCGTGCTCGAAACCTTCGGCTGCGAGGTGCGGCACGAACCGACCGCCGACCAGGCGCTCGACGTGCTGAGCGGCGGCGCAAAGTTCGAACTCGTGCTGTCCGACATCCAGATGCCGGGCCGGCTCAACGGCATCGATCTTGCTGAGAAGGTACGCAGCGCGTGGCCCGCGCAGAAGATCGCGCTGATGACGGGCTACGCCGACGAACTCGAACGGGCGCGCAGGCTCGGCGTGGCGATACTCGCCAAACCCTTCAATATCGACGAACTGCACGCACTGGTGGTGTGCGAACCATAACAGGCGGGTGCGCGCCCTCGGATGCCGGCCTTTGCAATGCGGCACGACACACGCGACAATGCGAGCGGAAGCAGCAAGGGCCCAACGCCGCAAAAAAGGCGAGGGCACCGGGACGCAACGTAGCGCACAAGGGATGGGTATGGCGGGTAGGAAAGCAGGGGCGTCTCCAACGAACACGCAGTCGACCGCGCAGGTGGGCACGCAGACAGCCACACCGGCGAACACCGCTAGCGCGGACACCGAAGCGGCCGATGCGGCCCACGCGGCAAACGCGGCAAACGCGGCAAACGCGGCAAACGCGGCAAACGCGGCAAACGCGGCAAACGCGCGCGAGCCGGACACCCATTCGCTGGAATTTCCGGTAGTCGGCATCGGCGCGTCCGCGGGCGGCGTGCAGGCGCTGCTGCGCTTCTTCGAGAATGCCCCGTCCGATATGGGCATGGCCTTTGTGGTCGTGCTGCATCTTTCGCCCGACCATGCCAGCAGTGCCGACCAGGTTCTGCAACACGCGACCGGCATGCCGGTGTGCCAGGTACTGCACCCTGTGCAGGTCGACAAAAATCACGTCTATGTGATTTCGCCGTCGAACGATCTGTCGCTCGACAACGGCCGTCTGACACCCGTCGAAGCTGACCGGTCACGTGCCCGCCCGATTGCCATCGACCTGTTTTTCCGCAGCCTTGCCGACACTCACCGCGAGCGGGCCATTGCGATCGTGCTGTCGGGCACGGGCGCGGATGGCGCAACCGGCATCGGCCGCATCAAGGAACAGGGCGGCGTGACGATTGCACAAGACCCGGGGGACGCCGAGTACCCGGAAATGCCGCAGAACGCGATCGCGACCGGCATGATCGACCTCTCGCTGCCGGCCGCACAGATGCCGCGCAAGCTCCGCGAACTTGCGGACAACGCCCGCGCAATCCGCCTGCCACCCACTGACGACGAACCTGAAACGCTGGCTGTCGCGCAGCCAGACGCTGTGGCCGGCACCCCCGCGTCGAACGCCGAGCGGGCTTTGCTCGGCGTGCTCGCCACCTTGCGTGCCCGCACCGGCCACGATTTCCGTCACTACAAGCGCGCCACGATCCTGCGCCGTATCGAACGCCGTCTGCAGGTCAACGGCATCCCCGATCTGCAGGCATACCAGGACTATGTCCTCACGCATCCCGAGGAAACGCCGGCGCTGCTCAAGGACATGCTGATTGGCGTGACCAACTTCTTCCGCGATCGAGAAGCCTTCGACGTGATCGAGCACGAGATCGTGCCGAAGCTGTTCCAGAAGAAAACCGAAGATGATCCGGTGCGCGTCTGGATCGCCGGTTGCGCGACGGGGGAAGAAGCCTATTCGCTGGCCATGCTGTTGGCCGATCATCCGGAGCGGCATGAAGGGATACCGTTCCAGCTATTCGCGACCGACATCGACGAACGGGCCATTGCGTTCGCCCGTGCGGGCATCTATCCCGAGTCGATCACCGCGGATGTCTCCGCGCAGCGCCTGCGCCAGTTCTTCACGCCCGAACGCTCGCACTTTCGCGTCACCAAGACCATCCGCGAAAAGGTGCTGTTCGCCGTGCACAACGTGCTGCGCGATCCGCCGTTTTCGCGTGTCGACCTGGTGTCGTGCCGCAATCTGCTGATCTACCTCGATCGCAGCGTGCAGAACCAGGTGCTGCAAATGTTTCACTTTGCATTGCAACCCGGCGGTTTTTTGCTGCTCGGCAGCTCGGAATCCGCGGAGGCCGCGGGCGATCTGTTCACCCCGGTCGATAAGAAGAACCGCATCTATCGCGCGAACCTGGTCACCACCGCGGTGCGCCCGCCGATCAGCATGCCGGTGATACAGCACGACGGAGTGAGCGCCGTCGCCAGCGTCGGGCCGGCGCCGGCCTTGCCGCAAAGCCTGCCGTTTTCGGCCTTGCATCACCGCATTCTCGAGCTGTATGCGCCGCCGAGTGTGGTGGTCGATATGGATGCGAACATCCTGCATATGTCCGAGCACGCCGGCCGCTTCCTGCGCTTTGTGCGCGGCGAGCCGTCGTACAACCTGGTCATGCTGGTGAATCCGGCGTTGCGCCTGCAACTGCGCGGCGCGTTGTTCCAGGCGTTGCGCAGCCAGGGCGAGGTCGTGACCGAGCCGATTGAGTTCATGTCCGAGGCGCACGTGCGAATCATCGTGCGCCCCTACCGGCGTACGGAAGATTCACTGGAATTCGCGCTGGTGTTGTTTGAAGAGACCGTAGCCGGCGCGCCCGCGCCACTCGTTCAGCAGGCCGGTCCGAGCACCCAGGATTCGCTGCTGGGGCACCTCGAAGACGAACTGCATCGCACGAAGCAGGAGTTGCGCTCGACAGTCGAGCAGTCGGAGGCCTCGACTGAAGAGCTGAAGGCATCGAACGAGGAACTGCAGGCGATTAACGAGGAGCTCCGTGCGGCCACTGAAGAACTCGAGACGAGCAAGGAAGAATTGCAATCGTTGAACGAGGAGTTGTTTACCGTCAACGCCGAGTTGCAGGCCAGGATCGAGGAAACCGGCAAGGCCACAGACGATCTGCAGAACGTGATTGCCTCGACCGGCATCGCGACGCTGTTCGTCGATCGCCAGATGCGCATCAAGCGCTATACGCCGGCCGCGACCGAACTGTTCAACGTGATTCCCTCCGACGTGGGCCGCCCGCTGCACGACATCACGCACCGGCTCGACTATCCGCAGATGGGTGAGGACACGGTCACCGTTTTCGAATCGCTGCAGCTGATCGAACGTGAGATTCGCGGCGTCGACGGCCGCTATTTCCTGACGCGCCTCTCGCCTTATCGCACCACCGACGATCACATCGAAGGGGCGGTGCTGACCATCGTCGATATCACGGCATTGCGGCGTGCCGAGCAGTTGGTGCGCCAAGGCGAAGAGCGTTTGCATCTCGCCGCGCAAAGCACCAACGACTTCGCGATCATCGTGCAGGATCTGGACGGCCGTGTGGTGACGTGGAACAAGGGGGCGGAGCGGATCTTCGGTTACAGCGAGAGCGAGATGACGGGGCAATTGCTCGACCGGCTCTTTTTGCCGGAGGAGCGCGAAGCCAACGAACCGCTAGCGGAACGGCAGCGTGCGCGGAACGATGGCCGTGTCGAAGACGAGCGCTGGTACATCCACAAAAGCGGCTCGCGGCTCTATTGCAGCGGCGTGATTACGCAGGTGTCGTCGGATAATTTCAGCGGCTTCGCGAAGATCGTGCGCGATCTGACGCAGCGCAAGGGCACCGAGGCGCTCGAACAGCGCAAGATTTCTCTTGAACGTTCGGTGCGCCTGAAGGTGGAGGCGGCCAGCCGGTTGAAGGACGAGTTCCTCGCGGTGCTGTCGCACGAACTGAAGAACCCGCTGAACCTGATTCACGTGAAAGCGGACATGCTGGACCGCGCGCCGTCGACGCAAGGGCTGCCCGTGGTGCGCGATGCGGCCGATGCGATTCGCCGCTCGGTGATCAGCCTCGCCAAGATTATCGACGACCTGCTCGATCTGTCGCGTGTGCGCACCGGCAAACTGGCGCTGGAGCGCTCGCGCGTGGATATCGCGGCGATCACGGCGCTGGTTGGCAGCGCGATCGAGGCCGATGCGCTGGCGCATCACGTGAATGTGTCCGTGCACGGCGTGTCCGAGCCGTTCTTTATCGACGCCGATCCGGTGCGCTTCGAACAGATTCTGTGGAACCTCATCAGCAATGCGGTGAAATTCACGCCGCAGGGCGGGCGGGTGAAGCTGACGCTCTCGCGCGACGGCGGCTATGCGGTTGTCGACGTTCAGGATACCGGGCGCGGCATCGAGCCTGCCTTCCTGCCGAACGTGTTCGACATGTTCAGCCAGGCCGAGGGCGCGCATCGGCGTCATAGCGGCGGGTTGGGGATCGGGCTCGCGCTCGTCAAACAGCTTGCCGAAATGCATGGCGGCCATGTGCAGGCGGAATCCGCCGGGCTCGGGAAGGGCGCGCGTTTTCGCGTCTGGCTGCCGGCCGACAGCACGGTGGCGCAGCCCGAAATCCGGGAAATGCCGGGCGACGCCAGTTTGCTCAAGGGCATGCGGATTCTGCTGGTGGACGACGCGGTCGAAAGTTTGCAGGCGTTCCAGAGTCTGCTCGAACTTGAAGGCGCGCAAGTGTGGCCGCAAACCAATGGTTCTGACGCGCTTGCTGTTGCAGCCCACCAGCAGTTCGATCTGATCCTGTCGGATATCGGCATGCCGGGCATGGACGGCTACGAGCTGATCACGGCGCTGCGCAAACTGCCGGCCACCGCCTCGGTGCCGGCGCTCGCGCTGACGGGTTTCGGCCGGCCGCAAGATGCTACGCGTGCCATCCGCGCCGGCTACGACGGCCACCTCGGCAAGCCGGTTTCGTTGCAGGCGCTGCTCGACAAGATTGCGCGCGCCACCACCGCGAATCGTTGAGTCGGGTCTGATCGTCCCTGCCGACGGCTTCGGTTGAAGCCTGTTCGGCAGGGATCGAGCTTGCCGACAAACGGCGGCATGCACCGGCTGCCCAGCGCAGATACTAGCTCCTTTCGTGCGCCGCGTCGTACTTGCCGAGCGCCGCCGCGCTGTTCAGACGGGCGCGCTTGAGCAACGCCGCCTGGGCTTCCTTGACGTTGCTCGTCTGACCCTTCCATGCCTGTAGCGGCGGCTCCTGCAATGCGCGCCCATACGAGAAGCTCAGATTCCAGGGCAGCGGCCCGAGGCGATTCATGGCGTCGAGATTGGCCGTTGCCTCTTCCGGCGATTGCCCGCCGGACAGGAACACGATCCCCGGCACCGCCGACGGCACTGTGCGCCTGAGTACCCGCACGGTGTGCGCCGCGATATCCGCCATAGCCGACTGCTGCGCATGTTCGGCGCCCGCCAACACCATGCTCGGCTTCAGCAGGATATGTTCGAGCACCACGCGATGCCGGTGCAGGGCGTTAAACACCTCGCGCAAGACGGCCTCGGTCACTTCCGCGCTGCGCCCGATCGTGTGATCGCCGTCCATCAGCACTTCCGGTTCGACGATCGGCACGATGCCCGCTTCCTGCGAGATCGCCGCATAGCGCGCGAGGGAGTCGGCATTCGCCTCGATGGCGAGGCGGCTCGGCAAGCTCGCCGTGATGTTGTAAACCGCGCGCCACTTCGCAAAGCGCGCGCCTTGCCGCTTGTAGTCGACGAAACGCTTGGCGAGGCCGTCGAGACCTTCGGTGATTTCGTCACCCGGGGCGAGCGCGAGCGGAATCTTGCCGAGGTCCACCTTGATGCCGGGCACGATGCCGTTTTTGGCGGCGACTTGCGGAAAAGGCGTGCCGTCGTCCGCTTTTTGCCCGAGCGTTTCTTCGTAAAGGATCACGCCGCTCACGAATGCGCCGAGCCCCGGCGTGGTGAGCAGGAGGTTGCGGTAGGCGCGGCGGTTTTCCTCGCTGGAGTCGAGGCCGATCGTCTTGAAGCGCTTGGCGATGGTCGGGCCGCTTTCGTCGGCGGCGAGAAGACCTTTGCCGGGTTGGACCATCGCATTGACGGTGGCTTGCAGCTCGCTACGGGTGTCCATGAGGTGTACTCCCTTGAAGCCGGTTTGCGGATGAAGTCTTGCGTCAGAGCGACGCAAAAGCCTCGGCTATGTCCGTTGCGCTGCCTGGACGCACGATACGTGCAACCTCGGCGCCATCGCGCAGGAAAATCAACGTGGGCCAGAGTTTGACCTTGAAGGAACGGCCGAGCGGGCGGCCGGGGCCGTCTTCGACTTTGAGATGCCGGATGCCGGCATGAGGTTCGAAGGCTTTGGCAATCGAGGCTTGCGCGCCCTGACAGAAACCGCACCAGTTCGTGCCAAATTCTATGACCGTGGTGCCGGGCAGGGCGTCGACTTCGGCTCGCGAGGGCGCTTGCGGGGAATAGGGGATTTGGCTTGCCATGGGTGCGGTGCTCCGATTGATTGGGTAAAGAGTAGCAGCTATGGCCGGGATCGTCAGTGACGTGGGCGAGGACGTTTTTGCGTGCAGCGTGGGCTTTCATTGACCTTGTGGACTCACAGTGCCGGCCCGAAACGGCGGGGTAACGCGGCTATCTCGCGCATTGCTCAACAGTGCCTCACCGCGCATATTTCAAAGAAACTCATGGTCTTGTCAGCGCGACATGTTAGACGTCATGATTCGCATCTAGATGCACCATCGCGTTCAGGAAAGGAAATGGCAGAAAAGATCTACCTTCGGCACCCCGGCAAGGACGAAACCGTCACAGTCGGCACCGGCTTCAGTTGGGGCGCGTTGCTGCTGGGCTTCATCTGGGCCATGTCGAAGAGAATGTGGTTCGCCACATTCATCATGCTGGCGGTCAATACGCTGCTGTTCTTCTCGGGTTTGTGGGGTGAAACGATCGGCACGATCGGACTGGTGCTGTCTGTAGTGTTCGGTGTTGCCTGTGGCGCCTATGGCAATCAATGGCACCGCTGGACGCTCGAAAAGAGCGGATACATCGTTGTGCAGCCGGCGGGTGAGGGCAGTGCGACGGGAGTGGATATTGCCAGGCCTCAAGGCACGCGTGTTCGTCCCCCTGAGCAAACCCCCTGATTGTTCGACATGGCGCATAACGGTGCGCAACACGAATTTGGGATGCGGCGCCGCAGGTTTACGCGCCCGCAAGCCAGGACGATAATGCCCCAGTTGTTCCGGCCACGAAGTCCGCGGCGTATCGCGCATGGCGCATGGCGCGTCGCCAACTCGCTCTCCCTGACCCACCGCCATCCGTGTTGAAAACCGCCCGTTTTTTCGAGCTGCTGCGCATCGCTGGCTTCAAGCCGCTGGCCGCCGCCACCCTCTTGCTCGGTGTGGCGATGTCGTTCACCGCTCCCTATCTCTCACTGTTCGGCGTCGAGCGCGCCGGCATGACGCCGCTCAAGCTCGGCATCTTCATGACGCTGATCGCCGCCAGCGGGGTGCTCGCCAGCACCTTCGCCGGGCGGTGGAGCGATGCGAGCGGACGGCATCGGCCTTTGTTGCTGGCGGCACTGGTGGCCGCCGCACTGGGCTATCTATGTTTATGCGTGGTGCGTGACTACCGGCTGTTGCTGGCGGTGGGCATCATCTTTATCGGCGCGGGCGGCTCAGCCATCTCGATGGTGTTCTCGTTCAGCCGCGCGGCGCTGCCGGTGCCGGACCCCGCGGAGCGCGCGTTCGCGAGCGCCACCTTGCGGACCATTCTCTCGGCGGCGTGGGTGTTCGGTCCGTCGGTGGGCGCGCTGGTGCTTGCCGGTGCCGGCTTCTATGGGCTCTTCCTGTTTGCGGCGGCGAGTTTCGGGGCCTGCGCGGCGATCGTCTGGCGCATGCGCGAGCCGCAAGGGCACCTGGGCGATCACACGGTGGAAGACACGGCTTCGGAGCCGTCGGCCTCGATCACCGTGCCGCCGCTGATCGCACCCGGCGAAGAGGCGCACGAAGACCTGCCGGGCGTCGCTTCGCAGAATGACATCCGCCGTGCGGTGGCGGCGCTCACCTTGCTCGGTCTCGCCGCGAACGCCACGATGATCGTCCTGCCGCTTTACATCGTGCACGGCCTGAACGGCACGCATCTGGACGTGTCGATCATGCTCGGCCTCGGCGCCTTGACGGAGATTCCGATGATGCTCGCGCTCGGCGCGAAATCGTCGAGCCTGCACAAGCCCAACTGGCTGGGCGCCTGCGCGGCGGTTCACGCCCTGTATTTCATCGCGATGTCGCTGGCGGGCAACGTCCACGCGCTGATCCCGATGCAGATACTCAATGCGTTCGTGGTCGCGGTGACCTCGTGCCTCGGCATGACCTACGTACAGGATCTGATGCCGAACGCGCCGGGCCGCGCGACCGCGCTGTTCTTCAATGCGGCGCGGGTCGGCTCGATTCTGTCGGGCGTGTTGTCGGGTTTGCTGGTCGAGGCGTTCAGCTATCGCGGCACGTTCCTGTTCTGCGGCTTGCTGGCGCTTTGCGCGCTGGTGCTGTTCGCCGTGCCGGGTTACCGCTATCCGCAGATGTGGCGCGCGGTGCAGCGTTTTGCGCGCGCGCAATACAGGAAGGTTCAGGCGCAGCGGCGCTAGGGTTCTCCGTTCCCGTAAAGAAGCGTATCGTCGTTCAGTGCAGGCGGGGATGCCCGCTTCACTGCACGGACGATCCGAGACTGCTACCGTCTGTCCGTCGGATCAGATCAAACGCACCTGCAGTCAGGAGAGCCGCTTGCCGCGGATGAAGCACGCGGCAGGGCCCCAGTACGCCGAACCGGCTCGAAGCGCGCAACGAGACACTTTCCGGAGCGAGAAATGCAGCTAGGCATGATTGGATTGGGACGCATGGGCGCGGACATGGTGCGCCGTCTGACGAAGGGCGGTCAGCACTGCATCGCTTACGACGTGCAACCGGCCGCGGTGGACAAACTGAAGCAGGAGGGCATCGCGGGCGCTGCTTCGCTCGAAGACCTGGTCGCGCAACTGCAAAAGCCGCGCGCGGTGTGGCTGATGGTGCCCGCCGCGGTGGTCGACAAGACGCTTGAGAACCTCGTGCCCTTGCTGGAACCCGGCGACATCGTGATCGACGGCGGCAACTCCTACTACCACGACGACATTCGTCGCGGCGCCGATCTGGCGAAGCGTCAGCTTCACTATGTGGACGTCGGCACGAGCGGCGGCGTCGCGGGCCGTGAGCGCGGCTACTGTCTGATGATCGGCGGCGAGGCCGAGGTCGTGCAGCGGCTCGAACCGATTTTCTCGACGCTCGCGCCCGGTGCGGGCTCGGCGCCCGCCACGCCGGGTCGCATACCAGGCCGCACGCCAGGCGCCAGTACGGCCGATCAGGGCTTCCTGCATTGCGGTCCGCAGGGGGCGGGGCACTTTGTGAAGATGGTCCACAACGGCATCGAATACGGAATGATGGCCGCGTATGCCGAGGGCCTGAACATTCTGCGCCACGCCGACGCCGGCAAACACGCGCGCGAAGCCGATGCCGAAACGTCGCCGCTGCGCCGCCCCGAGCTTTACCAATACCAATTGAATCTCGCCGAGGTCACCGAGGTCTGGCGGCGCGGCAGTGTGATCGGTTCGTGGCTTCTGGACCTGATAGCAGGATCGCTCGTCAACGACGCCGACCTGCAAAGCTACGCAGGACGCGTATCGGATTCGGGCGAAGGGCGTTGGACCGTGGCGGCCGCGATCGACGAAGGCGTGCCCACGCCGGTGCTGAGCGCAGCGCTCTTCGCGCGTTTCAGTTCGCGGGGCGAGGCGGATTTTGCGAACCGGGTGTTGTCGGCGATGCGGCACGACTTCGGCGGTCACGCCGAGAAACCGGCCGCGCCGGCCGATGAACCAAAGCGCTAATTCATGGGACATGGGAGCCACGATGCAAGCTGATCACGCTACGCCTCACGACGTCGTGTTTCTGTTCGATTGCGATAACACGCTGCTGGACAACGATCATGTACTGGCCGATTTACGTGCGCACATGATTCGCGAGTTCGGCGAGCAGAACAGCACGCGATACTGGGAAATTTTTGAAGACTTGCGCGCCGAGCTGGGCTATGCGGATTACCTTGGGGCATTGCAGCGGTATCGGTGGGAGCACCCGCGCGACACGCGCCTGTTGTTGATGTCATCGTTTCTGATCGACTATCCGTTTGCGAACCGGCTGTATCCGGGGGCCCTGGATGCGATCAAACACGTATCGAAGCAGGGGCCCGCAGTGATTCTGTCCGACGGCGACGTGGTGTTCCAACCGCGCAAGATTGCCCGCTCGGGCTTATGGGACGAGGTCGAGGGGCGGGTGTTGATCTACATCCATAAGGAGCAGATGCTCGATCAGGTGATGGAGTGTTATCCGGCCCGGCAGTACGTGATGGTGGACGACAAGTTGCGGATACTGACGGCCATGAAGAAGTCCTGGGGAGAAAGGCTGACTACGGTATTTCCTCGCCAGGGGCACTACGCTTTCGATCCCAAGGAGATTTCCAGCAATCCGCCCGCGGACGTGACGATCGAGCGGATTGGGGAGCTCGCCGATATCGACGTCAATATGCTTCTGAGCGGCGGGACGGCAGGGGGCGCTTAGGTTTTCCGCCTTCCGAGGCCCGTCAGGCCGGCCCCAGCAGTTTCACCAGCAAGCCGAACACGCCCACCAGAACGGCCACGCCGGCGCACAACAGCACGAGCGAGAGAGCAAGAATCAGAGGCGTTTTGAGGCGGCTGGGTGTCGACATGGTGGCCGTTCCGGCAATGGGCGAGCAGGGCAAAACGCGCCAGATGCGGTCCGCCGTCGCGCATTTAGCATGAAGAGCTTAATCGTAATCACTTAATGCTCGCTTAAAGTCGAGCGCAAGATCGGCGGCCTCGGCCGCGCCAACGGCTTTACGGCCCACCGCTCCAATGGCTTACAGACACAGCGGTCAATTGAGCGCATGATCCTTGCTTAGGGCTTGTCGCAACCCGGTTCGCTCAAAAGCAGTCGCGCGCGCAATCGGATGCCCGCCCTCATGTCGCAGGCGATCAAGCGCTGTGCGGCCGGCGGGCCAAGGAAAAATCATGACATCCGCAATCCGGGGCATCGTGGCGGGCATGGCGCTGATGTTAGGCGCTTCGATATACCTGCGTCAGCTTCGTCTCCTACACCGTCCGGACCGTCGCTGGACCGGCAAGAAACGTTGATTCGTTCCACATCCTCGAAAAGGGAGGCACCATGTCATCAATACCTTCTCCGAAACGTTCGGCGTCGCCGTTGCGTCAGGCCGATTCGCCGGCCGCCGTGCGCGACCGGCGCGCCGAACTTGGCCGTGCCGATGAAGCGCGCGCCGAACAACGTGAACGCGACGACGCGCGCAACGACCCCAATGCGAGCAAATGGCGCTACCAGCCACCAAAGCGGAACGAGAAAGAGGAGGCGTAGAGCCTTGAGCTGAACACCAACGAAGCTGCTGTCAACATTCAGTCGAAGGGGTGCTAACCAACGTTCGGGCAGGCAATCGGATCGACCGCTTCCCAACTGATGCTATTGCGCTTTGATCGTGGTGTGGTCGACGACGCCTGCTACGCCAAACAGGCGGGTGACGTCCTGGAGTGCCGCGGTTCTTTGCTGGTCACGGTGAAGTTCACCCAGCAGCGTGATGCGACCGTGGGAGACTTTGACCTTGATGGCGTTCTGGGGAACAGCCGCGTCCCACGCTAACCGCGTTTTGGCTTCGGCGGCGATTTGGCCGTCGGTCAGGCGCGTGCTGCCCGCGATATTGCCTGCTCTGTGCGCAGCCGGGCGGGATTTTGGCATGTGGGCTCCATCGAGCTGCCGGGGTTAGAGAACACTAACAGATGCGGGTGGTTTTGCCTTTGGCCGGGCCCATGGACACCAATCTCTGACAGGCCCGGTGTCCTTGCGGACACCGGGCCTGCGGCGAAAAAATCGCCTACTGAATCGCCCCCGCCAAAACTTGCGCCGTCGCTGCCGACAACGTCCACCCCAAATGCCCATGCCCGGTGTTATAAAAAACGCCGCGCCGTTTCCCGCGCCCAACCTTCGGCAACATACTCGGCAACATAGGCCGCAACCCCGCCCATGGAATCACCTTCGAAGTCGACACGTCAGGAAAATAGCGCCTCGTCCAATCCACCAGCGGTGCAATCCGATCCGCGCGGATATCCCGGTTGAACCCATTGATCTCCGCCGTACCGGCAACCCGGAACCGATCCACACCGAGCCGGCTCGTCACGATCTTCGCGCTATCGTCGAGCAGACTCACCCAGGGCGCCTGCTGCTGACTGACTTCATCGTCGAGACAGACGGTGATCGAATAGCCCTTCACCGGGTACACGTTGACGTGATCGCCGAGCATGGCCGCAAAGTCCCGGCTCTTCACGCCGGCACACACCACGATCTGCTCAAACGCAAACTGTTGCGGTTCGCCAGCCAGATTCACGCTCAGCGAGAATCGCCCCTCAGCAGGCTGCTCGATCGCCGTAATCTCCGCGTCGTAATGAAACTCCACGCCGTGCCGCACGCACGCATCGGCAAGCCCGCGCGTGAACTTGTGAATATCGCCGGTCGAATCCGACGGCGTAAAGAACCCGCCGAAAAAATCGCCCTGCAGCGTGGGCTCGATCGCGTGCAATTCGCTCGACGTCACTGGATTGCGATCCAGGCCGCCTTCGTGCAGCATTTCATTCACCTTGCTCGCCGCGTCGAATTCCTTGCGTGTCTTGTAGATGTGCAAGATGCCGCGCCGCTCCAGATCGAAGTCGATCCCCTCGCGCTCGGCAATCGAAAACAGATGCTCGCGCGCGGCAATCGCGAGCCGCACCGTTTCGACGGTGTTCGCGCGATAGCGCGGAATCTGACGTAGAAACTCGCCCATCCACGAATACTTGTGCCACGTGGGCATCGGATTGAGCAGCAGCGGGGCGTCGCGCGTGAGCATCCAGCGCAGGCCCTTCAACACGGTGGCCGCGCTGTTCCAGACTTCGGCATTGCTGGCGGACAACTGGCCACCGTTGGCGAACGAGGTCTCCATCGCAGCATAGCGATGACGTTCGAACACGGTGACGTCGTGGCCGCGCTGCGCCAGGGCGTGAGCAGTCGTGACGCCGGTAATGCCGGCGCCGATAATGGCGATTCGTGACATGACATGATCCAGAGTAGTTGAGCATCACCGGTGTCGATTTCATTTCGAAACCGGCGTCGATGCCCCATCTGTCCATGTACCTGAGAGTTTCTTCCCGTGAGCCTACGCGCGCGATGCAAGCGGTATGCAGGGAATCCCCTTCGGTGGGCGCGCACGGCGCCGCTCTCCAGATGTTCCAGCTGCGCGGTCCTTTTGCCTGAGAGTTTCCGGGGCGGTTGCTCCGTCGGCGTCGTCACAACCCTCTGACGATCTCTCCCGCGCTGCATTGCAGAACGGCTCGACGATACCGGGCAAAAAACTTCCTCGCAAGTGTTTCCTGTAACATTTCCTGTGAAGCCGCGCGCAATGCCCATTTTTTATGTGCGGATTTATGCCCGGATTAAAGGCTTGAATTGGCGGCATCGGCTATATTTGGCGGCACTGCCCGACTTCAATTCACAGAGGAGACCGCCGTGCCCGCTGCCACAACGTTGCTCGCCTTCGCCCTTGTCTCGCTCGGCATGGTGCTCACGCCCGGCCCGAACATGATTTATCTGATCTCGCGATCGCTTTGCCAGGGGCGGCGTGCCGGGCTAGTGTCGCTTGGCGGCGTCGCGCTCGGCTACGTGTTCTACATGTTTTGCGCGGCGTTCGGCATCACGGCGCTGCTGTTGACGGTGCCCTACGCGTACGACGCGTTGCGTTTCGGCGGCGCGCTTTATCTCCTGTACCTGGCGTGGCAGGCGGTCAAGCCGGGTGGCCGCTCGCCGTTCCAGGTGCGCGACCTGCCACACGACAGCCGCCGTAAGCTCTTCACGATGGGCCTCATCACGAACCTCGCGAATCCGAAGATCGCCGTGATGTATCTGTCGCTGCTGCCGCAATTCATTTCGCCGTCGCATGGCAGCGTGCTGACGCAATCGATCGCGCTTGGTTGCGTGCAGATCGTGATCGCCGTCACGATCAATGCGCTGATTGCCAGCATGGCGGGTTCGATCGCCGGGTTTCTCGCCGGGCGGCCGGTGTGGCTGCTGGTGCAACGCTGGCTGATGGGCACCGTGCTTGCCGGTCTGGCCGTGCGGATCGCGTTCGATGCGCGCCGCTAAAGCATGCTAAAGCGCAGATTGAAGACTCGCCTGAGTCTTCATCGCGGGCTTCCTGATTGCGTATCGTCCGCTTTGAGCATGCATCACGGGCGGCCCACTGGCGCCGCACTCAGAGCGTCTTGTACATGATCGTGGTCGAATCAAGCCGCTCCTCCAGCGTGTCGCGGCAAAACTGCGGGATCACACCAACAGCCTGGTAACCCAGCGCGGCATAAAGCGGCTCGGCCTTGTCGCCGGTGCGCGTATCGAGCGTCAGCAGACTGCGCTGCAACTGGTGCGCACGGCGCTCCAGTTCCGTCATCAGCGCTTTGGCGATGCCCTGGCGGCGCAACGCGGGGCGGACCAGCAGCTTGCGCACCTCGGCGCGGTGACGCTGGTTCGGCATGGTGTCGTAGTCCAGTTGCACAGTGCCGGCGATCGACTCGCCATGGCACGCGACGAGCAACACGAGCCCACCTGCGCGCAGCGACGGCAGCACCTTGCCGCTCCAGAACGCTTCACTCTCTTCGACGCTATACGGCAGGACAAAACCGACGCTCGCGCCGTCATGGACGCAGGCATGCAGCAGCGCGCCGAGTTCGGGCAGATGGCGAACGAGGTCGTCGGCGGAAAAGCTCGTGATGGCGGTTGCGCTCATGGTGGCTCGAACTCAGACAATGAAGAGGAGGTAGCGGGCCGCGCTGTGCGCGGGCGTGACGAAAGCACTGGGACCGAACAACTGGTAGCGTAGACAGTCGCCGGGTTGCAGGTCGTGGCTCCGGCCGTCGACGGTGATCTGCAATTGCCCTTCGAGCAGGATCAGATGATGTTCGAGGCCGGCTCTCGGCGACGCGTCGTACGTGATCCGCGCGCCGGCATCGAGTTCGCACTCCAGCGCCTCGCCGCTCAACGCCTGGGCCGGTGGCGACACGGAGCGGCGCCGGAAGCAGACGCTCGTGTCGGTCCAGACGGTTTGTGCCTCGCGCGGCACCAGCGGCGCAAAGTCTTCTTCCACCATGTGCATGAGGCGCGACATCGGCAAGCCGTAGGCGACGCAAAGCTTGCCCAGTACGCTCGCCGTGGGGCTCACGGCGGCGTTTTCGAGGCGCGACAGGGTGGCGCGGCTGATGTTGCTGAGCTTCGCGAGATCGTCGAGGGACCAGTTGCGCTCGGCGCGCAACGCGCGCAGACGCTGGGCGATGCGACGGTCGATGACGTTGTCGTCAGGTTGTGTTTTTTTCATATTCGGGAAATTATCTCGAATATGGAAATTCGTCAACGGCGCAAAAAATGCGGATGCCGACGTGTGGACGTGTTCGGGGCGCACCAGACCATGGCGGAGATAGGTGCACCGCGAGCGACCGGGGCGTTTATCATAGTGGCCACAATCCAAAACCTGCCGCCCGGCTATGCAACAGGGCTGTGCATCGATCAGGCACACCTTCCACGAGACCCGGCGGCGCCTGCCGCGACATCCTCTATGAACTCCACTCCCGACGCTGTTTCCCGTCCCTCCATCCGTGCGTTGACTTTGCTTGAAGGGCGCGTGCTGGGCGTGCTGGTCGAAAAACAGCACACTGTGCCGGACAGTTATCCGCTTTCATTGAACGCGCTGACTTTGGGCTGCAATCAGAAGACCGGCCGCGCCCCCGTGATGAACGCGACCGAAGCCGAAGTGCTTACCGCCGTCGACGGATTGAAGCGCCTGAGCCTGGTGATGGAGGGCAGCAGCAGCCGCGTGCCGCGCTTCGAGCACAACATGAACCGGGTATTAGGCTTGCCGAGCCAGTCGGCTGCCTTGCTCACCACCTTGCTGTTGCGCGGCCCGCAGACCGCGGCCGAGTTGCGCCTGAACAGCGCGCGCCTGCATGGATTTGCCGACATCTCGTCAGTCGAGGCGTTTCTCGACGAACTGGCTGCCAACGATCCGTCGCGGGTAGTGAAGCTGGCCCGCACGCCGGGCGAGCGCGAAAATCGCTGGATGCATCTGCTATGCGGTGAGGTCAGCGCAAGCGAGCTTGCCCAGCCGGGCGAGGAAGATGAGGCGGTGCCGTTGTCGGCGTTCGAGGCGATAAAGGCTGAACAGAAGCGGCTTGCCGATGAGGTGAGCCGGCTTCAGGCAGTGGTGCGGCGCATGGCCGCTGAATTGGGAATGGAAGTTGAAGAGCCTGGTGCAGGCGGTTGAAGCATTCCTGGTTTTTCGCGCGCTGCGAACGCGCGAAAAACCGGAAGCTAGAACTTGTAGTTTACCGAAGCGAGCGTATTGAGCTCGAATCTTTTTTCGGTAATCGGGCTATTTGCCGCGTCATGCACAAGCCGCCCGAACGTAGCCGAGACCGACCCGTTCCAGTGTTTGGAAAAGTCGTAAGTCACCATGGCGTTCATATGGACGTCCCGCACGCCGGCACTCGTGCTGTACGTGGGCAATCCTGACGCAGCGCTCTGCTGCTCCGACACGCCGAAGAACGTCCGTGTATACGTCCCGTTCGCCCAGGTAAAGCCTGGGCCCACCGAGAACAACCAGCCGCCAACCGGCGCGGAAGCCACGAAATCCGTGCTGACCGTGGTGCCCTGATGATGCCCGGCGATATCCTGGTACAACGCCACCGACCCGGTAAACGCCCACCACGTGTAGTCGGCGAAAAGCTTCAGTTTCGGGCCGCCATATACGTTGCCCAGTCCATGCAGGCGCGGATCGTCGGACTCCTTGCGAGTCTGGAAGTCGAAACTCAACGCGGCGCCTACGTGATAGGCCGGACCGCGCAGCACGTTGACGCCAAGCACGTCGGGGCCCTGCGAGAAAATCCGGTCGTCGTACGAAATGTCCAGCGCGGGAAACGGGAATACGGTCAACTGCCGCGATCCCGGGTACTTGGGCGTGATCACCACGCCGGGTCCCACGCCGATTTTCCATTTGCTCTCGGTGGCAGCGCCTGTGCCCGTGCTCGCGTCTGTCGTCGCGTTCGGATTTGCATCGTCGGCGTAGGCAGCGCGCGCTGTGCAAAGGCCAAGTGCAGCGGCGAGCAGGAGCGCCATGCGTGCGGATTGACCATGCCTGAGCGTGGAAGGCCGCGACGCGCGTGCGGTGGGCTGGCGCTGGCCTTGGCTGTTTCTCAGCGTGGTAAGCGCCGTCATGCGCGCTCCTTGCCCAGCGCCGCGAGTTGTCTGAGGCGTCGCGCCAGGGCTTTCGAAACGACCTGTTGCTTGCCGCTGTCGTCGCCGCTGTGGGCTGCTTCGCTCTCGCGCAAAAATAGCGCGGTTTCACGCGCGACGATTTCGCGCTCGTTGTCCGACGTAATCATGTGATACGAATCATCCAGCCAGATTGTTCGTAAAAAGGCAGTGTCGATATTCGCGGCGACAAAGCGGGCGTTGCGGGGGCTCGACGTCTCATCGTCGATCGCGTGGACAATCAGGCAATCGGTTTTGATGTCGCGCACCTGAGTGCGCACGCTCGCGGCGAGGCGGCTCGCCTGGTGCAATGCCGGCAACGAAATCGTCGACGGGCCGACTTCGCTGAAGTCGCTGCGCTGCATCGCGCGGGCAATCTTCGCCCTGAGCGCCTCGTTGCGCAAACCGAACGGCGCTTCCTCGCGGTAGCGCCAGCGTTTGCGCATCGGCGTGAAGTACGCCCAGTTGAGCACGAAACGATACCAGGGGATTGCCCAGCCGTCGTAAGAGAGCGTCAGCGACAACAGCACGAGCGAGCGCGCCTTGGGACGACGATGCGCCAGCGCCAGCGCTAACGCCGCACCGATTGACAGCCCGCAGATCGAGACATGTGTGAAGCGCGCGGCGAGCGCGTCGTACTCGCGCATGGCGGCCTCGAGCCAGGCCTCCATCGCCGTTTCTTCGGAGCCTGCGCTGTAGCCCGGCAGGACCGGTGCGCAGGTGGTGAAGCCTTCGGCGTTCAGATAGCGTGCGAGAAAACGTAATTCGAGCGGCGAGCTCGACAGTCCGTGCAGCATCAACACGGCATGATTGTCGCCGGGTAAGAAGAGACTCGTTGGCTGGCTCATGGATCAGGCCCCGATCCGCAGCACGAGGAACTCGCCGGCATGGGTAGTGAACCGTTCGCACACGCACTCGGTCAGTCTCGACGTACCGTCGCCGCTTTTCAGATGCACGCGATGACTCCCGGGCCACAGCGACTTGCTGAGCCGCTGGATGTCGTCGGAATCGACATCGGCGAAGCGCGGGCCCGGTGCAATCTCGTTGGGCAGACGGGGCAGCACACCTTGCGGTTTGATGTCGTCCACCTGTTGCAGCGCGTTGCGCTCGAGCGCCTGAATGAAAATAAAGGTCTTGTGATGGTGCGAGAGATGGCGCAGCAGACGGTGTGTTTCGTCGACGGCGCGGCGTGCGAGCATGCGTTCGTTGTCGTGACGCAGCAGCATTTCATAGCGCGACTGGGCGACCGATGCGATCAGCTCCGCACGAAACTGCGAGCGGCGCAGGCGTTCGATCAATATGATGACGAGCAGCGTCACCAGCGGGTACGAGACGAGCAGAAGCAGGTCGGCGCGGTCGAATACGGCGATGCTTGCGTACGGCGGGACGAACAGGTAGTCGGCGATACAGAGGCCGAACAGCATGACCGTGAGCGCCGGAGCCAGCCCGCAAAAATACTCGACCAATGCCGCCGCGATACAGAACGCGGTGCCCGGCATGATCGGTCCGAGAAATGGATGGAGCAACATGCGCACCCCACTGGCGATCGCCAATGCGGCGGCCGCGGTGAGCCAGACGCGTGTTCCCCGTGGTGCCCAACGACGGGCGTTTTGGACTTCCATGATCTTTTTTTTAGGGAGCGATTGCGCTTCCCGATTGAGTGTGGCAAGGCGCTTTAAAGCGCAGGTCGGACAATACCATAGTCGGGCAGACGCTAAAGCCCGAAAAGAGGTCAATACCGGCAGGCCGGGCGGCATATCGTGCTTCGAATGCCCGATGGAAAAACCAGTCCGAAAATAGGGGTATTCTGCCCGGCGAGCAGTGTGCAGGCAGTCTGCTTAAGCGACCCTTAAATGGCTGGAAGCGGCTTCTACCGGACCGTCAGCCGCCTCGCCCGGACCCGCGGTCGAGCGCCGCTTCCGAACTGCATGGGCAAATGACTCGCCGCCGCGTTCCGCGAATGGTCGTGCACATACATCAGCGGCCACGTTGCTTCAATTGAAGTTAAGCCAATTTACAACTGACACAGAACACTTACGACGCCCCCGCGTTCTGACCGCTTAGGCATCGCGACTTCGCCGCAGCTCATCGGACAGCGTTCGTTGCGTGCGATAAAAGACGCGCGGCGGCACGTTCGGTGAATCTTCGGCGAGCCGGTCGAGTTCGTCGCGGATCGCGGTGAGATAGTGGCCGTCGCGCGCGTCGGCGTCACCGGCAAAGATCGCTTCCAGCCTGCGACGTACAGCGCCATAGCGCGCACCGGCCGCGCGATGCTTTTCCGCACGCTCCGCGTATCTGAGGAAAGTTTGCAGTGCGGCGGAGACCGCCGCTGCCACGCTCACGAAGCCCACGAAAATCCTGAGCGCCGGCGAGACGGTGGCTGAACTCAACGACGCAAACACCGCTGTGCCCACAAAGGCAGTCAATACGGTGACCAGCCAGCCGACGCTGCGGTCCCGCGCGGACAGCAGGTCGGCCATGTCGTAGTGACTCATCTGGGATTCGCGCGCGCGGCGGATCCACTTGAGCAAAAGCTGGTCTTCGTCGACCGGGGGCTCGTAGGCAGTCGGGTTCTTCATGTCGCTCGTCGGGGCTGTCCAGTATCGCAAGCGTAGTGCATGCGCTTGACGATACTGTGCCACAGGCGAGCGCTCAACTGGACGCGCTGGTATTCACGCTAAACCGCTCGTTATGCGCGTTGCCGTTCAGATAGAAGTCACCGATTGCCGCTTCGCGGATGATCGCCGGATTGTGCGACGCCAGCACGCGCGCATTGCGCCAGTAGCGATCGAAACGGCGCGTCTCGCTGGTGGCCGTTGCGCCGCCCACTTCGAACAGCAGGGTTGCTGCCTGCAGTGTCTGCTCGATAACAATCTGCTGCGCCTGGAAGGTATGGATGTCCAGGTGGATATAGGTTTGCTCGTCGGTACGGCCTTCCTGCCGCGCGACTGACACCGCATCGATTGCATGGGCGAGCGCCGCGCTGATGCTCTGCGTGGAGTAAGCCAGGCTAGCGAGTCGGCCGGCGACGCGATGGACCAGCGGATTGTCGCGCGGGCTCGATTCACCTGGGATACCGAAGGTTCTTGTTTTGCTCTGCGTGAACGCCACCGCATCACGCAACGCTGCGCGGCTGATCCCCGCCAGGTTCGCGACGTGCAGCGCCTGGTAGTACGCGGTCAGGAGGCTGTTGCGGCGTGGTTCGGCGGCGCTATAGCGGCGATACAGATTGTCGAGGGAGACCGGCACATGGTCGAAACGCGCCGTACCGCTGCCGGTGAGGCGCTGCCCGAAGCCATCCCAGTCGTCGATCCGGGCGAGACCGGGCGCATCGCTCCTGACGAGTACGCGCACGTCGCTTTGCCCGTCGTGTGCGGTGACGTCGACCCAGTCCGCGTAGAGCGTGCCGGTGGCGTAGTACTTCTCGCCATCGAGATGCCACGCGCCGTTGGTTTCGGTGAGGCGCACGCTGTTGCGGGTGGCGCCGGTGCGCTCGGACACGGCGCCGCCGATGATCTGGCCTTGGGCAATGCGCGTGAGCCAGCGGTCGCGCAGCGGTTCGTCGTTGCTTTCCAGCAGCGATTCGATGAAGCCGCCGTGCACGCGCAGGATTTGCGGCAGGTTCGAGTCTGCTTCGCCAAGACGCGTGACTAACGCGAGGAACGCTGTGAACGTGACGCCTTCGCCGCCGTAGCGCTTTGGCACGCGCAGTTTGGTGTAGCCGGCTTCGCGCAACCATTCCACCGGAGCGTAGGGGAGCTCGCGATGCTGTTCGCGGTGAACGGCGCCCTCGGCGATGCGGGCGAATACAGGTGCGAAACGACGGGTTAGTTCGTCGTCAGCAAAGAGGGTTGCTGCATCCGCGGTTGGGTGATTCTGGTCTGGGGGCGAATTGGGTGCTGGCATAAGTTCTCCTTGGCGGGGCCGCAAGCTGAGAACGGTACGGCAGGCAGAGGGGTGCCAGCAACCAAGTATTTGGTCGATTCTTAGAAGATGTAGCGAAATGGTTTTTTTGCCTGCGCGGCGCTACGCTCACTCGTAGGAGAACGCCCCGCCGAACTTATCCATCCGCTCCAGCGCCATCCCCGAGCCGCGCACCACACAGGTCAGCGGCGCCTCGGCCACGAACACCGGCAGGCCGGTTTCTTCCGCGAGAAGACGGTCCAGATCGCGCAGCAACGCGCCGCCGCCCGCGAGCATGATGCCGCGCTCGGCGATGTCGGCGCCCAGTTCCGGCGGTGTCTGTTCCAGCGCGATCTTCACCGCCGAGATGATCTGATTCAGCGGATCGGTGAGCGCTTCGAGAATCTCGTTGCTGGACACCGTGAAGCTGCGTGGAATGCCTTCGGACATGTTGCGGCCCTTGACCTCCATCTCCCTGATTTCGGAGCCCGGAAACGCGGAGCCGATTTCCTTCTTGATCGCTTCGGCGGTCTGTTCGCCGATCAGCATCCCGTAGTTGCGGCGAATGTAGTTGACGATCGCGTCGTCGAACTTGTCGCCGCCCACGCGCACCGAGCCTTTATAGACAACGCCGCCAAGCGAGATTACGCCCACTTCGGTCGTGCCACCGCCGATATCGACCACCATCGAGCCCGTGGCCTCGGAGACGGGCAACCCGGAGCCGGTGGCCGCGGCCATTGGCTCTTCGATCAGATAGACCTGCGAGGCGCCGGCGCTATGCGCGGCTTCCTTGATCGCGCGGCGCTCGACCTGGGTCGAGCCGCACGGCACGCAGATGATGATGCGCGGCGACGGCGCGAACATTCGCGATTCGTGCGCCATCTGGATGAAGCGCTTGATCATCTGCTGGGTGATGTTGAAGTCGGCGATCACGCCGTCCTTCATCGGGCGAATCGCCTCGATATTGCCCGGCACCTTGCCGAGCATCTGTTTCGCTTCCTTGCCGACGGCCAGAATGATCTTCTTGCCGTTCGGGCCGCCTTCCTGACGAATCGAGACCACGGAGGGTTCGTCCAGCACGATGCCCTTGCCACGCATATAGATCAGGGTGTTCGACGTGCCGAGGTCGATTGCCAGGTCGTTGGAAAAATAGCCGCGCAGAAAACCGAACATGCAAATTCCTGTCTCGCTGATGCCGGGCGCGTAAGCGCGCCGCTCGGGAATGCCGCCCGGAGGCGGCAGGCGACCAGGTGGCGGTCGGGAGAGAGGGAAGAATAACAGCTTCGGGCGGGGGACTACCTGGGCGGGCGTGCTCGCAGCGAATTATCGGCCTGCCATTTGATGCGTTCGCAATTGCTTTTGACCCGCGCCGCGAATTCCGGCGGGGAGTTGAGTTGCAGCGAGCGCATCTGGATCGCATCGCTATCCCCGCGCCGCCAACCCGCCTGCCAGCGGCTATCGAACTGGCTGGCTTCGGCGAAAATCGTTCTCAGTTTCTCCTTGTACTGCTCCACGTCCTGCGCGGATTCTCCGCAGAATTCCCGGACAAAGTGGGCACGCTGGCCCGCGGCTTCCGCTCTGGCGTTGGCGCTGTCCTCGCTGGCTAACGCGGGCCGTGGCTGTGCCAGTAGCAGAAGCGATAAAAGCAGCATCGGCATCGGCGCCCGTGTAAGCAGGGCAGAGTGGCAAGACCGGTTTTTATACACGTTTAGCTCCTTGTGGCCGTCCTCCGGCGCCGCAACAAATTGGGCGAGTGCTGGCGCTTATATTTCCGTGTCGTGACAGTGTCCGGGTGGCGCCCCGGCACGCTGCCACACCGTTTAAAACGGCGCTTTCAGCGTGCGCCGCCGCACACACCGTAACAACGCCTGGGTGCATGCTCGGTGCATGTGTTTCAGTCCACGCCAGCGTCTTGCGCGCGCCTTGTTTCGCATCGACCGGCATGAGGACAAAGCACACCGCTCGGCTTCATGTGAGGCGATATGAACGAGGCAACACCGGCGACGCAGACGACACAGATCACTCGTCGCTACGACATCATCAGCGACGAGGCGGAATTCTGGGCCTTGCAGGCAGAATGGGACACGTTGTGGTCGAAGGCAACCGGCTACTACTACCAGTCGTTCAGCTTTTGCTGGCTTTCGTGGAAACTCGTAGCGAAGCCGCTTGGCCACAGGCTCAGATGCATCGTGTGCCGGGAAGACGGGCAACTGGTCATGATCTGGCCGCTCGAAACCTACCGGCGCTGGCTCTGGACGTATCTCGTCCCGCTCGGACCTGAAGGCGGCGACTACTCGAGTGTGCTGGTGGAAAACAGCGCATCTTCGCCGGCCGTGATCGCGGGCGCGTGGGATGCCGCGCAGCAGCACTGCGGCGCCGATTTTATCCGCGTGCAGTTTGTGCGTGACACGCTGCATCTGTACCGGCTCGCGACGCAGGCGCGCAGGGTGATGTTTGCCAAACCGCACAGCGCGTCTGCCGTGGCGTTGCGCAGCGAGAGCAGCTGGGACCAGTATTGCCAGACGCTAGGCACGCTGTTCGGCAAACGGCCCGGCACCTTCACGAAACGCCTCTCCAAGCAAGGCAAGGTCGCCGTGCGCATCGTCGACCCCGTCGACGAAAGCGAAACCGTGTCCATCATCGCGTGGATGTTCCGCTGCAAACGCCTGTGGAGCGAGCGGGTCGGCAAACGCAACCCATGGATCGATTCGGCTGAGTTCGAGTGCTTTCTCGGCAAGCTGATCTACTCGCCCGACGTGCCCTCAATGGCGCGTCTGATCGTGGTCACGGTGGATGAAACGCCGGTTGCCGGCATCATCGTCAGTCTCGGCAACCCTTGCGCGAGCGCGATCTTTGCGGGTTACGACCCGTTCTACAGCAAATGCTGCCCTGGTTTGATCGCGGTGGAGCAATGCGTCAAATGGGCCTTCGAGAACGGCTTCGACCTGGACTTCGGCGTGGGAACGGAGCGCTTCAAGTCGTACTGGTCCCGCGGGGAAGCATCCACCGCGTGGACCGTGCAGACCATCAACTCGCAGTGGGGCCTGCTGGCGATTGGCGGGCGGGGCCTGCTGCGCGAGTTCATCGCCCGCGTGAAGCGTCTGCGCCATGAAGGGGTTGGATCGCCGTCCACAGCCAACATTACCGGATCGTAATCACCGTCCGCTCTGCTTGCCGGTATGATTTAAGGCTCAAGCACAGCGGAGCACTCCCCATGCGAATCCTGGTGATCGAGGACGAGCTCAAAACAGCGGCTTACCTGAAGAAAGGCCTGGAAGAATCCGGCTACGCGGTCGATGTCGCGAACGACGGTCCACAAGGGCTCATTCTCGCGCAGGAAGAAGAATACGACGTGATCGTGCTCGACGTGATGCTGCCCGGCATGGACGGCTGGACCGTCGTCAAGACCCTGCGCAGCACGCGTACCACGCCGGTGCTGTTCCTCACGGCCCGCGACGACGTCGACGACCGCGTGCGCGGCCTCGAACTCGGTGCGGACGATTACCTCGTCAAGCCCTTCGCGTTTGTCGAATTGCTGGCCCGCGTGCGTACGTTGGCGCGCCGTGGGCCGCCGCGCGAAAGCGAACTGATCAAGGTGGGCGACCTGGAAATGGACGTCAATCGCCGGCGCGTGAAACGCGGCGGCACGCGTATCGATCTCACGCCGCGCGAGTTTTCGCTTTTGCAGTTGCTGGCGCGCCGCCAGGGCGAAGTACTAACCCGCACGCAGATTGCGTCTTATGTGTGGGACATGAATTTCGACAGCGACACCAATGTCGTCGAGGTCGCGATCCGCCGGCTGCGCACCAAGATCGACGATAACTTTCCGGTCAAACTGATCCATACCGTGCGCGGCGTCGGCTACGTGCTCGAACTGAAGGATGCCGCCTGATGCAGGGCCGCTCGCTTGCCGCGACGCTTGCGCTTGCCTTCGGTGTCACCACGCTCGCGGTCTTCGTGCTCGTCGGGAGTTTTCTGTACCTTGCGCTCGACAAGCAGATCAAGATGCAGGACGACCTCGACATTGTGCTGGCGGCTCGCCATGCGCGGCGGCTTGCCCAGGAACTCGATTCGGCGAAAGGGATTCGCGAACACGCTGAGCGCTTGACCAGCACCGTGCTGGGCAATCGGACGATGTCGATGGAGGTGTTCGATCCCGATGGACGCATGGCGATCGAGCACAACGCCGGGGAGACTTTCGCGACGCCGGCTGGCACGGCAAACAGTGCTGCGTCTACGGTGTCAAACGCGCCTGATGCTTCCGTTGCACTCAGTGCGGCAAGCGAAACGAGTGAAGCGAACGAAGCAGGCGAAGCGGGCGATGTAGGCGATGTAGGCGGTCTCGAGGATCCCGGCGAAGCGGATAAAGCCGGCGGCGTCGAGACCATCGCCGCGTTGCCGCCGCTCACGCGCGTTCCCGCTTCGGCACGCATTACCGATGCCGACATCGGCGCCTGGAGCGGCCGCAACGGCACGCCGATCCGCGGCATTCTCGCGGACGCGCGGTTGCGCAACGGCGACACGGCGACCGTGCTGATCGCGCGCAACATGGGCGACCGCTGGCGGCTGCTCGACCGTTATCGCGACAAGCTCAATATCGCGGGCGTGGTCGGCGTAATTCTGGCCATGCTGCTGGGCTATCTGCTGATTCGGGCAGCTCTGCGGCCGTTGCGCGACATGGCGGCGAGTGCGGGCCGCGTCACGGTCAACCGCCTGAATACGCGGATCACGGTGGCGCGTGTGCCGAGCGAACTCGACGCACTGGTGAAAGCACTGAATGCCATGCTCGAACGCGTCGATCACGGTTTTCAGCGCCTCTCGCGTTTCACCGCCGACCTCGCGCACGACATGCGCACACCGCTGGGCAACATTCGCGGCGCCACCGAAGTCGCGCTCGCGCGGCCACGCTCCACCGACGAATATGAAGCCGTGCTCGCATCGAATCTGGAAGAATGCGACCGGCTCTCGCGGATGATCGAAAACGTGCTGTTTCTTGCACGCGCTGAACATCCGCAGTTCGTCAAACACATGCGCCAGTTCGATGCGGCGCAGGAACTGACGCGCATCGCCGAATACTTCGAAGGTATCGCCGACGATGCGAATGTCAGGATGCAGGTCACCGGCGCCGCGACGCTGACCGCGGATCTCGAACTGTTTCGCCGCGCCGTCAGCAATCTGCTTGCCAATGCGATCCGCTATACGCCGCGCGGCGGCGAAATCGTGCTCGATGTTCGCGCTTTGGCCGACGCCGTGCGCGTCACCGTATCGAACCAGGGGCAACCGATCGCCGCCGAACATCTCGAACGGATCTTCGACCGTTTCTATCGCGTCGACCCGTCGCGCAGCGCCTTGCCTTCGTCTGGCGTATCGCAAGGGTCCCCGGGTTCGACTGGGCTCGGGCTTGCCATCGTCCGCACGATCATGGAGTTGCATGGCGGCACGGTGTATGCGGAGAGCGACGCGCGGAGCACGTGTTTTGTGCTTACGTTCCGGCGGGGGTAGAGGCTGGCTGGGTCGTCGCGGCCACCTCCGGCGTCGCCGCGCCCTTGCTCTCGCCATGCCACGTCCCGCCCAGCGCCTTCAGCAACAACACGCTCGACTCCAACTGCCGCGCCGCGATCTGATCCGCGGTGCGCTGGTTCGTCAGCGCGATCGTCTGCGCGGTCACCACGTCGAGATAGCTGACCGCTCCCGCGTTGAAGCGGTTGGTCGTGAGCCGCAACGACAGATCGGCGGCCGTGGTGGCGCGCTGCTGGCTGGCGGCTTCGTCGGCGAGCGAATGCAAGGCGGACAGATTGTCCTCGACCTGCTGGAAGGCCACCAACACCGATTGACGGTAATCCGCAACCGCGCCGTCGTACTGCGCGGTCGCGCCGTGCAGACTGGCCGTGCGCTTGCCGCCGTCGAACAGCGTGCCGACCAGTTGTGGGCCGAGCGACCAGAACAAACTCGGTGCGCTTAGCCACGGCGCGAAGAAGGTGCTTTCCAGGCCGGCGCTCGCCGACAACACCAGATCGGGGAAGAAGGCCGCGTGCGCCTCGCCGATCTGAGCGTTCGCTGAAGCCACGCGCCGTTCGGCGGCGGCGATGTCGGGACGCCGTTCGAGCAGTTGCGACGGCACGCCAACGGGAATCGCCGGCGGCGTTGCCGCCGAGCCGTTCGGCGGCAGCGTGAAGGTCGAGGCCGGCTCGCCGATCAGCGTGGCGATCGCATGCTGCATCTGGGCGCGCGTCACGTCGATGTCGGTGTCTTGCGTGCGCGTCGCTTCTAGTTGCGTGGTGGCTTGCGCAACCGCGGAGGCATCGATCGCGCCGTCCTTGAGTTGCTGTTGCAGCAGTTTCAAGGCGGCGGCGTAGGCGGTCACGCTGTCGTCGAGCAACTTCTTTTGCGTGTCGAGCGAACGCAGGGAGAAATAGTCGACGGCAAGATCGGCGCTCATCGACAGGCGCACGGCTTCGAGATCCGCTTCGCTCGCCTGGGCATCGGACTTCGCGCCGGTCACGCTGTCGCGCACCCGGCCGAACAGGTCCGGCTCCCAGCTCGCCGACACGCCGGCTGAATAATCCGGCACGGTCTTACCCGCGAGCGATTTGCCCTCGACGTTCTGCGAAGTCCGCGAGCGGTCCTGCGCGACGCCGGCGGTGATCGTCGGGAAGAAGCCGGCGCGTTGATAATCCACCATCGAACGCGCTTGCTGGACCTGTGCAACCGCCTTGCGCACGGTCTGATTCGAGACGTCGACGCGCGCTTCGAGTTGATTCAGCACGGGATCGTTGAAGATCGTCCACCAGGGGCCACGCGGGGTGGCGTCGGCAGGCGCGGCCTGGGCCCAGCCAGGCGCCGCGCCTGCATATTGCGAGGGGATCTCGGCGGTGGGACGCTGGTACGGCGGCAACGTCGAGCAGGCGCCCAGCAGCGCACCGATCAGCGTGACCGCCAACGAACGGCGCAGCACCCGGCGTGAAAGAGAGATGGGAGACATTCGGCTCGTCCTTTCGATAACTGGCGCTCAGCTGTGCGTGGCCGGCGCGATCTGCACGAGCTGGCCGGTGCTCAGCGAATCGCCGGGGTTATCGATCACGCGGTCGGTCGCCGCGAGTCCCGTGGTGATCTCCACATTCGTGCCGAAGTCACGGCCGATGTGCACCGTCCTGAGCACCGCACGGCCATTGCCGTCAACCAAGGCGACCGTCACGCCATTCGGGCGGAAGAGCAGTGCGCTCACCGGCAGATCGAGCGCGGGTGTGGTCGACTGCAACTGCAGATGCACCTGCGCGTAAGCGCCCGGCATCAGCTCGCCATCCTTGTTATCGACGTCCACCTCGACGCGCAGTGTGCGGCTCGACGGATCGATCGAGCCGGTCGTGCGCGCCACCTTGGCGGCAATGTGCCGCCCCGGATATTGCTGGACGGTCAGATACACGCCGGTATCGGGCGTGACGTACGGCGCATCGTTCTGCGGTACGTCGACGAACACGCGCAACTCGCCGGTCTGCTGAATATGAAACAGCTCACCCGACATACCGGCGGTGCCGGGCGTGCCGCCCGCCGTCACCAAGGCGCCGACATCGACGTTGCGCGCGGTGATCGTGCCGTCGAACGGCGCGGTGATCTTCTCGTACGACACCAGTTCGGCCAGATGCGCGACGTTAGCCTGCGCCGACGCCAGCATCGCGCGGCGCGCCTCCATGTCGCTGACTTTGGTATCGGCGTCCTGCTGCGCGACCGATTGAGTTTTCAGCATCTCCTGCCAGCGCTGCGCGGTGGTCTTCGCGAAGTCGAAGTTGGCCTGCGCGGTGGCTTCGTCGGCACGGGCCTGGCGCAGTTGGGCGTCCAGATCGGGCGCATCGATCGTGGCGAGCGTTTGGCCGCTTTTCACTTGCGCGCCGATGTCGGTGTTCCAGTGCGCCAGATAACCGCTCGTGCGTGCATAGATCGACGCTTCGGCGAACGGCGCCACCGCGCCGGGCAGCAGCAATTCGTGGACGGCCGGCGCGGGGCGCGGCATGACCACGGAAACGTTGAGCACCCTTTGCGCTTGCGTCTGTTGCGTCAGCGCGGCACTTGCGTGCAGACGCGGCACGATGCCGACGATCAGCAAGGCCGCGGCAAGTCCAGCCAATGCGAACGGCCAGATGGGACGGCGCGGCTTTGGGGTTGGGGTCGTCTCAGCGGTTCGATCTGCCTCGACGGCCGGTTCAGACCGATCGCCGAGGTCTGGCGGAAGTGATGGATTGTTCATGGGGAGGTTCTCGTCGGAGTCAAAGTGTGCGGGCGGGAACGCGGGATTCCTGTTTCTCGGCGCGAGCCGCACGGCGTTTGTCGAGCCACGCATGCACCATGCCGTAGACGACCGGAACGAACAGCAAGGTGGACACCGTGCCGATTGCAAGGCCGCCGATCACCGCGCGCCCGAGCGGCGCGTTCTGTTCGCCGCCGTCGCCGAGACCGAGCGCCATGGGCAGCATGCCGATCAGCATCGCGAGCGCGGTCATCAGCACCGGACGGAAGCGGCTGAAGCCCGCCTCGAGCGCGGCCTGCAGCGGCGGCCTGCCGCCGTGATGGAATTCACGCGCGGTGTTGATCATGAGAATGCTGTTGGCTGTGGCAATGCCGATGCACAGAATGGTGCCGGTCAGTGCGGGCACGCTCAGACTCGTGCCCGTGCTGAACAGCATCCACGCGATGCCCGCGAGCGAGCCCGGCAAGCCGCTGATGATGATGAGCGGATCGAGCCATGACTGAAAATTGACGACCATCAGCAGATAGACGAGGGCGATCGCGAACACGAGACCGCTGGCGAGGCCGCTGAACGAGTCGTGCATCGCCTGCACCTGGCCGCGCATCACAATCGACGCGCCCGGCGGCAATTGTGGCCGGATCTGATCGACGAGCCGGGTCACGTCGGTTGCCACGCCGCCGAGGTCGCGCCCTTGCGCCGACGCGAAAATATCGAGTACCGGCTGCACGTTGTAGTGCGAGACGACGGCTTGCTGGGTGCCGCGTGTCAGCGTGCTCAGCGCCCCGAGCAGGTTTTGCGGAGCGGGGCCGTTGCCGTTTCCGGCAGTGGACGCCGCCGTCACGCCCGCACCTGCGCCAGCGTTCTGCGCGACCGGAATATTGGCCAGCGCCTGCAGCGAGTTGATGTCGTACTGCGGCATCATCGCCATCAGCGGATAGCTGACGCCATTGCTGGGATCGAGCCAGAAATTCGGCGTGGTCTGCGAACTGCCCGAGAGTGCGATCAGCAGATTCTGCGACACGTCGCGTTGCAGCAGGCCGGCCTGAATCGCTCGCGTACGGTCGACATTCACGTTGATCGCGGGTTCGTCGCCCGGCTGCTGGATGCGTGCGTCGACGAGGCCGCGCACGCCGCGCAGTTGTTCCAGCAAACGGTTTGCCACCACCCGATTGGCGTCGAGCTTGTTGCCGACGATCTGGATATCGATCGGGGCGGGCAGGCCGAAATTGAGAATCTGGCTGACGATGTCGGCGGGCAGGAAAGCAAACGTGACGCCGGGGAAATCTTTCGACAGCGTGGTGCGCAACGTCGCCACATAGGCGGCGGTGGGCTTGTGCCCGGCGGCGAGCGTGATCATCACGTTGGCGTCTTCCGGGCCGATCGGGTCGGATGAATCGTAGGTCAGGTTGATGCCGCTCACCGGCACGCCGATGTTGTCGAGCATCGCCGCGAGTTCCTGCTTCGGGATCACACTGCGCACGCGGGCTTCGACTTCATCGGTGATGCGCGCGGTGTCCTCGATACGCGTGCCGGTCGGCGCACGCAGATGCAACCGAATCTCGCCGGTATCGACGGCGGGGAAAAAATCGCGGCCGGCGAATGGCACGAGAGCAAGTGAGCCGATGCACAGCAACAGGAAGATGACGATGAACTGGCGCGGTTTTGCGATCGCCGAGCCGAGCACGCCGCGATAGCGTTCGCGCAGCATCTCGAAGCGATGCTCGAAGGCGGTCTGGAAGCGGATCAGGCGAGCAATCGGACCGTTGCCCGTGACTGGCGCGTTACTGCGCGCGCGCATCAAATACATCGCAAGGGTCGGCACCAGCGTGCGCGAGAAGAAATACGACGCGATCATCGCGAACACCACCGCTTCGGCAAGCGGCACGAACAGATAGCGTGCAACGCCGGAGAGCAGAAACATCGGCACGAACACAATGCAGATCGACAGAGTCGAAACGAAGGTCGGCACGGCAATTTCACCCGAGCCGTTCAGAATCGCGTCGTGCAAAGGCTCGCCGTTTTCCAGATGGTGCGTGATGTTTTCGATCGCGACGGTGGCATCGTCGACGAGAATCCCCACCGCGAGCGCGAGCCCGCCGAGCGTCATGATGTTGATGGTCTGCCCGAGTGCGGAAAGCGCGATCAGTGAGGTCAGCACGGCGAGCGGAATCGATACCGCGATGATCAGCGTGGCGCGCCAGCTGCCGAGAAACAGCAGGATCATCAAGGCGGTCAGGGCCGCCGCGATCACCGCCTCGCGCGCCACGCCCACAACCGCCGACTTCACGAACACCGATTGATCGGACAGCGCGGTGATATGCAGCGCGCTCGGCAAACCGGCCGCGATATGCGGCAGCATCGTTTTGACCTGCTGAATGATGGTCAAGGTGGACGTGCTGCCGGATTTTTCGACGGTGAGGAGCGCGGCGCGTTTGCCGTCGCTGCGCACGATGTTGGTTTGCGGCGCATAGCCGTCGCGCACGTGGGCCACGTCGCGCACATACACCACGCCGCCGGCCACCGTCTTGATCGGCAGGTCGTTCAGCGCGGCCACCGTGTCGGTGCTGCCGTTCATCTGCACGTTGTATTCCTTCGTGCCGATCTTGGCGGTGCCGCCGGGGAGAATCAGGTTCTGAGCGTTGACGGCGTTGACCACGTCGAGCGGGGAGAGGCCCTTGGCCTGCAGCGCGCGCGGATCGATATCGACCATGATCTGCCGCACCTTTCCGCCGAACGGCAACGGGATCGACGCGCCTTGCACCGTTGCCAGTTGGGTGCGGATCTGGCTGTTGCCGAGGTCGTAGAGCTGCTGTTCGGAGAGCGTGTCGCTGGAGAGTCCGAGTTGCAGGATCGGCACCGTCGACGCGTTGTACGTGATGATGTTCGGCGGCAGCGTGCCAGGCGGCAGCACGCGCAGGATCGACGCGGAATTGGAGGCCGCCTCGGCAATTGCGCGATTGATGTCCGCGCCCGGGTGAAAAAAGATCTTCACTACCGAGACGCCGTTTAGCGATTGCGACTCGATATGCTCGATATCGTCGACGTCGGAGGTCAGCGCACGCTCGTAATTCGAGGTGATGCGGTTGGCCATGTCCTGAGCGGAAAAGCCGTTATACGTCCAGACGATGCTGACCACCGGGATGTTGATGTTCGGGAATATATCGGTGGGCGTGCGCAGTATCGAGAGCGGGCCGACGATGAAGATCAGCACGGCGAGAACCACAAAGGTATATGGGCGGCGCAGCGCGAGCTTGACGATCCACATGACGGTTTCCTGAAAAGAGGCGGGTGGAAGCGCCGGGCTTGTTGCTGCGCCTGGCGGCACGGGGCTTGGCGCTTCTTTGTGAGTCAGGAGTGTGGGGTTTGGGCGCTTACCGGGCGTGGTCCGGTAGATTACGGTTCTGTTATCTGGTGGTTTGGTTTTTGGGTTTTTTTTTGATCCTGGTGCGTAGATAACAAAACGGTAATCCGTAAGTCAGTGCTCCGACAGGTGAAATGACAAGAATGAGAAGCGTGGTTCAAGCCACTCATTTCTTGCACATTCTCGGAGAGACATCATGAAACGTTTTATCGCTTTGACTGTAGCTGTTGCCGCGCTTGGTTTGTCGTTTGGGTCGACTGCTTTTGCTCAGTCTAATTCGTCAGGGTTGACGCGGGCTGAAGTCGTGGCCCAGTTGCAGCAGGCTCAGGCTGAAGGTCTCGTGCCGGCGCCTAAGGATGACTATCCGCCTAGTGAGGCTGCTATTGCCCGGAATCGGGAGATTTATGCTATTCAGCATCCGGGGGAAGCGGCGGCTTTGAAGACGGCTGGAGCGGGTGGGGTGGGTGCTGCCGGGGCTTCTAATTGATGCTCGGGTTGTTCGCCTGCGGCGTTGGCCTTTCCTTGTTTTCTTTTTGGTTTATTAGCGTCGCCCCTGTGCGGGGGGCACTCACTTCTCTTTGCCGGCCGCAAAGAGAAGTAAGCAAGAGAAAGCGGCTCAAACCGCCAGCTCTTAAGCGGGTCCCCCGCGCAGCTGCGGTAGTGGTGCATCTGGAATCTGTGTTCTCGCACATTCGGCGCGAGTGACAAAGGCGTCATGCTTCCGGCGGCGCTGCGCGCGCCGTAGCGGTGCTTCAGAAAACCACTCGCTGCGTTTGGTCCCGCAAGTACCATTCGGCGCGGTCGCCCCAGTGGTATCTCTTCCAGTTCCTCGGGCATCACGGGCTTGTTCTTGGGCGTCCATGCTTGCGCTCGTGAGCTGTCCTTGAGTTAGTGGCGCCTTCTCCTTTTTACGCACAGTCACATTAGCCAGACCGCGTCCCTCACATCAAGCCCGCCGTCCAGTCGACGGCCGCATCAAACAGGGTGTTGCCCGCCGGTGAGAGGTTGCCGAATGTGTCGTTGTTCAGGAAGAACATCACACGCCGCGCCGGGGCCAGGGACTCGTAGTCCATCGTCGCACCCCTCTCATACGCAAAGATCGCCGCCTTCTCCGGTTGGCCATACAACGTCGCAATCGTCGTCGCGCCAAGGCCCGGTTTGCCCCAGCTCATCGCCGCCTGTTTGACATAGACGTTCGTTACGCCCGCCGGCAAGCCGGCTGCTATCGGGTGCGGGGCGTTGACCAGCCACAAGTAACGTTCCTTCTCCGCTTCGCCAAAATCGACGTCGTGACGCTTGCCCGTCATCGCAAAGTCGTCAAGCAAATCGTTTTCCCACGTCAACAACGGTTTGGTCAAATAACGCCAGCCACCCACCACCTGCTTCGATGAAACCGTCGAGGAAATCACCACCAGATCCGCATCGCCGACAGCCTCAGGCGGTTGCGCCTGATCCACCATCCGCACGCTATAGCCACGCGCGGTAAGGTGTGCCGCGATCTTCTGGTCCACCGCCAGCTCCAGCCCGTTCAGTTGCACAACCATCACGACTTTTTTGCCCGCGCGTGGCCCGATCGATGCGGCACGCGCAGCCGGTGTCGTGACAGCCAGTAAGGCGCCAAGGCCGGCTGCCGCGGTGAGAAATGTTCGGCGTTTGTTTACGGGCAACAAGCCCTTGTCAGCACAACGGTTCCAAAGCTTCATAACAGATCCAATCTCATGTTGATCATTTGAACGGGTGTTTCGGACGCGCAGTGACAGCGCAGACGCCCAGAACTCGAGCGTCGACAGCAAGGAGACCGACGCGCGTCGCCAACCGATACGCAGTACTTGTGTGTCGTGCGCGCAGTGTCGGTGTAGCCGCGGCCTGGCCGTGGCTGCCTAGAACTCAAGCGTCGACAGCAAGGAGACCTGGCGCGCGTCTCCCACCGATACGAAGTACTTGTTCACGCTCGACGGGTAGTAAGTCTTGTTGAACAGATTCTTCACGTTGAGCTGGAACGACAGGTGGCGATTGCCGAGTTTCGTCTCGTACGTGGCAAAAGCATTGGCGACGGTGTAGGCCGGCAGCGAGAAGCTGTTGGCCGAATCGCCCGGGCGTACGCCGACGTAATGCGCGCCAGCGCCAACGCGCAACTGGTCGCCACCGAAGATCGTGCCGAAGTCGTACACCGCGGCAAGCGATGCCGTGTTCTGCGGCGCGTTCCACAGGCGCTTGCCGGCGTACAGCGGGTCCTCGGTGGTCTTCGCGTCAATGTACGCATAACTCGCGATCACGCTCCAGTGCTGGCCGATCTGGCCGGACACGTCGAGCTCCACGCCGCGCGAACGCGCCTTGCCTGCCGTGCGCCAGTCGGTCTGCTTGGTGACGTCGTTGTACTGCTGAACCAGCACGTTCTTCTTGTCGATATTGAAAATCGCCAGCGTGCCGCTCACGCCGTTGGGCATCGCCACCTTGGCGCCGAGCTCCCATGAGGTGGCCTGTTCAGGTTGCACCGACGAATCGATCACCACGCCGGAGGCAAGCGGCGCAATCGTCGAGGTCGGTTTGAGCGACTGCGTATAGCTGCCGTACAGCGATACCGTGTCGGTCCATTTGTAAACCACGCCCGCGCGCGGCAGCCATTTGGTCCCGTTGATGTCAGTGTTGACGACGAAGGGACGGCCCTTTCCGGCGATCTGGTTGTAGCTCAGAAAACGTGCGCCGCCGATCAGAATCCATTTGTCGGTGAGATGCAAACTGTCCTGGAAGAAGAACGAGCGGTCGTGCAGCGTGTCGGTCTGATCGCTGTCGCTCGCCGACACCGTGGTCGACGGGCTCTCCAGGCCGTAGACCGGATTGAAATAGTTGAACGGATATTTCGTGGCCTGGCGCAGCAGGTCCTTGCGATAGATGCGGCGGTATTCGTCGTCCACGCCGACCTGCAGATCGTTGCGCAACCCGGCAATGTCGAAATGGCCGTCCACATAGGCGATTGCGTAGCTGTCCGTACTGAGCGCACCATGCGTCGCGTCGTTGCTGCGCGATACGGCGCCAGTCGTGCTGTTGATGCCCTGCACGCGCAATTGCCCCGCGTCGTAGGTCTCGCGGTTGTAGCTGTAGCCGAAGTGAGCCTTCCAGTTGGCGTTGATCTGATGGTCGACGCTAAGCTGCGCGAGGTTCGATTCGCCGTTCATCTGGTTGAACGGCTCGTCGAGACGTTCGCGGCTCGAGATGGCGAGCGGCTTGTTGGTCTTCGGGTCGAGCGCCGTGCCGCGGTCGAACGGATAGTTAAACTTGCGATATTCGTACGACACCACCACCTGCGTATCGCGGCCGTACCACGCAAGCGACGGCGCCACGAGCGTCTCGCGATGCTCGCCGAAGTTGCGCCAGTATTGCTCTTCGGTCTGATCGACCACAAGCCGGTAGGCGAGGCCTGAGTCGCCAATCGGCCCGGTTGTATCGAGCGTCGCGCCGGCCCCATTGCGGCCGTGTCCGTATGTCGAGCCGAGCACGGAAATCGCGTGATAGGGCTTGAGTAAGGGCTGCTTGCTCACTACATTCACCACGCCGCCCGGGTCCATGATCCCGTAGAGCAGCGAAGTCGGACCCTTGAGCACCTCGACACTGTCGGCCGCCGCGTTCAACGCGCGCCCCTGCACGAGCGGCATGCCGTTGTGCATGATCGAACCGTCGCGATTGCCGCCGAAACCACGCTTGAGCAAGGTGTCCTGCGTGCCCGCCAGCGTATTGCCTTGCACGATACCGCTCACGTTCGCGAGCGCATCGGCCAGGTTACGCGGACGCTGGTCGCGCAGCACCTGCGCCGGCACGATGTTGACAGCTTGGGCCGTGTCGAGCACCGGTGTGTCCGAACGCGTCACCACCGCGTCGACTGGTGGCCGGTAGCTACCGGCCTTTACGGTCGTCGAATTGACCGTCACGGCGGGGAGGGTGGCGTCGCGCGGGGTGCCGTTGTCCGCGGCCGAATCGGAGCGCGGCACGAGCGTATAGCTGCCATTTGAGTGCTGCACCGCGCCGAGCCCCGTGCCACGCAGGATTCGATCGAAGCCTTGCCGTACCTCGTAATCGCCGTGCAGGCCATCACTCGTGCGCCCGTCCGTCAGTGCCGCCGGAAACGACAGCAGCAGCCCGCTTTCGCGTCCGAACCGATTGAGCGCCGCTTCGAGCGGGCCGGCCGGGATGTCGTAGCTCTTGCGCAACGGCGCCTCGGCGGCGGACGGTGCATCGGCGGCCAGCGCCACGTTGAATGGCAATCCCGCCGAGATCAGCGCGGCCGTCGCGAGATGCCGCGCGAAGTGTGCCGGCTGTCGCGCGCGCAATGCGCCACGGCTGCCATGGCTGCGGTAGCCGTCATTGCCGGCGCCGGTCTTTCGATACTGTCCCATGTTCAAAGCTCGCAGGAAGATAGACGATGTGTTGCTCTCATCTCCCTTGTCACGCGAGATTCGAAAACAGCTCACAACAGACGAAAAAATTTTCAGTGCCGGTAAGGCGCGCCGGTTTCGGAATTTCAGGCGCGGGACGAGCGCACGGTGCCCCAGTAGCGCGTGATGAAGACGACCTCGACCGGCAAGGTCCGGGTCACGGTGTCGAGCACGCGGTCAGTGTCGGCGAGCGGGAACGTGCCCGATAGCCGCAAGCCAGCCACTGAGGGATCGCAGCTCAGATGCCCCGCGCGGTAGCGGTCAAGCTCGGTCACGAAATCGCCGAGCCGCGTGCCGCTCGCGACGATCAGGCCATCCGTCCATGCCGCGTCGTTCTCGCTGATCGGCTCGAGCGCGCTGACGTCGTCGCGCGTAAAGCGGGCGCGCTGGCCGGCACGAACGACTGGCGTGCGGCCGGGCGCATCGCGTGGGCTGATCCGCACGGCGCCTTCGAATACATCGAGGCGGCAGAGCGCGCTCTGCTGCCTGACGGCGAAGCGCGTGCCTAAGGGTTGCAACTTGCCTTGCGCGGTCTCGACCATGAACGGCCGCTGTTCGCCGGCGCCGTGGCCGGTCGCGATCATGATTTCGCCTTTGATCAGGCGCACGCGCCGCTCGGTGCTGCTGAAGCCGATATCGATGGCGCTGTCGGTGTTGAGCGTGACGCGGGTGCCGTCGGCAAGCGTGACGGTGCGGCGCTCGCCGACTGCGGTGTGCACGTCCGCGCTCCACGCGCGCCACGGTACGTGTTCGCCGGCGATCCAAGGCGCGCCCCCGGCGAACAGCAGGGTTGTGAGGACTTTGACACTCGCGCGGCGTTTCGCCGAGCCGGAGCGCGTCAGTGCGGCGCGGGCGGCTGCGGCGCCGCCTGCGTCCGCATTGCCTGCGGCTCCCGTGCTTGCTTGAGCGAGGCTTCTGAAGCGGCTGCTGACGCCGCAGATGTGTTGCCACGCGCGTTCGTGATCAGGATGCTCGGCGCACCACCGCGCCAGCGCGAGTTGCTGCGCGCCCGTGTTTTTCGCCGGATTGCAGTTCCATCCACCACTGCACGGCGCGCAGGGCGATGTGTCGGGGAATATCGGGTCTCGCGCTTGCGTTCATCCGTCGATCCAACGATTGGTCACGCCGCGCTCAGCGCAAAGAAACACTGGGCCCCGGCGCGCACCAGATGGCGCTTCACGGTCGAGATGGAAAGTTTCAGTTGTGCGGCGATCTCGGCATGGCTCAAGCCGTCGAGCTGGGCCAGCAGAAAGGCTCGTTTGACGGCGACCGGCAGCCGCTCCAGCAGACTGTCGATTTCGCACAGCGCCTCTAGCAGCAGCGCGCGCTCTTCAGGCGAGGGCGCGAAACTCTCGGGCACGAGCGCCAGGGCTTCCAGGTAAGCACGCTCGATCTGCTCGCGACGCCAGTAGTTCGCCATCACGCGTTGCGCGACCGTCGTCAGGAACGCACGCGGCTCCTCCAGACCGAGCGGTTCATCACGGGCAAGCAGACGCACGAAGGTGTCGTGCGCGAGGTCGGCCGCACGATGCGCGCAGCCGAGCTTCTTACGCAGCCATGCCTGAAGCCAGCCGTGGTGATTGCTGTAGAGCGCCTGCATCTCGTGATGCAGGGCCGGGTCGTTTGCCGCCATGGGCTACTGGGCGCGTCGGATCGGTGGATTCGACACTTTTGTAAATGCGAATGATTCGCATCATAGCATGTCAAAATGTAAGGTGCGAATCAGTCGCTTTAAACACGTGCAACTCCATCGAACGTGTTCATCGGGAAAGTCGTACGGCAAACGCACGTGCGCAGTCCACCATCTCACTACGCAATCTGACGCTCTCTGCAGCACGCACAGGATCGCCAGTCTCTCGTCGAATATCACGCGCTACGTCCAAAGCATCGCGCAAGCGCAACCGTCCATCACTGGAGAAGTTCATGAACATTATTCGTAAGGTATCCCGACAACTTGGCGCGGCGCTTGTGATGGCTGGAGCGTTGCAAGGCGCGGCACACGCCACAACGAATCCGCGCATCGAGGACCATTCGATCAACGCGAATGGTGTCGAATTGCACTACCTGGAAGCCGGGCATGGCGCCGACACGCCCGTTGTACTGCTGCACGGTTATGCAGAATCCAGTCACATGTGGCTGCCGCTCATCGACCAGCTCGACGACCGTCGTGTCGTCATTGCGCCTGATCTCCCCGGGGCGGGCGCTTCAGCCATGCCGGAAACGGGCTACGACAAGAAGGCGATGGCGCAGGATATTCACGCGATGGTTCACGCACTCGGTTATCGCAAAGTGAAGATCGTCGGCCACGATATCGGGCTGATGGTGGCTTACGCCTACGCCGCCCAGTATCCGGACGAAGTGGAAAGCATCACCTTGATGGATGCATTCCTCCCCGGCGTGGGCGACTGGCAGAAAGTATGGTTATTGCGCGACAAATGGCACTTCAACTTTTACGGCGAGACGCCTCTGAAACTGGTTGAAGGACGCGAGCGGATCTACTTCGAACACTTCTGGAACGACTTTGCGGCCGATCCGAAGCACGCGATGCCGGAGGCCGACCGCGAACTGTATGCGGCGACTTACGCCCAACCGGGACGCATGCGGGCGGGCTTCGAATACTTCCGGGCGTTCCCGCAAGACGCGCAAGACTTTGCGGAGTTCGCTAAAACCCCGCTGACCATGCCGATGCTGGTGCTGACCGGGGAAAAGGCGTCAGGCACTTTCCTGATCAATCAGGCTCGTCTGATCGATACGAACGTGCAGGGGATCGTCATTCAAGGTTCGGGACACTGGCTGATGGAAGAAGCGCCCGCGCAGACCATCCCGGCAATCGTTCAGTTCGTCAATACGCCGTCAACGCGATGACCGTTCGCAGCGCTAACACGCCACCTGCATTACCCCATTCAACGGCGCCATCCCGAGGCAGGCGCCAAGTCCACGATCGGCCACGCATTCTCCTGCGTGGCTGCGATCCGCCTCGTCTTATCAAAGGAAATACCATGCTTAAGTTTTACTTCCATCCGTCGCCGAATCCGCTGAAAGTCGCGCTTTTGCTCGAAGAACTGCAAACGCCGTTTGAACTCGTAGCCGTCGATACCTTCAAGGGCGACCAGCACAAGCCCGAGTTCCTGAGGATCAATCCGAACGGCAAGGTGCCAGCTATTGTCGACAACGGCACCCCCGTATTTGATTCCCACGCGATCCTGCTGCACCTGAGCACCACCCATGGCAAGTTCGTGCCGTCCGCGCCGTCGCAGCATGCGGAAATGCTGTCGTGGCTGATGTTCGTTGCGACCGGCCTGTCGCCGTTCTCGGGCCAGGCAGTGCACTTCCAGCACCATGCGCCGGAGCCGCTGCCGTATGCGCGCAACCGCTACCTGAAGGAAGTCGAGCGCCACTATCGCGTGCTCGATGCGCGTCTGGCCGTCTCGAAGTATCTGGCGGGCGATACGTACTCGATCGCCGATATGGCGCTATGGGGTTGGGCCAATTTTGCCGGCTACATCTTCGGCGAGAAGGGTCTGAGCGACTATCCGCACGTCAAACGTCTCGTGGATGAAATCTCGGCACGCCCTGCGGCTACACGCGCTCAGGCGCTGAAGGAAAAGCTCATGCTGAAGGCGGAATTCGACGAGGAAACCCGCCGCGCGCTGTTCCCGCAAAACGCGTCGTTGGCGGTTTAAATACGACTCCAGTTCGGCTCCCTGTATCAACTCGCCTTCCGAACCCAATTGCCCCCATGCGCAGCGGCCTGCGCTGCCGGCGAGGTGGCGAGATAGGCCAGCGCCTGCTCGGTGGAGCCCTCGTGATGCGGCGTATGGCGCGGATTGAAATAGCGTAGCGCTGCTGTGATCATTTTCCAGAACGACGGCAGACAACGACGGCGTGCCCCGGCGCGCCAGCCGAGGATAAAGCCGCGGTACTTGCCGGCATCGGGATCGCGCTCGTGCATGAAACGTGCGCCACGGGTCAAAAAATACAACAGAAGCAGGACGGTCGAAAGCATGTGAAAGCAGCGTTCGAAGTAGGTGCCGCCCATATGCCGGAAGATGTCGAAGGCGACGGTGCGATGCTCGACCTCTTCGGCGCCGTGCCAACGCAGCAGATCGAGCATGGTCGGGTCGGCGTGCGCTGCATCGAGCCCGTCGGCATTGAGCACCCAGTTGCCGAGGTAACCAAAAAAGTGCTCCAGCGCAGCGATGACGCCAAGCTGCTGACGCAGCCAGAAGCGCGTTTTGCCGATCTTCAACCCGAGCGGTTCTTCGCCGAGCAGCTTGCCGAACAACCAGTCGAGTTTTTTCGTGAAGGGCTGCGTATCAATGCCGTGGGCCTTGTAATAGTGCGTGAGCACACCGCCGTGCGAGCGCGAATGCACCGCTTCCTGCCTGAGAAATCCCTCTGCGTCGTCTCTCAATGCCGGGTCGGTGATCAGCGGTAGCGCCTTGTTATAGACGCGGCAGAACCATAACTCACCGGCGGGAAACAGCAGGTTCAGCACGTTGATGATGTGCGTGCTCGACGGGTCGCCAGGAATCCACTGGATCGGCGTGTAGCTCCAGTCGAACTTCACATGGCGTGCCTTGATCTTGTATTGGGTTTGCTCTTGGGTCATAACGGTCTCCGGCATCCGGTTGGCCAGCTCAGCGTGAGGTCAACGCGAGCTCAGCGCGGCGCCATACTGATGCGCGCGATCATGCGGGAAAGCCTGGGCATGTAGCGCGAGATAAATCGCATTGAATGCGCCTCGATGCCGATGGCGACGACAGGCTTGTTGCGCAATACCGCGCGGAGCGCGGCTTTCGCAACCGTCTCAGGTTGCAGGCCGCGCAACTGATAAAGCCTGGTGGCCTTCTGGCGCATACGCTCCTGATCCTGCGCGCTCGCGCCGACGTATTGCGTGGCCGCCATGATCCCGGTCTCGGCGAAGCCCGGACAGATCGCGCTGACTCCGATCCCTTGACCCGCGAGTTCTCCGCGCATGCATTCGCTGAGCATCAACACGGCAGCCTTGGTTGTCGCGTAGGCGGGCAGGTCGCGCGAGGGGGCGAAGGCCGCGGCTGACGCCGTATTGATGATGTGGCCGCCATTGCCGCGCTTCACCATTTGCCTCGCGAACAGGCGTGAGCCGTGAATCACGCCCCACAGGTTGACGTGAAGAATGCGCTCCCAGTCTTGTGCGGAGGTGTCGAGTACACCGCCTGCCATGCCGATGCCGGCGTTGTTGACCACGATGTCGGCGCCACCCAGCTCCGTGCCGATCCAGTCGGCCAACGCTTCCATCTGGTCGGCGCTGCCGACGTCGACCTTTCGCGCGTAGGCGTGATGGCCCAATAACCTGACCAACGTAGCGGTACGCTCCGCGCTGGCGAGGTCGATATCGAGCGCGACCACGGCCGCACCTTGCTTCGCGAATTCCAGTGCGATGCATCGCCCAATTCCGCTGCCCGCGCCGGTCACGACCCCAAGCTTGCCACTGAGCGGTTTGCGTGCTGAATCCATCCGGGCGCGTTGCAAAGTCTCCGGTTCGTCGCCGCCTTCGGTGTGCTCGACGAGTTCGCGCACCATCCGGGCCATCTGTTCGGGATGGGTGACCGGCACCCAGTGCCGCGCGGCCAGTTCACGGCGCCAGTATTTCGGCACCCATCGGGAAAGATCCTCGGACAGTGCCCGACTCACGTATTTGTCCAGCGTCGGCACGATCACCTGGACCGGCGCGTGCGCATAACGCCTGCGCGGCGTGAACAGGCAGCGGATAAAGTTGGCGCGGTACAGCGATACGCCGCGCACGCCGTCCTGCGTTTGCGTCGGGCGCGGCGTAATCCCGGTCTTTTCCACCCGACGCAACACCCGCGGCCACGCGCGGCCGAGCCATAAGCGCCAGGTCAATCCTGGCAGCACCGGCAGGTGGAACAGCAGCACATACCAGCAGCGCACCAACTGGCCCAATACCTTGCCGATCGAACTCGGCGTGGGGCGCAGCAATCTCGCTCGCAGCCAGTAAGCGACGTGGTCGAGGCAAGGACCCGAGCATGACGTGTACGAGGCAATACGCCCACGCAAGCGCTCTTCGGTGACGAATTCCCATCCCTGGATCGAGCCCCAGTCGTGCGCGACTAGATGGACTGGGCGATGAGGGCTGACGGCATCGATGACGGCGACGAAATCGTCGGTGAGTTTTCCTAAGCGATATGCCTTCATGCGGGTTGGGGCAGTGGATTGCCCCGCGCCGCGAACATCGTAGGCAACCACGTGGAAATCGCGTGCCAACAAGCCGGCGAGAGCGTCCCAGACTTCGCTGGTGTCGGGGTAGCCATGCACCAGCATCACAGTAGGCCGGGCAGGGTCGCCCCATGCCCTGGCGGCCAGCGTCACATCGCCCGAGCGCACCGTGAAATGGGTGCACTGTATGGCGTGCGGCGCTTCGGGCGTCTCGTATAGCGTGGGCGATACGGGTTCGGTCAAGAGCTGCATGTGCGCCTCCGTCATGCCGCGGCCAACACCCGCCCGCGCTGCGCCCAGCGGCGCACGTGCGGCAGATCGTCGTCGAGCCAGTAGGCGTCGTCATCGGTGATGACCAGCAGTTCTTCGAACTTGGCGCCCACACCCTGAAAGCCGAGATGGGGCTCGACGGCCCACAGGCCGGGCGTCGGGGCATGTTCGGAACGGCGATCGATCGACCATAACGGCGACCAGCCTCCCTTCTTGCCCGCGCTTGTCTGGTCGAGGATCAGATTGCGCGTGGCGTTCAGGCCGAAACGCGCCACGAAGCGCGGCTTGGCGGGGTTGTGCAGCTTCGCGACACGATGTGCCAGTGCCTTGAACGGATAAGCCTTATGGCGCGGCTCCACGCCCTGTTTTCTGCACAACTGGTCGACGGTGCGCGCCACATCGGCAAGCGTGCGCCGTTGTTTGACCATGCTGACGATCAGTTCGCGGTGTTCGGCGAGGTCGTCTTTCAGTTGTTCGAGAATGGGATTCGTGCCGATGCAGGTGGCGTAGCCGACATCGGCGATCACCCCATTCAGCACGGGGGCCACGTCGAGAATGACCGGCATGTTTTCTTCCAGGTGGCGCGAGCTCGGGAAGAAAGCCAGGTTAAAGCCGGCCATGTGCGACAGCCCGGAAAACCCCTCAAAGGCGGTACGATCACCGAACCAGGCGAAGGGTTTGTGCAGCCAGTCACGCACGCCGTGATCGTGCAACCATTCGGTCAGCAGCCGGGCGGCGTTTTTTTCCGTCATACCCGGTTGAAGCATTTCGCCGACGCGTTCGACGCACCGATAAGCCAGTTGCTGGACTTCGCGGAACTGCGCCAGCTCGTCTACGTTGACGTGTGGAATGGCCGTCTCACCCATACCTGCCTCCGAATAGCGTGTCCGATGGGCATGCGGCGGCCCATTACGATGACATCTTTTATTGTTACATTGAATGATGTAACGATTGGATGCTACACCATGAGAACGGCCAGTCCACTGGTTCTTTCCCTGGGCTCGGTTGATGGCAGCAGAATCGGTGTCGATTTCACGGCGTGTCGTTCGTCGTGCTCATAGGAGGGTGGTGCGGTGACGCCGTCCGAGCATCGTCACCTTCCGTCGCTATTCGACTTTTTAACCAGAAAGGAGCGCGTTCATGACTTACGTCGATGGATTTGTCGTGCCGGTAGCCACGATCGACCGCGAAAAATACATAAAACAGGCAACAACTGCCGCGGGCATCTTTAAGGAGAACGGTGCGTTGCAGGTGGTCGAGTGCTGGGGAGACGACGTGCCGGAGGGCGTGCTGACTTCGTTTCCAATGGCCGTCAAACGCAAGGATGACGAAACGGTGGTGTTTTCGTGGGTTGTCTGGCCGTCGCGTCAGGTGCGGGACAAGGGCATGAAAGCGGTGATGGCGGATCCGCGGTCGCAGCCTGATGTGAATCCAATGCCGTTTGACGGCAAGCGGCTGATTTATGGTGGGTTTGAGGTGATCGTGGATGTTTGAGGGGGCGTGGGTAAAGAGGCGGCGCCAGCCGGAAATGACCAGGATCCATTTCCGGCCGGTGCGCCGCGTTCGGCAACGCATGAGCACTGGATGAGCCAGCGGCAAAGGCGCCATTGCGACATCGACGTTGAAAGGTCCGCGACCTTGCCGCTGCAATTTCGCTCTTTTAGTAGGGTGTGAAAGTCATTCCACGCTGCGGCTATACGGCGTCTTTGTCGAACGACATCAGAAATGGCTCCGTGTCGGAAAAGGCACGCCACCCGTCGGGATCGGGTTTGCCGAGCGCTACTTCGCGCTAACCGACAGTGATGTAGCCTCGATAAACGAGCGCTTTCGGCGCGATCGCCGTGCCGGTGCCGCCATCCAGCTGGTCTTCCTGCGTGCGAGCGGCCACACCCTCGACCATGTGGGCACTATCCCGCGCCAGTTGCTGCGCTACATCGGCGAAAGACTCGGTTTGCCGACCCCGACAATTGCATCGCTGCGAACCCTCTACCAACGCTACAAGACGCTGTATGACCATCAGGTCTGGGCTTGCGAAAATCTCGGCCTCACGTCGATCGGACCAGATGTATTGAAGGGCCTCGAAGCGTGGATGCAGCAGGATGCCGGGGAGTCCCTGACCCTCGACGAGTTGATCCAGCACGCGCGCTGCTGGCTGTACGAGCGCAAGATTCTGATACCGGCTGACCGGACGCTGCGGGATCTGGGCCGCTCGATATGGACAGGAATCGAACGCGACCTGCTCGTCAGGATCGGCGCGACTGTCACGGAAGCGCAACTGGTGCGCGCGGATGCCGTTCTGTGCACCCAGCGCGGCGCTTCAGGCATGACTGTGCTCGAATGGCTGAAGACGCCGCCTGCCCGGCACAGCCCCACGACAATAACCGAGACGTTCGAGAAGATCCATTTTCTCAAGGACCTTGGCACACATACGTGGACACTTGATGCGATCCCGCTCGAAAAGCAGCGCGCTTACGCGCAGCGCATCCAGGCTCGCCGTCCTGCAAAGACGCGTGAGCTGAAAGCGTCGACACGCACGATCGAGCTGGTGTTCTTCCTGCGCGTGACACTGCTGGAACTGACGGATTCGCTGCTGTATCAAACAGGCCGTCGCGTCTGCGATCTGGTTCGGCACGCCTACGACAAGACGAAGACGAAACAGGCCCTCTCGGCCGTGGAGTACCGGCAGCAGCTGATTGCGATCAAGGCGCTCGTTCACGATACAGGTCGCCCGGCAGAAGAAAGGCTCGCCGATATCGGCAAGCTGCTTGAGGATCTGTCGGAAAAACCACCGGCCAGTCATGCCGCGAGCGTTCGCGAAACGCTGACTGACGATCACCATCGCATCCGCAATCTGCTGCTGCCCTTGCGCGAACTGGCGTTCGCGGGCCGGGAGGCAGAGCCGAGCTTGCGACAGATCGAACTCCTTGGCCAGTTGTACGACAGCGGCGCGACCGAGTTGCCGCGCGACTGTGATGTGCCAGTCAGCGCCAGTTGGCAAGACCTCGTCGAGGGCGATGATCGCAAGCGTGCACTGCGAGCCCTGGAAGCCTCTGCGCTCACTGGCTTGCGCAAGGGTCTGCGCTGTGGCTCGGTGTGGATCAATCACAGTCTGTCTTTTCGCGAGCGCGACCAGTTGCTGATTCCGCCAGCGCAATGGGAAAGCGAACGGGACCGTCATCTGTCGTCGCTGGGTTTGCCACCGACAGCCGATCCGTTCCTCGAACGGTTGACGAGCCACCTCCAGGCGAGTCTCGCCGCATTGGACGAAGCCCGTGAGGCCGGGCGAGTAACGATCGGGCCAGACGGCGCGCTGCACCTGTCAGCGCTCGAAGCGTTGCCGACAGACGGTGTACCGAAACGCACGCGCGATCTGATGTTCAAGGAAATCGGCAACGCCCAGTTCGCCGACATGGTCATGGAAATGGATGCCCGCACGGGGTTCAGCGAGGTGCTGCTGGCGCGCAAGGCGCACGATGCTCACGAACTCGTCTCGCTGTACGCGGCACTGATTGCACACGGCACCGAGCTCGATGCGAAAAGCGTGGCGGCCATGATTCCGCAACTGGAGCCGGCGCACATTTCGGCTGCGATGCGCGCACTTGAAATGGCGGGACGACTCTCCCGGGCAAACGACCGCGTGGTGGAGTTTCAGCGCACACACCCGATCACTGCACTCTGGGGTACCGGACAGCACGCGTCCAGCGATTCAATGAGTCTGGATACGTCCCGGCACCTCTTTTATGCTCGGGTCGATCCGCGACGCCGCACCCACGCGGTCGGTATGTACACGCACGTGCTGGACCAGCACGGTATCGTCTATAACCATCCGATCGTGCTGAATGAGCGCCAGGCCGGTGTGGCGATTGAAGGCATCATCCGCCACAATGACACGCGTAATGACGGCGGGTTGCTCAGACTTTCCGTGACACGCATGGTTATACGAATGTGGCAATGGCAGTATTGAAATTGCTTGGGTTCGATCTCTGTCCGCGCCTGCGCAACCTGTCCGAGCGCAGGCTGTATTTGCCACGGGGAACGGCCGCGCCCGAAGGTTTGGCCTCGGTGATTTCCTGCGAGATATCGCTCAATGCTATTCGCGATGGCTGGGATGAACTGCTGCGGCTGGTTGCCTCGATCAGGTCGGGGCGCGTCAGTGCGATTGTCGCGCTCCAGCGGTTCGGCAGCGCCGCTCAGGGCGACCTGGTGCATCGGGGCGCCGATCATCTCGGCAAGCTGTTGCGCACGCTTTTTCTGTGCGACTATTTCAGCAACGCGGCGTTTCGTCGCGAACTGCATACGCTGCTTAACCGCGGCGAGTCGGTTCACCAGCTCCAGCGGGCAATCTACATCGGCAAGGTCGCGCCGGAACGTGGACGTCGCCGCGATGAAATGATCGCGATCTCCGGCTCTTTGACGTTGCTCACGAATCTTGTCATCGCGTGGAACACGCAGCGCATGCAGGCGACGGTCAACGACTGGCGACGCAAGGGGCAGCTTATCGATGATGACTGGTTGCGCCGGCGCATTTCGCGCATGTGAATTTCCCGGGGGACGCTCAGTTTTCCGATCGATATGTACCAGGAGGTGCTGCTTGACGCAGCACCCTGGCAGAAGGCGAGCAGTTCCTGAAAACATTCCACAGAGGAGGAGACCCTTTGAAGTCTGCTATTACTCGCGAACTTGCGAAGATCATTCCCACCATCCGTTGCCACGGGGACTTCTACGCGACAGGCAAATCCGAAATCGCCATGCCTAACCTGGAGGTAGAGGGTGTTGGCCGTATCGCGCTACCGCTTCTTCCCGTGCAGGCCGAACAGCTCATCGCGATTGCTGCACGCGCGCCCTATGGGCGCGGGGAAGAAACGCTCATTGATACCGATGTTCGCCGGACATGGCAGATTGCGGCTGATGGCGTTCATCTCTCGGGAAACAGCTGGGCGCGAACCCTGGATGCGACAGTGGCCAGGGTGGCGACCGGCCTGGGTGTGACGGGGCCGGTTTCGGCCGAACTGTACAAACTTCTGGTCTACGATGCGGGCAGTTTTTTTGTTGAGCATCGAGACACGGAGAAAATTCCGGGGATGTTCGCGACCCTGGTGGTCGTTCTGCCTTCGGCCTGCAATGGAGGCGAACTGATCGTTCGTCACCGGGGACGTGAAGTCTGTCTTGACCTGAATTGCTCCGATTCGGCAGAGGTGTCTTTCGCTGCTTTCTATGCCGACTGTGTGCATGAGGTCCGCCCGGTCACGTCGGGCTTCAGGTTGACGCTTGTCTATAACCTGACGCGCAGCGGTTACCGTCAGCCCGCTGTTCCTCCGGAGTACGACAGGGAGCAGACGGCCGTCACGGCATTGTTGCGAAGCTGGGTGGCAAACAAGGATTCGCCAGATGACAGCTCGCCCGAAAAGCTCATATACCCGCTGGAATACGCCTATACCCCGGCAGAACTGTCGTTCGATGCACTGAAGAGTGCTGATGCGGCTGCTGCCGCGGTGCTTGTTCGTGCTGCTGAGGACGCCACCTGTGACCTTCACCTGGCGCTGGTGTCGATCGACGAGACCGGGAGCGCCGAATATAGCGGTTACGCCTCGCGCAGACGAAGCCGGTGGCATCGTGCCCGAGATGATGACGGTGATGAGGAGTACGACGACTTCGAGGTTGGCGAGATCATTGAGCGCACGCTGACCGTATCGGACTGGCGACGGCCCGATGGCCGCCAACCCGCAATCAATGAGGTGCCCTTTGAGGAAAGGGAACTTTGCCCACCCGGAAGCTTCGACGGGCTGGAGCCCGACGAGCAACATTTTCATGAGGCCACCGGCAACGAAGGGGCGTCGTTTGAGCGGACCTACCGGCGAGCCGCTTTTGTGCTGTGGCCTTCGGCGCGACGGCTTGCCGTGCTCAATCAGGCTGGCCTCGGGGTGACTTTGCCTTACCTGAAGGATCTGGCACAGCGCTGGACGCAAAGTGGCGAAAGTCAGCAGTCGCCCACGTGGGGCGAGGCGCACGTGCTCGCCGGGCATATGCTGCGCGACTGGCCGGCGTCGCCCGGTTACGTTGGAGCCGGGCACGCTAACGAGGTCATCAGCATGTTGTCCAGCCTGAACCAATTGCACGACACCGTACACGTCGACACCTTTTTGTCCGCGATTTCCGCCAAAGGGCTCTATCACGGCAGCGAGAATGGAGCGTTGACACCTGCGTTCGGGCTTCTTGCGCCGGAGCGGACGGCTGAACTCATGGGGCAGATTATCTTTACGAACGCGCAGATGATGCCGGGAGCCTGCGCCGGTCTGCTGGCTCGGACCAGTGAAGGTACTCCGCCCGCCTGTCCCCAGGGGCTCCTTCACCCCGTTGCCACGGCGCTGGTTGAAACGTTTATGGGACAGCGCGAGAGCACCTCCCGCCCTGGTTGTCTGCGATGGCCAGCCCCAATCGAACCAGCGCTGATTGTCGACCTGCTGACAGCGCTCGACCGGATTGACTCGCCATCACTCGCCGGCCGTGTTGCCGAACATGTGTTGGGAAATCCGGCCTCTTTCGGCATGGACGCCATCATCGTTCCTGCCGTCCTGAATTTGACGGAATGCTCTCCGACGGCGAATGTCGCGTCGGTCCAGCGCCTGCGTGCCGCATGTCTGGCCCATCTGCGCGGCCGTATCGCCGAGCCACTGGAACCACCAGCCGATTTCGCACGTGTGAATACCGTCAGTTGCCGCTGCGTCCATTGCGCTGAACTCGGACGGTTTCTGGTCGATCCTGGACGCAAGGAGTGGGCGTTAAAGGCGGCCCAGCACTCCCGCAGTCACGTCGAGAGTGCCATCAGGCAACACGGTTGCGATCTGGATTGTGCGACGCGCAGGGTCGGTAGTCCTCACAGCCTGGTATGCACAAAAAATCAGGCGAGCTATGAACAGCGTGTGCGACAACGCAAGGACGATCTGCGGAACGTGGCACGGCTTGATATCTTTTCGGAACACAGATGACAAGTCTGTGATGCGTTGGCCCAGGCGGGCGACAAGATCGTGAGAACTGGCATTTGAGGAAAGTGCGATGGATATCGATACCGGGGCAGTCGACGAAGTGGTCCTGGCTCTGCTTCACCTGAATCTATGCGATCAGAACCGTGCCTGGAAAAGCTTTGACTGGGGGGCAATGAATCGCCTGTATGAGAAAGGCTTCATCCACAATCCGGTCAGCCGTGCAAAATCCGTCATGCTGACCGACGAAGGTTTGCACGAAGCCGAGCGGTTGTTCAGGCAGTACTTCGTCCGCTCCCGTGATCGGAAGCGGGACGACAAACCGGCGTGACCAGCTCCCGTACGTTATTGGTGAACAGATCGTTCTATGGCGATGTTTTCGCAGGCGCCGCGACCGCCAACTGCTGTGACACAACCGTCGGTGCAGCCGTAAGCGCGGATTCGATCCGGTGCTGCGCGAATGGGTCAGCGGCGTCGATGTAACGCATTGCCGAACGTACATCCTTCCAGCCGACGTACTCCATCAGCATCTTGAGATCCCACTGGTTCGAATTGGCCCAGGTCGCAAAGCCCCGCCGCAGCGAATGGCTGCTGTAGCTGTCGGGGGTTGGTACACCTGCCGCGCGAAACAGTGCGCGCAGCAGCGGCACAAAGCTGCCGGCGTGCAACCCTTCATCGCTGATGTGCCCCCAGCGATCGATGCTGCGGAACACCGGTCCTGCAGTGAGGCCCGAAGCCGCGATCCACGCTTCGTAAGCGGCTACCGGGCACAGGCGCGAGAGCGCCGGCGCCCTGAATGTCGTGCCAAGCTGCGCGCGATCGCTTTTTGTGCGAGGCAGAAACAACGTCATGCCGCGGCCGGGCTCGATCGTGATGTTTTCGATTCGCAGGCGACTCAGTTCGTCGGAGCGAAACCCGCGCCAGAAGCCGAGCAGGACCAGCGCCTTGTTTCGGATATGCGTGATGTGGGTCCGCGCATCGCCCGTCTTCGCTGCATCCGCGATCTGCTCATCGAGCCATGCCATCAGCAGTTCGAGTTGTGCAAGCTGCAGCGGCTTCGCGCGCTTTTCGCTCGCGGGATGCAGTGCCGCGATGCCCTTGAGCACCTTGCGCACGTGCGGCGTCTTCGTCGGGTCCGGAAAACCCTGTGTCTGGTGCCACTGCGCGAGCGCCGCAAGCCGCGAGCGCAGCGTGTTCACCGAAAGCGACTCCGCGTGGTCGGCCAGGTATCGCGCGATCACATCGGCGCTCGCCGGCAGGAACCCGCCCCAATCGACTTCGAAATGACGGATCGCCGACTGGTAGCTACGCCGCGTATTCTCACGTGTCGCAGCTTCGAGATAGCGATCGATGGCAGGCATGGCTCGTGAGTACAATCAGTTTATCAACATGGGGAACGATGATATCGGATATCCCTGCAACAACGCGCATGTGTGCCAGCCGGCTGGCGACACCGGACGTGATTCTGACGGATGACGTAATGAATGGAGTAAAGCTACCGCACCCGGGCTGGGATAACCTCACCCGGGAGGAACTGTTCGCCGAACTGGCGCGCCTGCAGGCCGACAATGCGAGGCTGACCGCGTTGCTGCCGGCACTTCCTCCATTGCAGGGCGAACCCGTACAACTGGTTCAGCGCAAACTATCGCCAGCAGTGCGAAACACGGACGCGCCAACGCTCACACCGCAGCAGAAAGTGCAACTTTTCCGACGACTTTTTCGTGGCCGCACGGATGTCTATCCGCTGCGCTGGGAAAGCCGAAATTCCGGAAAATCAGGGTATGCGCCGGCGTGCGCCAATGAGTGGCGAGCCGGGATCTGCGAAAAGCCACGCATCAAGTGCTCAGACTGCAACCACCGGTTGCTGCTGCCGCTGGACGATCAGGTCATCTACGCACACCTGGCGGGCGATCGCACGGTGGGTCTCTATCCGCTGATGCCGGACGGCACCTGCTACCTTCTGGCGGTTGATTTCGATGAGGAGGGCTGGCGCGAAGATGCGAGTGCCTTCTGTCAATCCTGCCGGGAACTGGAAGTCCCGGTGTCGCTCGAGATTTCGCGATCGGGCAATGGCGCACACGCGTGGATTTTTTTCAGCGCGGCTGTTGCCGCCCGCGATGCACGGCGGCTGGGCTCAGCGATCATCAGCCATACCTGTGCCCGAACCCGGCAGCTCGAACTGTCGTCCTACGACCGGCTCTTTCCGAACCAGGACGTGCTTCCCAAGGGCGGCTTCGGTAACCTGATCGCCTTGCCCTTGCAGAAGCAACCGCGCGAACGGGGTTGCAGCGTATTTGTCGATGACGATTTTCAACCCTGTGTCGACCAGTGGGCGTACCTGGTATCTAGCCAGGCCATGGACGGTCGCGATATCGAGGGCGTGATTTTCCGCGCCACCGGTGGTGTCCATCCGCTCGATGTGGCGTTCATCACGGAAGAGGACCAGGCCGAACCGTGGAAATCGCCGCCGGCTTTGTCGAAGCAGCTGGGCGGCCCAATGCCGGCATCGTTGACCCTGACGCTGGCGAACCAGCTCTATTTCGAGAAGGCGCATCTACCGCAATCGCTGCTCAACCGCCTTATCCGGCTGGCGGCATTCCAGAATCCGGAGTTCTACCGGGCCCAGGCGCGTGGCTTCAGCGTCTGGAACAAGCCGCGCATCATTGGTCGCGCCGAGAATTGCCCGCGTCACATTGCGTTGCCGCGCGGGTGCCTCGATGACGTCATGACGCTGCTGCGCGACAACAACATCGCCTGCGAAATACGCGACGAGCGTTGCGCGGGCGAACCTGTCGCGGTGGCCTTCGCCGGCACGCTTCGCGCCGACCAGCAGGCAGCAGTGGATGATCTGCTGCAACACGACACCGGCATCCTGCATGCGCCGACGGCCTTCGGCAAGACCGTGACAGCGGCCGCGATGATCGCGCGGCGCGGTGTCAATACGCTCGTGCTAGTCCATCGCAGGGAACTGCTCGACCAGTGGCGCGAGCGTCTGCAGTCGTTTCTCGCGCTTGATGCTCGATGCATCGGCACGATCGGCGGCGGCAAACTGCGAGCCACCGGCCAGATTGATATCGCGATGCTGCAGTCGGTGGCGCCCGGCGGTCCACGCGGCGAGATGCTTCGACGCTACGGCCACGTAATTGTCGACGAGTGCCACCATGTCTCCGCCGATTCATTCGAGGCGGTGCTCAAGACTGTCAACGCGCGATACGTGCTGGGGCTGACCGCCACCCCCGTGCGACGGGACAGCCAGCAACCCGTGATGTTCATGCTGTGTGGCCCGATCCGGCATGCGGCCCGTGCAGCCTCGACCGCGCCGCAGGTGCTTGAGGTCTTCCCGCAAAGGCTCACCGCCGCAATCGACATGCCGGCCGATGCGCCGATCCAGGACGTGTTCGGGCGTCTGGCGAAAGACGCTCAGCGTACGTGCATGATCGCCGCGGATATCAGGGAGCAGTACCGGCAGGGGCGCAACGTTCTGGTGCTGACCGAGCGGACGGATCATCTGGAAAGCCTCCGGCAGGCGCTGGACGACACGGTGCAGCCGCTGTTCGTGCTGCACGGGCGTCTGGCAAGGAAGGCTCGTGCGGCGCAGCTCGCTGCACTCAACGCACTGGCCGATGACGCGCCCCGGGTCGTGCTGGCGACTGGCAAGCTGGTTGGCGAGGGTTTTGACCATCCGGCGCTGGACACGCTGGTGCTGGCGATGCCGATCTCGTGGAAAGGTACGTTGCAGCAGTACGCCGGCCGGCTGCACCGCGAGCACGCGACGAAGACGAGCGTGCGGGTGCTCGATTACGTCGATGCCGGCCATCCCGCGCTGCTGCGCATGTGGGAGCGACGCCAGCGCGGCTACCGGGCGATGGGATACCGCGTGCGCGAGCCCGGTGAGGAACTCCAGCTGGACCTCGCCTGAAAATCCGGCAGCCCATCTGCTTTCTGTACCGTTCCGAACTGCCGGAGGTAATTTTTTGGGTGTCACACTTGATAACTGGCCATTATTGCATGTGACAAACTGCCATTTCAGCGGCCCTTGACGGGCCGATTCGGTACGTATATACATATTACGTAATACAGTACGATATTCGAGCGAGGGACAGATGGCCCGTACCGGTCTTACCCGCATGGACGTGAAGCGCGCCCGCGATGCGCTCGTCGTGCAGGGGCAGCATGCGTCGATCGACGCAATACGTATCGCGCTCGGTAACACCGGCTCGAAAACGACGATCCACCGCTATCTCAAGGAGCTGGAGGAAGAGGACGGCACGTCGCTCACGCGGACCGGATCGCTGTCCGATGCGATCCAGGATCTCGTCGCCCGGCTTGCGGCACGGCTGCATGAAGAGGCCGAGGCAACGGTCGTGCAGCAGACCGCGGCGGCGCTGGCGCAGCGCCAGCAGGCGCAGGCCGAGGCTGCGAAGCTGGCCAGCGATCTCGCCGCACTGCGCGCACAGATGAGCGCGATCGAGTCGGACGTCGATCGCGAACGGGCGGCCCATGCCGACACGCAGGCCGTGCTGCAGCGGCGCGCGCTCGACGTCGAACGTCTCACCCAGGAGGTGCGCGACCTGACCGGGCGGCTTTCTGAACACGACGGCTTCCGGCGCTCCCTCGAGGAAAAGCTCCAGCACGCGCACGACGCGCTTGAGCACTACCGTACAGCCAGCAAGGACCAGCGCGAACAGGAAGCGCGCCGACACGAGCAACAGGTTCAGCAGCTACAGGCCGAGCTGCGTCAGGCGAATCAGACGGCCATCGTTCGGCAGAACGAGATCACCCAGCTGAACCGGGACAATGCACGGCTCGTCGCCGAGGCGGCCGCAGTCACGAAGCGCTCGCGCGAACAGCAGGCGCAAGGGGAACTGTTGCAGGCTGCGCTGAACCGCGCGCTCGCCGACCATGCGCGCGCCGGGGCGGAGCGCGATGCACTGCAGACGATCGCCAGCACGCAGGCAACCGAACTGGGACAGGCGCGCGAGGCACGGGAATCGCTGACCGCCGACCTGACGAAGCTGGCCGCGCAGTTCGACGCGCAACAGCAGTTGCTGACGGACTACCGGATGCGACTGGGCCTCGCAGGCACGACCGGATGAAAGCGCAAGATTTTGCATCAACAGGGGCGATGACCCATATATATGCGAATAGCCGGGTTCCCTGCAAGGATTATAACTTGTAGGCTTATGATAGAAATTTGCGCTTACCTTGTTCGCCTCCCTTGCAGGCTTGCATATGGACCCCATGCAACATGTTGTCAATCGTACGACTGGGCAGAGGTCCGCTGTGTCCACCAAAGCCGACGCCTGAGTGTCCGCCTCAGCGCTCGGGTGAGCGGCGGCAACTGGCCGGCAGTACGCATTCATCCGCCTTGCCGGAAAGCTGTCGTTGAGGACGCCAGCGTCAGGTCTGTCGAACATTTGTCGAACTCGTGCTCTCGGCCAATCAGGGACGCCGGGCGCCAGTTATCCTACGGCCGATTTCGAAGTGTTAGCTGACATACCCTGCGGTGTGACCCCGCAAGTCTCCAGGCTTCCCTGCTATTCGCTGCGTAATTGCTGCATCATGTGCAGCAATTAACTGCACGCGTCCCGCTTGATGCACGAGTCCGACTTTCCCATAATTTGACGCAACGAAAGGTCATCGGGAGACGGTCGGACGCGTCGATCACGAAATCAGCGCAATCGATCTTGTTCAACCTTTCGGACGGACCAATGGAATACGCCAATATTTTCGATAACCGTCACTCTGACGAAATCGCAGCCTTCCTTGCGGTGGCAAAGCAAGGCAGCTTCGTTGCAGCCGGGCAGCTTTTGAACCGCCACCCGACCGTGCTTTCGAAACGGATAGCCGCAATGGAAGCACGTCTTGGCGTCCGATTGATGGAGCGATCGACGCGACATGTTCGTTTGACCCAGGTTGGACTAGATATGGCGTCGCGTCTGCAAATGGCAATGGCGATGATCAGTGATGCAGAGCGGCAGGCAGCAAGCGAATCTGCCGACGTCCGAGGTATTTTGAGACTGGCGCTCCCTGCTTCGATGGGGCGTCGATGGATTGCACCGATACTGCCAGAGTTTATGGAGACGTATCCGGCAGTAAAAGTGGTTGCCGAGTTTGATGAACGATTTGTGGATCTGATACGCGAAGGGTTCGACGCAGCTATACGTATCGGTGAGCTTGCAGACAGCCGACTGGTAGCAAGAAAACTAAGCACGCATCGCCGGATTCTGGGCGCTGCACCGTCCTATGTCAAAAGGCGAGGCCACCCCGCAGGACCGGCCGATTTGATAAATCACAATTGCCTTCGCTTTAGCGGATTCACATCATTCCCGGAATGGAAGGTGGTTCGTGGAGAGGAGCGATACACCAGTCCTGTCGACGGAAGTTTAACGACTAACGATAGCGATACATTGCTAGCAGCCGCCGTTTCGGGAACGGGAATTGTCGGCGCGGGGGAGTGGCTTATGAATCAGGACATATCGCAAGGACGACTGGTCCGCGTACTGCCGGATTGGGAATTGGATTCAGCGGGAGACATATCTTTTGTCCGGCCTTCCGCCAAGTATGAAGCGGCACCGGTGTCTGCCTTCAAAAGCTGGATCGAAGGCCGATTCAGGCACGGAGCACCGTGGGATTTCCCCCTGCGATGACGAGCCTTAAATAGGAGAACGACGTGTTGAAAGGTGTAGCTTTGTCCATCACAGCCACAAGCCTCTTTGCGGGTTTGTATTATTACTCTACGTTGCTGCACCCGCTTACGGGCGAGTTGATATTTGGCTGGCGGATGGTTCTCATGATGCCTTGCATCACCGTTTTCTTGATTGCAACTGGCGAATGGAGCAAGGTTAAGGCATTGTGTTTCCGGATCAGAAAGCGTCCTCAGCTATTCATTTACCTTGTGCTGAGCAGCGCGCTTCTGGGAAGCCAGCAATGGCTGTTCATGTGGGCTCCCCTTAATGGCCAGGCGCTTAACGTCTCCATGGGCTACTTCCTGCTTCCATTGGTGATGTCACGGATCGGCGTAATCGGGCCATTCCGGGATCGGCGTAATCGAGCCAGTGCATGATCGGCGCAGTCGGGCCACTCGATGATCGGCGTATTGGAGCCACCTCAGGATCGGCGTAATCGAGCCACGCTGCAGGCTCGTTGTCACGCCGGGTGCTAGCCCGAAACGCATTTCGAATTTCCGTAACCCGGTACCTTCGGCGTCTTTGCCCGGAGGGCCGATGAGTAACAGGAGGTTCGAAGTGTTTGAGTATCGACAGGTTCTGGCGCGCATGCGTCAGGGCGATTCCGACCGCGACATTGCCGGCGCGCACCTGATGGGACGCGGCAAGCTGAAGACCGTACGGCAGGTCGCGCTCGCTCACGGCTGGCTTGATCCCGGGCGGCCCTTGCCGGATGACGCTGAGCTGGCCGGCATCTTTGGGCGCGACCCCAAGGTGCCACGCAGCCGCATTTCCACGCTCGAGCCTTTCCGCGATCTGGTACGAGGCTGGTTCGACGCCGACGTGCAGGGCACGACGATTCACAACGCGCTCAAACGCAACCACGGCTACGCGGGCAGCTATTCGGCGGTGCGCCGTATGCTGCTGAATCTGAAGGCCGAGCGCGGCGTCAGGGCGACGACGATCCTTGAGTTTGCCCCGGCCGATGTTGTGCAGGTCGACTTCGGCGCCGGGCCGGCGCTCACGCACGAGTCTGGTATTCCGCTCAAGACGTGGATCTTCGTGATGACGTTGGCGTGGTCGCGGCATCAGTACGCCGAGATCGTGCTGGACCAGACAGTCGAAACCTGGCTGGCCTGTCACCGGCGTGCCTTCGAATGGCTGGGCGGCTGTCCAGGCCGCGTGATCATCGACAACGCAAAGTGCGCGATCACCAAAGCCTGCATGTACAGCCCCGAGGTCCAGCGTTCGTACGCCTCGCTTGCCGAGGGATACGGATTCCGGATCGACGCCTGTCCGCCGCATGACCCGCAGAAAAAAGGAATCGTTGAATCGGGCGTGAAATACGTCAAGAAATCCTTTGTGCCGCTGCGCGAATTCCGCGATCTGACTGACGCCAACCGGCAACTGCGCGACTGGGTGATGCAACAGGCGGGCACGCGCGAGCACGGCACGACCCGTGAACAGCCGCTCGCGCGCTTCGCCGTCGAGAAGCCGCTGCTCACCACGCTGCCTGACGTGCCGCCGGTGCTGGCCGTCTGGAGCGAGGTCAAGGTGCATACGGACGGGCACGTCGTCTACAAGAAGGTGCTGTACTCGGTGCCGTTCACGCTGGTCGGCAAGGACCTGTGGCTCAAAGCCACCGACACCGTCGTGCAACTATTCCACCGGCACCAACTCGTCGCGACCCATCCGCGGTTGCGCAAGCCCGGCGATCGCCAGACGGTACGCGATCACCAGCCGCCAGAGGCACAGGCCTGGCTCGAACACGATCCGCAGTGGTGCATGGCGCGCGCGAAGGAAATCGGTCCGGCCTGCCACGCGGTGATCCTCGCGCTGTTCAACGACAAGGTGCTGGTGAACCTGCGCGGCGCACAGGGCATCGTGCGCATGCGCGAGAAGTATGGCGACGCGCGTCTTGACGCCGCCTGCGAGCGGGCCCTTGCGTTCGCGAGTCCGAAGTACCGCACCGTCAAAACCATCCTCGACAAGGGGCTCGACAGCCAGCCCGCGCCGGCATCGGTGCAAACGCCGACGCCTGCCGACACCTATGCCAACGGCGGCCGCTTCGGCCGTGATCTCCATTCCATTCTGCTCCATTGACCACCTATGAACCCGAGTCCCGAACTGAACACGATCCTCAAGCAACTGCGCCTGTCCGGCGTGCTCGACTCGCTCGAGCAGCGTAACCGCCAGGCCATCGACGGACAGCTCGCTTACACCGAGTTCCTCGCCATGCTGCTGCACGACGAGGTTGCGCGCCGCGACCAGAAGAAGCTCGGCGCGCGGCTTGCACGCGCTGGCTTCTCACTGGGCAAGACCCTTGAGACCTTCAACTTCGATCTGCTGCCCGGACTCAACCGCGCTCACATCCACGATCTCGCCACGGGCCGCTACATCGACGAGAAGGTCTGCATTCTGATGGCCGGCCAGACAGGCGTCGGCAAGAGTCATTTAGCCCAGGCTCTTGGCCACTGCGCAGCCCGTCAAGGGCGCGACGTGCTGTTCATCTCCCAGACCGATCTGCTCAAGAAGCTGCACGCAGCCCGTGCCACCGGTCTGTATGAACGCAAGTTCCAGCAGTTCGTGCGTGTGCCGCTGCTGATCGTCGATGACTTCGCCATCAAACCGCTGCGCGCACCACACGACGAAGACATCCACGATCTGGTCGCCGCCAGGTACGAACGTGCGGCGTCAATCCTGACGTCAAATCTCGACTTCAGCGAATGGGGCGACGCCTTCCCCGACAACCGTGTCCTTGGCGCCGCCACGCTCGACCGTCTACGCCACGGCGCCTATCGCGTCGTCATCGAGGGCGAGAGCTTCCGCAAGCCTAAACCCATGCCGGAAAACAGCGAAAACTTCGTTGCAAAATCCGGCAAAAAACCGCATTCTTGAGTCCCTTCGAAATCGCGTTTCGGGGCCATTCTGAGTGGCCTCATTATGCCGATCATCCCCGGCTCGATTACGCCGATCCGTGACAGGTGATGCTGCTTGTTGGCCGCTACTTCTACAAAGAGAGACTGAGCGCTATGCAGAAGCTCGCAGCCGCATCCGCAGCCATTGGCGTCGCTAATGAATTTTATCAAGTTGGCGGCGTATCCTGGACATCGCTCTTTGTCTGTCTCGGGTTCCCCGCGTATTTCGCTCTGCGGCGCAGGCTGAATACGGCTCATCTTGGCGGCCTCTGGTTTGACATCACGCTAACCTTGCCCGCTGCGTTCTGCTTTGTCTCCCGCACTCCACACGATGCTTTTTCTACCGCCCCGCACCTGAGCGTTTTGCTTTGCTTGCTCGCTATCATCAGTGCTGCCGCTTTTATGGCCTATACGGTTGCGAACCGGCTGCTTCCATTCGGGCTGTTCGGATTGCTGGGGTATGTTGAGCCAGTTCTGATGGTGATGGTCTCCTTGATGCTTGGTGAGCGAATCCATGCGGAACAGTGGTTAACGTATATTCCGATCTGGATCGCGGTCTTGCTTCTCGCTGCCGAAGGTGGGATCAACCTGGCTGGCTTCAAACTGAAACGCCGTGCCCTTGCAGGATCGCCGTGCGACTGTAACTAAACTGATGCGCTCAACCGGCGGTCCAAATCTAGCCCGCGAACGGCCGCTTCCGAATGAGCATTCGACACTCCAAAAGCGTGGCGAGTGGCCGTTCGGAGTCGGCAGCATGCGTTCGCGGATGCGAGAGTCGCCGCTCAGGATCTGGCTCGGGCGAACGGCCGGTCAGCGCCGTGCAGCCGCCCGATGAGGGACGGTAGCTGAGTGTCTGCAATGGCCGACGACTTGTCCTCGGGTGACGGCATGGAAATGACCGTTGCGTTCTGACACCTGCCAATGGGACGGCGACGGCTCGATCGACAGCAAGGGCTCGAAAAGGAGCGGTCGTGTGATCTCGAGAACGGCGGCTAACGAGCACAACGATGGATGATGGCCGGCGAGGGCACGTCTAACAGCCATTTCCGGCTGGCGATCATGGCTTGTGTGCGTCATGCCTAGCACCGATCGCCGCTACGGCCGCCTTAAAAGTCGAAGAATGCGTGGATCCTGGCGCACGTCAATGGCCATGCTGATTTCAATGCGCGCCGCATCTTCATGAGCAGGATTCAGGATATAGTTGAAGGCGAACGGCATCACTGCACTCGGCACCTTGAGAAGGGCCGAAGTGGCGTGCGTTAGCCACTCGGTTCCGGCAGCCTGCGTCCACGCCTGGTCGTCGCGCCAGTCAGGTGGACAGGTGGCCTCTGCCATCTCGGAGATCGTCACGCCATCGTCCACCTGGACCCTGAGCAACTGGTAGGTATCCGGAAGATCCGCAGTGCTCCCGATTTCCTGATGCACGAGTGTTTCCAGAAGGGCGCCCGCAGGGTGTTCCGCCAGGTAGACGACGGGTTGTCCCGCAAAATGCCACCGGGCGGGTGCACGAAGGCCGCCAAGTCCCTTCAGATCGGCATAGTTGCTGATTCTCCAGAGGACCATCAGGCAAAATATCCTTCGTCAATCTGGACTAATGCATCCTCCACCAGACGTGCCCCGTGTTCGGTGCTCGCCATCTCAAGTGCGCGGCGACCGGCGAAGCGCTTCTGCGGGCTTCGTAGCCAGTGCATCGCCTTCGTCGTATTTCCGAATACCGCCGCAGTCTGCGCCAGGATGCGGGCCAGGCGAATCGCCCGATCCGATTCTTCGGTCGACAGACGCTCGTGCTGCTGCCGCCTGTGCGTCAGGGTGCGCCGCGGAATGATGAACGCAAGTTCATCCGCTTTCAGCCCCTGGGCCGTCAGGCGGTCGATCACTTCAACAGCGACGCGCTCGCTCGCAAGCTCAGCGAGGTCTGTCTCGTTGCGAATGCGTGCGTCCAGTAATTGCTCGAGCATTGCCAGCTCAGCGCGGCGCGGATTTCCGGCCCCGGTCGGTACAAAAGCTATCATGGTCATCGTGGCGCCTCGTTTTGGCAAAATGCTCAACCATTATAGGCGTTTTGCCAAACTTGGGGTGGTGCACCCGCTGTGCGCTGTCTCACGTCCATTCAATTTGACATAATTCAGGTTGTCCCTGTTTCTGTATGTATGTACGGTTCACCTGCTCGGGTCTGCATGACTGCGTGCACTGGCAAACTTGAGGGAGTATGATGTAGCACAGATGTGACACGTGAGAGGTCTCCATGTCTACCACCACGCTCCGCCTTCCGCCGGAACTCCGCGACCGGATCTCAAGACTTGCTGAAGAATCAGGAACTACAGCTCACAGCTTCATGCTGGAGGCGATTGCCGAGAGGGTCACCAGCGAAGAACTGCGCCGCGAATTCCTCACCGAGGGTAACGATCGCCTCGCAAACATGCTGGAGAACGGCCTCGGGATTGAGTGGGCCGACATGCGCGACTATCTGGGCCAGCGGGCCGCAGGGCGCGATCCGCGAACACCGAAGGTCAAGCGATGGCGCGAATAGTTCTGGCGCCTGAAGTTCGCGATGATTTTGACCGGATCTTTGACTTCCTGTTTGAACACAACCCGGCGAGCGCCGCAAAACACATTGATGATATCGTTCGCGCGTTAGACATCCTTCAGACGAGTCCTCAGATTGGACGGCCTGTTAGTGGTCCCGGCGCAATGCGCGAGCTGGTCATTTCGAATGGAGCGCATGGCTATCTTGCGCTGTATCGTTTTGTGGCTGAACTGGACGCTGTGCTGGTGGCCGCTATTCGCAGCCAGAGGGAGTTACGGTATCGGCGTGCCGGCAACTGAACGGAAGGGGACAGATCTGACGCCAGATAGCCAACAAGCGTTTTTCGCAAAACACTTAATTTGACATAAATGATCACTTTTCGTGAACGTTTTAGTTCAAATTTCCCATTATTGGTTGCGACCCGCTTGTCTGTAGTCCGCCACTTGAACAAGTATGGTTGGCCCGCGCTGCATCGCCCGTGACCCGCGAGGCGGGCGATGCAGGATAGGGCGGTGCATCCAATGAAGGTGTCGAACTGCAGCGTATTTTGTGGATTGGCAATCGATCCCGATGACAGAGCGTCCTAATTCAGGACTTTGCATAAAACTGAATTTAGTCTATATTCGGTCTAAACGAGGCTGCAACCGGAGGATCAAACATGCGCCTGGCAGACCACGTAAAGCCAATTAGCTACCTGAAAAGCGACGCGGCGCAGATCGTCAAGGATCTGACGGCTTCTGGCGAGCCGCTGCTGATCACGCAGAATGGCGAAGCGAAGCTCGTCGTTCAGGACGTGCAAAGCTATGAGGACACCCAGCAAACGCTGGCGCTGCTCAAAATTCTGGCCCTGGGCCAGAAGGACATCGAGCAGGGGAAATTCAGGGATGCCGAGGAGTTTCTCGCCGAACTCGACGACCTTGACCGGAAGGAGCAAATCCGCTGATGGGGCAGACAAAGTTCAAGCTCCTGGTTCTCGACGAGGCGCAGGAGGATACGAAGGATCTGCGCCGCTACATCCTCAAAAGCTTCGGTGCTCAGACGTGGAAGCAAACGTCCGCGGAATTGGCCGTCACGCTTGGCAATATCAGGCAGTTCCCGCAGAGCGGTTATGTCCCGGCGGAGCTTTCAGATTTCGGCGGTCTGAATTTCCAGGAAGCGTTGAGCGGCCAGAATCGGGTCATATATGAGGTGCGCGACGACGCGATTTACATTCACGTCGTCACCGATACGCGCCGTGATCTGCGAACGCTTCTTCAGAAACGACTATTGCGTTCTCGCTGGTAAATTCAGCCTTATTGGTGTTTTCACGCTGCAGTGCCGGACCACTCGCCAGATGGTGGCGCTCGCGTGCTCCCGAGAAAGCTCACCGTAACGAGAAATATTAATTCCCAATGCGCAACTAACCGTTTGTCCCGACTGCGTACACCACAAAACACAAACCCGTCTACAACACAACGGGCACCTGAAAAATAACGAGCACGTATATCGCCTGGCGGATATCGATCACGGATACCTGGTGAGGCTGAACCGTTGCGTCATAGACGATTGCGCTGCTTTCAACTTCTGGTAGATTCGTCGCTGAGTGGCGCAGTACAAATACAAAGACCGCGAATGATATTGCCGAAGTACGTCATGGAAATTCTTGATCGCGCGCCCGCCGTCTCGCCGGACGGACGCGCCGTGGTTTTCACGCTGTCGATCCACGGCCGGGAGGTCGAAGGCGCAATTGCGCGTGACGCACTCGAAGAGCATTTCTGGCTACCGCGTAGCGCCGACGCGACGCTCACGCTCAAAACATTTGAACACGGCCGCAACCGCATCGTCGCGGTCGCACAAAGGAAGTTACTTGCGCGGCCCGACGAGCCGCTTTGGCTGACGATGATTGTTGCGTCGATACGCGCCTGATAATCACATAAAAAAGCACAGTCGTTCAATTGTTGCTTCTTGGCACCTATGGTGTGGTGTTGCGTTGGTTTGGTTTTTCAGGTTTTGTTATATTTCAACGGGTAAGGCGGCCGAGTTATCCACAGGATATCCACTTTTTCAGGTGCTTCCTGTTGCGTGACCGTAAAGCGGCATTTGTTGCGTCAATATTCATACGAAGACGCAACAGGATGAGGTCTGGCAACGTGATGTTGCCAGACTCAGTGTTGCGCTCCTGCCGACGCCTGATACATCTTCGACTTCACACCCAGTTCCCACAGCATGTCGATGTTCCTGAGATACGTAGCGACGTTCTGGGCCGAACTGTGGATGATCGAGTGTTCGTGGCCGTCGGCGCTGTCGACTTTCGCCGACCACGGGTCTTCCAAGCACTGGCAGACGTCGTTGATATCGTCGCGATACTGCTTCAGGGTTTCCTGGTCCCAACTCCGCACGACATCGGGCGCCAGGAGCACCGAGAGCGTGCCTTTCCGCTCGCCGATATACCGTACCGGCGTGAGTAGGCCACTGATGTAGAGCACCATAATCGCGTCGATCACGCGATCGTCATGATCCTCATCCCAGATGATGGCGAAGTCGAGGAACGCGCAACGATCGAGCCGGTTCATAAACTCGTCGTGCCAGACCGGTGCTCGCAGGACGGAGTAGTGAGTTCCCCTGCCTAGATTGCCCACGGGGCGTGTTTCATCGTGCAGGGTCTGGAAGAAGGGGCAATAGGACATGTGATACTCCTTTCGGGAGAGAGGCGGCTTCCACCGCAGGACCGCAGCCATTTCGTGACTGCGGGGATCATGCAAACATTGTCACACCAATCAGACGGTCATCGATGCTTTGTTTCTCGCCGGCGCTTCGGACTCTCCGCCGGGATTGGAGAGACTGCCGCTTCAGGTATTGCGCCAAGCTCCGCAAGTTTGTCCCGTGCGTCGCGATACTGTTCATAGAACCTGGCCCACTTGCTGAAGCCGCCGAGTTCGCCGACGGCGCGCAGCATCGCAAGATGGGACGCGGTCAGTAGTTGCACAGTGGCTTCGAGTTCCGCAATCCTGATGTCCTTGTCGGCAAGCGACGCCGCGGTATCGGCGCCGGAGCGTTTCGCAACGCGGCCTCGCCAGCGCCGGTATTCGGCTTGCCGCTGCTGATATCCAGCGAGCAGCTTGCTCCGGGACTCGCTACGGGTGATCGACGACGCCGCGTTGATGGACGGGTGTAGCCGCGCGACAGCGCGAGCCGTGATGTCTTCATCATCGGCCAGCAGCGTTTCGAGAATCTCGCGCATCTGGTTGTCGTCGCTGGACGACGTGGTCTCGTTAGGTTCAGTCATCAAGTACTCCACGTTCCGGGGGCAGTGACAGGTCTACGCCGTCAGGGAAGGGCCGTTCGCCCGCTGGTGTGGCAAGCAGCTTCTGTACGCCGGTCAGCCGCTTCTCTGCGTGGTCAAGCTGGTTTTGCCAGCCGATGCTGGTCGATGGTCTGGCCTGGATCGACTCAAGGGCAAGCTTGAACTTGCCCTCAAGCCTGATCAGGTTCTGTCGGTTCTCCGGCAGATCGGTGGCCGACAGATGGCGGCAGTCTGCGAAGCACTCGAGATGTTTGTGGCAGGGATCGACCGTAAATGAATTCAGGCAATGCCCATACGGTGTTGCATGGAAACCGTCCGCTTCGGCACGAAGGTACTCATACGCGGCAGTGTCGCCCTCTGTTGCCTGGATGCGCAGGAACGCGTCCACGATCGGGCCATTGGCCTTGCCGCCCTTGATGAGCCTGGCAACCGTACTGGCTTTTTCACCAAGCATGATCTCGATGTCCTGCGGGATCTCGATCTGGTCCAGATCTTCTGCGAGGCTGCGATGATCGTACTCGTAACTCTGTGCGACGCTGCGTCGGTTGAACCGCTTCGAGATGATGGTGTCAGCGACGCCCAGCCGGAACAGCTCGGTGTTTTGCAGATGACGCAGCATGTGCGATTCGATCTTCAATGCACGGTCTTCGTCGGTCTGTCCGTATTTTTCGAACAGCGACGGCAGGTCCTTGGAGTCACCGAGTGCCTGTCCAATGAACGTCGGATCAGGACGGTTAACCGACATGTAGCGGGTCACGTCGCACAAACCGTCGTTGCGCTCTTCGACAAGCGAGCGCTTGGGCTGCACGAACAGAAACTCCCACGGCTGAACGACACCGACCGCAAGCGGCAATGGTGTGGTGTCCGACACCTTCGTTGGCGTTTTGAGCCGGATATGCTCTTCGAGTTCTCCAACGTGCAGATGCGTCGCGTGCCATTCCATACGTTCAACAAGGCTAACGGGAGAGCCGTTCCCATGGCGGAAGCGCATGCCAGTCTTGCCCTCGCGCATCGCTTTTACCAGACGGTTTCCGAACTGATAGACGGCCATGTTCAGTGTAAGGTCACCGCTGCGGCGTCGTTCCATCTGATAGCCGTACAGCTCAACGAGTACCGCCGGATCGAAGTCGTCACGGTAGCGCTCGATGAATGGTTCCTGCTCAATATCCAGCCAGAACGGGTTACCCATCAACCGCGTATAGATTTCGATGATGGGCACGAGGCTGTCGGCCGGGTACCACGGAAGCAGACGCCCCGTTTCGCATTGCAGCTTCAGCGTCGCGCGTAGCGGAGCTGTGAGCTTCGCGACATGGTCGAGCGTCTCTGTCAGCAGGACCCGGAACATGTCGGGAACAGGCTGCGTGTTTTCACGAAGGAAGCGGCTGTCCGACTCGTCGTCCTGTTGCTTTTCCGCGAAGTGCCGGGCCATCAGCGACGTTGAGATGCCACCGGCTTCGCCGGCAGGCCGCCCCTTTGAGTCCAGATACGTCCGCTCGCGCTTCCAGTCGACCGGCAACAGGGCAGCTTCGCCCGCACGCATGCCAGTCACGATCATTGTGCGCACGGCGGCGAACCGCAGATCGTCCATGACCGTCCGCGGCTTCTCGGTCATCACGATCCGGGTCAGTTCCCAGAACGCCCGGCGTTCGGGTAGCCGCGCCTCGCTTTTGCGTGCCTCCAGGCCGGCGCGCAACTCGTCTTGCGACCAGGTATGTTTCGCCTTGATCGCGCTTTTCGTACGCATGCGCGTACTGTCTAGCGACGGATACAACTGCCCCACATCGCAGAGGTGTTGGGCATCAAGAATCACCTTGACGATACCGATGACCAGATCGCCAAGTTTGCCGCTGGCCTGTATCGCTGCTCCAATGCGAATCGCGATGCGGAGATCATCAACGGTTAGCTGCCAGGGATCCTTTTCCACGCATGTTGCAACCACCCGGAGCGGTCGCGCGATGTGTTGCATGACATGTCCGGTGGTGTTCCGTTTGAACAGTAACTGTTCGGTAACGGATGCCTTGATCAGATCCTGCCAGGCCGGCGAGAGGGGTCGCCGGGGCAGTGGCGCCAGGCTCTGCTCAGCGCGCTCCGCATTGATGATCGCGAGCGCCTTCGCATCAGGTCCAAGATCTCGCAGGTAATGGGTCGGCGGCGGTACGTCGCCGGCAATGACAGTAAGGTTCCAGCCGACGCCGTCGCATGCGGCACCTGTTTCGTCGAGAGGCATGTCCCACGACAGCCGTTTCTCATGAGCCAGCATTTTGCCCAGTTCAATGAACGCAGAGTAGTGTGGATTCATCGGTTGTCGGCTTCCAGTTCTTCGATGACTGTCTGTATCTCGGCGATCGTGCGTTGCAGTTGCAGGTAGGCCGGCGACCTGGTGTCGCCGCGGGAACTCTGGTCGAAGAAGATCACCACTTCACGCATCTCGGCCAGCACGCGCTCATGCATCGCCTTGTCGTGCAGGGGCATGAATTTCCTGCATCCATAGCACGATGTGACCGGGTTGTAGGGACAGGCGGGCTGGCCCGATTTGCAGCCCCCGATACCGGCAATCGGAATGCCGTGAGGTACACCGGCAATCTGCTGCTCACCTTTAAGAAGGGTGAGCTCTTCCGGGGAGATGAACCGGTCGTGTGCAATTTTTGCCACGCGTCGGTATATGTCCGACGCGCCGAGAGCAAGGTTGACGCGCTCCGCGTGGGTGGCCGATGTCTCGTAATACACGAGTCCTGTTTGCACGTTCGAATGCCCCATAAACTCGGCGAGTTCTTCGTGGCTTGCGCCGGCGTCGACGAGTCTCTGGGCCGCCGTGTGGCGCAGGTCTGTCGCCGTACCGAGGTCTTCGGAGTCGATCAGCTTTCTGACGAGCGCGGCAATGCGGGTTCCGGCTTCGTAGTTCGATTCGACAGCAAAGAAATGCCCAGCACCAGCGAGACCTTCAGCCGTTCGCCGGGCCTTTACCGCAACGAAGATCGGAGCCCACTCGCGCTTGACCCGACGCGTAAGCGGCTTTCTCTTCGAGTTGCTTTTCTGTTTGGCCATATGGAAGGTTAAATGCACCGTCGGCGGTCCATCCGGTGCATCCTGCCAGATACGTACATTTCGCATGCTCAGCATCGCAATCTGGATCGGGCGCATGGCGAACTGGTAGGCGCACAGCAACATCCCTGCGTCGCAAATAACTCCGTACGACGGGACCGTGGTCGACTCAAGCGCCACAACCATTTCATCCAGATAGCGAACAATTGCTGCCTCTTCGTCCGCGCTCAGGAAGACATCACCGGAGCGGACGCCCGCGTAAGCATCCCGGGCAGGCAAGGGAAGGGTAGTAGCGATGTAGGTATCGTAGGTATCGGCCCAGCCTCGCAATCGGTGGCGACATAGGAGTCGCAGCAGCGCTTTCACGAGGATATACGCCGAAAGAGGCATCTCGCGCACACGCAGTCTGGCCCAGACGGCCGCAATCCCGACGGGACCAGCACGAGCGATTTCAATGATATCGGCGGGCGATAAATGTGGAGCGGCGATCAGGTAGTTTGCCGCAGTCGTAACGCTGAGATCTTCGCCGAGCAGGAACAGGAAGACGTGTTTCAACAGCAGGGCGTGATTGGCCACAAACCCCGTGAAGTCGACCCTTATCGTCCGGCCGTTGATTGCCAGTTTAAAGGCCACTTGGCCGGCAGGATCCCGGATCGAGTGCAGCACATCATCGAAGTCGTCGTAATAGCGGATGACCGGCGGCAGCATCGGTAGTGCCGCTACAACCTGATCAATGACATCATCGGCGGGAACATGCACCGGAAACAGGTCCGACTGGACTCGTGGTTTGCCGCCCATATCAGATCCCCCTGGGCAAAGCCCGCAGCAGGGCAACCCGGTCGTCGAAGGCGTCATTCCAGACACCCGCCAATCGATCCTCGAACACGGCGCGCGCATACCGGGACGGCATGGCCGATGTCTTGGACCAGCCAAAGAATGTCCGTAGCTTCTGGAGGGCTTCATCCATCGCATCGCCGTGCTCCAGCAACTGATGGAGCCGGACTACGGCAGATGTGTGGCGCAGATCGTGCGGCGTAACTGCATCCTTGCCAGTCCGGTCTTTCAGCTCCGTTAGCATCTCGACCGGCAAACAACGCGTAATCTGTGCAAATACCTTTGTCAGTGTCTCCGTCGACAACGGAGCGCCGCCCTGGGAATTCAGCAGGAACGAGTGATCGGGGCGGCCCCGATAGTTTTCCACGTAGCTTTGCACAATGCTTGCTGTCAGCTCACTGACGGGCACCTGGCGAATCGAGTGCACATTCTTGATGCTGGGCCTTGAATAGCGAGAGTCGAGGTCCGTGTCCTCGTATTCGTTTTCCTGCACATTGAGCCAGTGACGCGTCCGTTGTTGCTTGTGATCGTAGGCACTTTTGACGGCGTCGGCCGGAAGCAACAGAACTTCGCCGCGGCGCAAGCCCTGATGCAGCATCAGCACAAATGCGACGAAGACGCGCCAGCGTGTCCTGTCACGCCTGAACGGATTCTGTGGAGATTCCGGGTCAAGCATCGCATACAGTGCTTCAACGACACTCGCTGGCAACGAGCGAACCGTCTCAACCGAATTATCCCGACGAACGTGAAGCTGGCTATAAAGCGCAGATAGCCTGTGCAGTCGCTGCTCGACGCGCTGAAGCCGATCATCAGGGGGCTCGCTCTTCGATAACCAGGTGACGACATCCGTCACAAAGCCAAACCCGGTTTGCCAGCGCTTTTCGTCGGCACCTGTTACCACCGGCTGATTTCGAATGGAAACAAACCACGATTCGAGAATCTGGGCCAGCACACCGTCGTCGAGCTCGGTCAGCGCGTTGTCCAGAGCATTCGTGCCGCGGAGATTATCTGCATGTTGATACAGATCCTCCAGATATCGCAGCTTCTTCGTATGCGTGGAATCCGCCAGTTGCGCGGCCGACATTGCCGACCAGACTGCGGTCCAAAACCGCGGTAGCCCGACATCGTCGACCAGCATCGGGCCACGAAGCGCCGCCGGAACCGCGGCACCGAACAATTGTTGAAACACTGGGATCGCCCGTAAGAATACGCAACGGGCAAAGATACCATTAATGGGGTCAGCTGTTGCTCAGAAATCCAGTGAGAAGCTCGCTGCACGCAACAGACCAAAACATACCAGTCCTGTTGATAATTTATATTATGTCAAATATGAACTTGCTGCCCAGCGCATCACGGCACTGTCTGTGCGGCTCAAATAAACTTCGACCCAATTAACCGACCGGCCGGATGCCCTGTTCAGCGCTTCGCCCACGGAGGCGGCATGCCTACAGGAGTAGCTTGACTATGTCGACTCCGTCTCCCTACTTCAGACAATGACGGCGCGGACCACCATCGGTCGTGTGCCGGCTGCGTAGTGACCGAGGTCGCCGGTTAATCCGCATGTGACATGCATCGGGCTGATCCTCGATTGTCGATAAAAACGATATCTGGCTCTTTCCGAATACAGGCAGACTTGCAGCGGATCGCTCATGTGAACCATAATGCACATTAAATGCAACATGGAGGGGCACATGGGTAAGGCACTTGAAGTTCGACCACGCAAGTCGACAAACGTTACGCTGCCGCCTGAAGTCCTGGATCGGGCCAAGGAGTTGGGGATTAACCTTTCGCGCGCGAGCGAGCGCGGTGTGCGCGAAGAAATTCAGGAGGCGGAGGCTCGCCGTTGGGCCGATGATAACGCCGAACTGGTCGCCGCATACACTGCGATGATCGATCGCGACGGGCTTCCGCTCGCGAAATTCAGGACGTTTTAATGGCGCGGTTCGATCTCTACGCCAACCCTGACAACGAGACGCGCGGACTCGCGCCGTACCTGCTCGACGTGCAGAGCACGCACGTCGGAATTTTGCCGACGCGCATTGTGATCCCTCTGCGACCTGCCCAGCATCTCGCTTTTTCGGGCAAACCATCCGATCTGCTGCCGGTTTTCGAGGTTAATGGCGAAAAGTGTTTCCTTGATACGCCCGGCATGAGTGCAGTTCCTCTGGCCGCGCTCGGCAAACGCATCGGTTCTCTTTCGGTTGAACGTGAAGCCATCCTGGCGGCGCTCGACCGGATCTTCGGTGCATTCTGACCGACAGCAATGCAGCGCGATAGCCAGCGACGTGATGATTTAGCGCCGGCCCGGTGCTGTGATCGCCGGTCACAAGGCGCCTGGTTCGATCTCCAGAATCGCCCCCTCCCGCTGCAAGCCGGGTTTGGTTTTGTGGCATGAGCAGTTAAAATAGACGGTTAGTTGCGAATCTACCGTTGTTAATCTTCGCGAATGGTGAGCTTTTCGGGAGTAATCCTGGTGCACGAGCGGCGCATCGAGCCCGGGCGCTTAATGCGCGAATCGCTGCACCCCTGCGTGAGAGTTGAAGAATTCTGGCGTGGCAGTTCACGCATCGCCGGCCAGTAACTGCCCGTCTGCACCCGTCAACGAGGACGCATCCATTCCGGCTTGACCGCATCCCGGACTGCAAGAACTACCGGTGGTCCAGGATGGCCGGCCGTTTCAGAACGTACATGACTGGGCTGGAAATGGCTCGCAACAAAGCCCCGCTTACAGGTGTCGGCATGGTCGTTGGCCCACCGCGGTCTGATCTATGACGGGCGCCAAAGCGCGCGACGGAACCCATTGGCCTCCCTGTGCAACAAATTGGGAAGTCGCGTCGACGACCGTTTGGTTGATGTCTTCATCGAATACGTCAACCACAGGTGCGACGACCAACTCCGCGAGGGCAAATTGCTGCTTTTCGAAAGTAAGCATGGAAAACGTGTTCCAAACGACGCCCACCGGGTTTCTGGCCACGAGCTCGACTACGGTGCTGGCCATTCGCGCTCGTTGCCCCGCAAAAACGTGCAGACTGTGGCTTGCCGGGTCTCGCAGCATCCGGTTGAACCTGGTGCCTGAGAGCCGCCAGAGGGTATCGTCACGAGCGATCAGAAACGTTCGGCAAGAAAATTCCATGGTTCTGCCCCTTGCATTAACGGTGATGCTCACCACGCCCGGCGAGATTCCGCAACGCGCATCCGAGCAGGCGATTCGCTCCCGTACCTTGCACCGCGCGCGTGACCAGACTTCGGATCGTCCCGGTCGATGCCTGGCTCAGGAAGTTCAAAGGCGCAGCGTTGAACGTTCGCAGGTCGCTCCAACCAGACACTCTGCCATTTGGTCGTTTGTAAGTAACAAGCCAGGCGCAACTGATTTTCGGCGCGCGGGCGGGGGCCGCCATCGGCATCCCATCTCGTATGACTCAGGTTTTGGTACGCTTTCATCGTGAGCCCAGTTTCTCCTGCCAGAATTCGAAAATTCACGGGGACCGCCGTGAAGATTGAAGGTCGGCCAGCGGGTGTCAGAGCGGGGGCGAACTTCCGTGAGTGGATACGTAGCGATCAGGTTGTCCTACAGCAGATGAAAAGACAGTTCACAACACATGCTCAACGCAGCGACCAGGCATACCCCGGACGCTTGGCCCACCCCACAATCCCGGCGAACCAGGCGCAGACGGAACTTCGCACAGTTCGCACTGGGACGGCGGGCCTGCCGGTTGACTTCGAGGCCGTTTTCCGTGAAAACAGGCCGCTTCAGCGCTTGCTGCAACAGTGCCATGAGGACGGGCGTTTTTGACTGCTTCCGACATTCTTGCGCCGCACCTGACGCCCGGTGGTCACCTGCTTGCGGTTCCAGAGGACGACGCGCCACTATTGGCGGATGAGATACGACCGCGGCTAGGCAGTTCGTTTGCGCTTGGCGCGGGGCATGGCCTGCTGCATCTGGGAACGGCGGAAATCGGCCGCATTTTGCCGCCCGCCTGGGCCTGGTGGCGAGATTTTGCCGCGCGCTATGTCACCGCCTTGTGCGCTACCCCCGAAGGCGGCGACATAGCGGTCGTCACGCCTGCGGCCAAGGATTTCGATGCCTTGATTGCCGATGCGCCGCCAATGACGGGCGGGGAGTATCTGACGCCAGATGTGCTGGCCACGCTGTGGGACGAGATCAATACCGCCCTGCACCAGGAACTGGCGACCGCAAAAGTCTCTCTTCAGGATTTCCTCAAGTTGCGCCACCCGGCCTGGAATCTCGTCGGCCGAGTGCATTTCAACCTCGCGGAGAACCGCAAGGACCCGGAGTCACCGTTCGCCTTCCTTGCGACTTACACCTCGCGCCTATCGGCCCATGGCAAGGCGCAACACCAGCCACTGTCGCAAGCCCTGGCGGAATTTTCTGGAGCCAGAAGCAAGACGCAGCTCCTGTCGCTACTGCTGCCGGTGCAGCGCGCCGCGGAACACTGCGATTGGCTTCGCGAAATGGTGGATACCGGAGAGATATACCATCCGCTGCGCTGGACGCCGCTTGACGCCTATCGCTTTCTCTCGGACCTGTCCAAACTCGAAGCCGCCGGGATTGTCGTACGGACGCCAGGCGTCTGGCAGGCGGGCCGCCCTGCTCGTCCCGTTATAAGAGCGAGCGTCGGAGCAAGACCACCTTCGCTCCTGGGCAAGGACGCGTTGCTCGATTTCAGCATGGAGGTCTCCCTCGACGGCGAGCGTCTCAGCGCCTCCGAGGTCAGGGATCTGCTCAAAGGCGCCGACGGCTTGCAACTCATCCGCGGTCGCTGGGTCGAGGTGAACAACAAAAAGCTCAGTCGCCTCCTGAAGCGATTCGAGGCCATGGAAACGGCAGCGAAAACCGGTCTGTCATTTAATGAGGCGCTACGCCTTCTGGCGGGTATTTCGCTCGACGATAGCGACGACCCCGCTGACCGTGACTGGTCGCAGCTTGTTGCAGGGCCCTGGCTGGCCGACATCTTGCAGGATCTGCGTCAGCCGGAGGGGTTAGCGCAGATCAGCCCGGGACCGGAACTCAAGGCCAGCCTGCGGCCCTACCAACAGGCCGGCGTGCGGTGGTTGTACCTGCTCACCCGACTCGGATTGGGCGCTTGCCTGGCGGACGATATGGGTCTGGGCAAGACCATGCAGGTACTCTCCCTGCTGCTCGTGTTGAAGCGCGAAAGCGCCGAGGCGCAGCCCAGCCTGCTGGTCGCCCCCGCATCGCTGCTGGCCAACTGGGCAGCAGAGGCCGAGCGCTTCGCCCCGGGTTTGCGCCTGCTGATCGCACATCCGTCGGTCATGCCGGCGGCCGATTTGCGTGCACTGGACGCCGCGCGGCTTGCGGACATCGATCTCGTCGTCACCAGCTTTGGCTCGCTTCTTCGCCAGCCGGTACTGGGGACCATCCAATGGCGCGTTGCCATCGTCGATGAAGCGCAGGCGATCAAGAATCCGGGTGCGAAGCAAACGCGACAGGTCAAGCAGCTCCATGCACAATCGCGAATCGCGCTGACTGGCACCCCTGTGGAAAACCGCCTGTCCGATCTGTGGTCCATTTTCGATTTCACCCACCCCGGTTTGCTGGGCTCGGACAAGGTTTTCGCCAACTTTACCAGGCGGCTGGCGAAGGCCGAGCATTTCGGCCCCCTACGCGCGCTCGTACAGCCCTACATCCTGCGCCGCCTGAAGACCGACAAGCGGGTAATCGACGACCTTCCGGACAAAACCGAACTCAAGGCCTGGTGCCACCTGCGCCCGAGCCAGGCGGCGCTTTACCAGCGTGCGGTGAAAGATCTGGCCGCCGCGCTCGAAGATGCCGACGGCATCGGTCGCAAGGGTGTCGTGCTGAGTTTCCTGATGCGCTTTAAACAGATATGCAACCATCCCTCGCAATGGCTGGGCGACGGAGCGTGGAAGGCGGAAGACAGCGGCAAGTTCGCCCGCCTGCGACAGCTGGCCGAAGTCATTGCCGCCAAGCAGGAAAAAGTGCTTGTATTCACCCAGTTCCGCGAGACCACTGAGCCGCTGGCGGCATTTCTGGGTTCAATTTTTGGTCGCGAAGGCCTGGTGCTCCATGGCGGCACTCCGGTAGCCAGGCGCCGCGAACTGGTCAAGAGATTCCAGGAAGATGAGCTGATACCCTTCTTCGTGCTCTCGCTAAAGGCTGGTGGGGCGGGGTTGAATCTCACCGCTGCTTCCCATGTGATCCACTACGACCGCTGGTGGAACCCGGCCGTGGAAAATCAGGCGACTGACCGTGCGTTTCGTATCGGCCAGCAGAAGAACGTCCTGGTGCATAAGTTTATCTGCCGAGGGACGATCGAGGACCATATCGACCAGTTGATCGAAGTGAAGCAGCAATTGGTGAAGGATGTGCTGGAGGGCGGCGCGGAACTCCTGCTCACCGAGATGAGCGATCGCGAATTGCTCGATCTCGTCAAGCTCGATGTTCATGCCGCGCAAGAAAATTAATCGTGAAAAGGAAGCGCAATGAGTTACGGTTACGGGGGATGGAAACCTTATGTCTCGGTTGCCGAGCGCAGGAAAAAGGCTGAACTGGCCGCCGCCAAGGCGAAGAAGACTGGTGCGGTCCTGTCGCCAATCGCCTCGTATCGCGGCGCCATCGCCAGGACCTTCTGGGGCAAGGCCTGGTGTGACAATCTGGAAGGCTACAGCGACTATGCCAACCGCCTGCCGCGCGGCCGTACCTACATCCGCAACGGTTCCGTGATTGACCTCCAGATTACGGCCGGCGAAGTGCGAGCGCAGGTAATGGGTTCGAGCCTCTACACGGTCGCCGTAAGCGTGACGGCGTGTCCGGCAAAGCAATGGCGAACAATTGGTGCCGACTGCTCGGGGTCGATCGATTCGATGGTAGAACTGCTGCAGGGCAAGTTCTCGACTGCCGTGATGGAGCGCATCTGCAAACCCGGAACGGGTCTTTTCCCGGTGCCGAAGGAAATCAGGTTCAATTGCAGTTGCCCGGACTGGGCGTCGATGTGCAAGCACGTTGCTGCCGTGCTCTACGGCGTCGGCGCGCGGCTCGACCAACAGCCGGAATTGCTCTTCGCCTTGCGCCGCGTCGATGCCAATGATCTCGTCAGGCAGGCCGGCGCTGGCCTGCCCAAATCCACAAAACGAGCCGCTACCGGCAAGGTGCTCGACGACGCGCTGGTGGCCGATGTGTTTGGCATCGAGATGGCCGACGCGTACCCACCGCCGAAGCCTGCTGCCGGACGTAACAAGCCACCGGCAGGTAAGGTGACAGCAAAGAAGGCGACCAGGTCGGCTGTCTCGACAACCCGCAAGCCACCTGCGAACGCGAAGCCTGCGGAGGACAATAAATCGGTAACAAAGAAGTTACCAGTCAAGCCATCTGCTGGGCTACGTAAATCAACATCTGGAAACGTTGTGGCCGGTAAAGCAAACGTGGCGAACTCGCCTGCAACCCCGAAAGAGGCTGCTGCAAGGAAGCGCGCCAGTGCTCGACCGGTAAAAGATAAGTCCCGCTAAGCTCCGATTTCATCTCGCATGACTACGCGGGAAGCGATTAACGTCGATGAATGAAATTCTTTTTATCGATGCATCTACGACTGCGCATCGTCATCGCGTCAGCTGACCTGATCGCGCATAACTCGCCAACGGCACTCTTCCGTGTCGAATGCAAAGCCGGTGATGCGGGCCTGATATTGATACGACGGCCAGTTTACGCCGTGATTCTCGCGGACCCTGCTACCGCCTTCTGGCGGGCATTTCTTGCAACTCTCATCGGTGCGCGGCAGCGTGCGCGCGACCGGTGCGGTCTTGCTGTCATCTTTCGGCGAGTCGCCCGAGACGCTAGCCGTTCCCGCGACGGCCGCTCCGCCCCACAAAGCTGTGCCAGCGCGCGCCAGAATCGGCCCAAGTTCCGCTACCGCTCCTTCCACCACTGGAACCAGTATGAATCTTGACGGCACCCCTGCATTGACGGGGCCGCGATTATCACAAAAAAGGGGCGTCTGGCACCCCTCTCAAAAAACCGATCGTTTCTTTGTCGTCTAGACGGTGTCGCTGCGAGCGATATGCAAGAGGCCCTGCGCGATCACAACATTGGCATTGTTCGATACTTCGATGGCACCGTTTTTTAGCACCATGAGGGGCATCGAGGCCGCGATAGGTTCCCATGCTTGCAGTAGCGCTGCCCTGTCAGGGTGAGTCCGAAACAGGACGCCCAGCGCGGCAGTAAAGACGGCAGCGGGGTCCGCGCCGTCTGCTTGAGGTAGGTCCATGGAGCCTCCGAAGTGGTGAGGTGTTGCGCAGCACCGTTTCATCATAGGCGATCGTATATTTACCTACCGCGGAACATGCCATGCGAGTTTGCCCATTCGCGCAATGCATCATTCACGCGAGATTGCCAGCCAGCACCCGTGTCCTTGAAAGCGTCGATCACGTCAGGATCAAGGCGGATCGTTGTACGCACCTTGTGCTGGTCGATCGGCATCGACGGACGGCCGGGACCTCTCAGCACAGCGGCCGCTGCCTTTTCGCCGACCATCGCCGGCAACGCGTCACGCGCGGGGCGCATGCGCTTCAATTGTGCATCCGTGAGTGGCAGGTTATCGGCATCACTTCCGGCCGCCCTGGTGAGCGCCGCATCTTCAGCGGCGTCGGGGATATGAAATTTACGCTTCGTCGACATATTTAAGCACCTCTCTACGGTTAGCTTTGCGCAGACTGATTGCACGCAGCGTTTCGCCGCGCATGGTGAATGCAAGCGAATAGATACGATCGCCGATCGGGCCGAGAGCGGTGAATCGTTCTTCGCTGTAGTCGAACCGGTCATCGCGCCACACTAGCGCGACACCCATCTCGAATGCTTCGGCCATCGCCAGCGAAACGCCGTGCTTCCCCTGATTGATTTGGTCTTTGAGCGGGTCGAATTCGATTTGCATGTAATTATTGTATGCACAAAAAACAACGAGTGCAAGTTATTTTTGTGCATACAAAAACCCGGGTAAGAACCCGGCCTTCCCTGCTATTGGCCGCTCTTGCGAAGGTATTGACGCGGTTTGCAGATACGCCGGCGTCGCGACGATGACAACCGGAATTCGCTCGAGCAGGCGTACAACGGTCGTCTCGTTGGTCACCATGTAGGGAACAACGATGCCAAGGTCGTACCCGTCGGCAACCAGGTCGACGGGGCGCTCGGTCAGCGTCACATCGAGCGCGACTTTCGGATGGGCCCGCTTGAATCCGGCGATCAACGGAACCAGCCGGTTTATCGTCGCCGTGGTATGGGTGACCAGACGCAAGACGCCACTCGCTTCCCGTGTCTGATTGGCTACGTCCGCTTCAAGTGCATCCAGATCGTCCAGGATGCGCACGCAGCCTTCGTAGAATCGCTCCGCGGCCTCGGTGAGGGAGAGCTGCCGGGTGGTCCGGTTCAACAGCCGGCATCCCATCCGCTTTTCCAGCCCGGCTATTGCCCGCCACACCGCCGGCCGGGTCAGCCCATGCATGTCCGCCGCTCGTGTGAAACTCTTCAATTCGACCACCGACCGGAAAACGCGCAGGCTTTCGACATATTCCGTGGCGAGATCTCTTCGCTGAACGGCGACAAAGGGTGGCCGGAATGCCAGGTCAGAACCACCGGATATTCGAGTCCTGGACCACGTCTCCAACCGTATCTCCGAGGATTAGCAAAGATGGCCCGGCGATTGACAGCAGTCTAAACCAGGCCGCCCTGCTCTTTGCGCCTTTAGCGGTGATCGTGCTGCCCGGGCAATCGCCTGAGAAAGCACCGGCGGCAGCGGGATTTTCGACCTTCGCACGGGTGTTTGTCAGTTCCATCCGGCACTATCATTGGAAGGTCCAATGGAGGTTGCCATGTGCTATTCGGCCCAGATTGAAGCGGACTACCGGAAGTACGTAAAAATGTTCGGCGCTGCCATGAGTCTCCGGGAGTTCGCGGAGCTGTACTGGGAGCATGGCGGCCGGGAGCTGAAGGCTCCGATGGCAATGGAGGCTGCGTTCTCGGACCCGCAGACCGATGATGAGCACCGCATCCAGGCATTGATTGCTGAAAACAATGCGCTACGCGCAACGAAATTCGAACAGGAGCTTTTCAAGCAGCGCGCGCGGCTTGCCGACGCCGAGCGCATTCTGGAAACGAAGACGACAAAAGCGGCAACCGAAAGCAGGCGGATCGCGCTCGACAAGATCGACGCAGCTGCGCGCCGGCTGGCGGACCTGAAGCGCACTACCTTGAAAGATGCGGATTCGCAGATCTATCCTGGCTGGTATGCCCCAGTGATGATTGTTCAGGACGGCCGCCGCGTCGTCGTGCCGATGCGGTACCGCTGCCGCTTACCGGGCTGGACCGAGCAGATGGAGAGGGAAAAACCGGGGACATTCAACGCCCGGCGAGACAACCTGCGGCGGGTGTGGGGGAAGTTGTTCGGCCACAATCACGGCATCATGGTCGTCAATCGTTTCTACGAGAACGTTGACCAAAACGGGAAGAATGTCGTTTTGCAATTCGATCCGCAGCCTGCGCAACCCATGCTGGTTGCTTGCCTGTGGTCGCGCACAACGATACCGGGTGAGCCTGATCTATGGTCGTTTGCCGCGATCACCGACGAACCGCCGCCGGAAGTCGCGGCTACCGGTCACGATCGCTGCATTATCCCGATCAAACCGGAACACCTCGACGCGTGGCTCAATCCGAATCCATCCGACCTGGCGGCGCAATACGCCATTCTCGATGACCGGGAGCGGCCGTACTTTGAACATCGATTGGCGGCATGATGTGTGTACGGTACTTCACCGCGCTGCAGCCAACCTTTGCGATACCCGGCTCTCAGTCCGGGTCGTGATCACCGGCCGATCTTCCCGACTAGCACCATCGTTCTGCAACTGAAACTGGCCTGTCGAGACATGCAGCAGTTGCGCCAGCTCAGTCAGCGACTGCGCAGCGGCCGCCGCCTGCTCGACCAGCGCGGCGTTTTGTTGCGTCATGCTGTCCATCTGCGTAACAGCAACGTTAACCTGATTAATGCCGGCGCTCTGCTCCGCGGCAGCTGCCGTGATCTCGCGCACAACCCCTGACACTCTCGCAATCGCTTCTCGTGCCGCCTCAATCGTCAGGCCCGTTTTATCGACGAGTTCAACACCGTTCTCAACCTTTCCAACCGCGCGACTGATCAGAACCCGGATCTCTTTTGCAGCACCCGCACTGCGCTGCGCCAGCGTACGTACCTCAGCGGCCACAACTGCGAAACCGCGCCCTTCGTCCCCTGCTCTCGCGGCTTCTACCGCAGCGTTCAGCGCGAGGATATTGGTCTGAAACGCAATCCCTTCGATCACCGAAATAATCTCCACCATCTTGTGCGATTCACTCGATACCTCCTGCATCGTTGACGCCGCTTCAGCTGCCGTCTCACCACCGCGATTGACGATCTGCTCCGCATTCTCGGTCAGTTCACGTACCGTTTGCGCGTTCTCCGCCGTCTGCCTGACCATCGCGGTGATCTGCTCCATGCTGGCAGCGGTTTCCTCGAGCGAGGCCGCCTGATTCTCGGTGCGTGCTGAAAGATCCGCGTTTCCCTCGGCAATCTCGCGCGCGCCGGTCGCCACCTTGCTGGCGGCGTCCTTGATCTGCGCGATCGTGCCGGCGAGCCCATCGCGCATGCGCTGCATCGCATGCAGGAGGCTTGAGTTGTCGGCCTTCCGGGTTTTGATGGCAATGGCGAGATTACCCAACGCGATCTCACCGGCCACCTGGGTGGCATAAGCAGGATCGCCGCCGATCGTGCGTTGAATGCTGCGATTAGTGAGCGAGACAAGCGTGGACAGCAACACCGCAAGCACGGCGAAAAGTCCACCAACGATATAGAGCGACTCCTTGAAAGCCGCGTCGATATCGTCCACATAGGCGCCCGTAGCGATAATCCAGTCCCACGGCGCATAGCGCACGACATAGCCGATCTTGCCGACCGCGGCGCTCGCCGGGTCGTGTGGATGCGGGAACACATAATCCACAAAGCCGCCATTCGGCGCCTGCGCGACCGAAGCGAACGTCACGTAGTGGTGCCGGCCATCGGCATCGGCTGTTCCGGCGAGGTCCTTTCCATTCAGTGCGGGCTTTACCGCATGCATGACCATTCGCGGCGTGGAATCGATCACGAGAAAATAGCCGTCTTCGCCATAACGGATATTGCCCAGCCGCTCAAGCGCCTGTCGGCGAGCATCCGCCTCGGTGAGCGTGCCGTTTTGTGAAAGTGTCCCGTACTCCTTCACAATACTGAGCCCGACATGGGCGACGTTCACCAGATCGTTCTTGCGCTCTTCGATGCGCGTCTGCCGGGACAACCATGCCGCCGATACGGACACCACAAGCAAAGCCACCAGACTGACGACCAAAGGCAGCCAGAGCTTTTGCGTGAAACTGAATCGGTGCATGCGCGCTCCACATCTCTATCGAGGGTTCGCCCCACGTTTCGCTATGGCCGTGCTACTGCGATCCGGGACTGGCGAGTCGTTGCCTGAATACGGCTACCCGATCTGTTTATCGACACGGGCGGCGCCGATGTTTGTAGAGACAAACCCTCGCCTGCGTCGCGCGACGACGCAGGGATGTCGATCATGGGAGGAAAGCAACTGAAACTCAGTGACTGATCGCTTCCAGCGCGAGGCCTCGAGTTGGCGGTCCGAGCAGAATCATGCAGACGGCGACGAGCATCGAAATGCCGATAAAGACCGCGACGCCGGGTACGCCATAGCCGTGCAGCAGAATCCCGATCGCCAGGCCCGCGAAAGCAGCGGAAATCCGGCTCCATGAGTAGACGAATCCGATGGCCCGGGCACGAACACGGGTTGGATACAGCTCCGCCTGGTAGCCGTGATAGGCGTAAGACATGATGTTCGACGAGAGCGTAAATAGCACGCCGAGGGTAATCAGCAGCCACGGCTCGGAGGCTTGTGAGAACAGCGCGATCACGACCGCCATGGTGACAAGACCGCCAATGATCTGAACCTTGCGCTCCACCCGGTCGGCAAACCAGGTGCCGAGCAGCGGGCCGAATGGGTTGGCAATAGCGATCAAGAATGCATAACCAAGGCTGGCAGTCACATGAATGCCGCGATGAATCAACAGCGTCGGCACCCAGGCCGCGAATCCGTAGAAGCCGATCACCTGGGCCATGTTGAAAATCGACAGGATGATCGTGCGGCGGCGATACTGGGGCGCAAAAATTTCGCCCAATGTTCCCGCGCCTTTGCTCTCCGGCATGAGGGCCTGCGGTGCGACTAGCGGAATGCCTTTTTCCGCGACCACCCGGCGCTCGATATCCGCAACGATGCGTTCGGCTTCGTCGATTCTTCCATGACGTGCCAGCCAGCGCGGGCTTTCCGGAATGTGGCGACGCAGGATCCAGACAACGATTGCGCCCACTGAGCCGATCAGAATCACGACCCGCCAGTAGTCGAGCCCGAACGGCCGCGTGCCTTTCAACGCAAAAGCAAGGAATGCCACCACCGGCACGACGCAGAACGTGATGAACTGATTGACGGCGTAGGCGCGGCCACGCTGCTGACTTGAAATCAGTTCGGAAATGTACGTGTCGATCGTTACCAGCTCAACCCCAATGCCAATCCCGGCAATGAAACGCCAGATATCGAGGCCCAAGCCTGACGTCTGGAATGCCATGATGATCGTGCACACCATGTACCAGATCAGCGACCACGTGAAGATCATCCGCCGGCCAAACTGGTCGGCGACATAACCGAATACCAGCGTGCCGACCCACAGACCGGCGAACGTGGCGAAAACGAAGGTTCCGAAGCCGGAGACGGCCAGAGGTTGAAGAGACGCAAGAAACCCCAGCGATTCGGGCCTGAAAAGCCCGGACTGAGTCATACCCGGCGCAACGTACCCGGTAAAAAAGAGGTCGTAGAACTCGAACACACCGCCAAGTGAAATCAGGATCACCATGGTCCAGATGGTGCGCGATGGCGGCAAACGGTCGAGCCGCGCGGCAATTTCGGCTGCTTTCTGCTGGGACATAAAATCTCTCGCTTAGCGTGATCGGCACAATCGGCGTCGACACCACAAGATTTTCGTATGTGGCTGCGGCAACAGCTCCGCAGCTCAGTTCGCCGCCGGGATCTGGAACGCAATCTCGCACATATTGGCGACTGAACGCAATGCGTGTCAGTACCGACGCGCGCATGGGGTATGCCGAATCGCATGAGCGCGTTCTGACGATGGCATGCCACGCATGGGTGCAACGGGGAAAGCGCCTCGGCCAACGCCCCCGTTCACCCACTCTGGAACGCTCAGTTTGCCGTGGCGTGCGAGGTGGCGTGTGACCCGGTCTGCGAAAACCGGAACACGTTGACCGCATCGCGCAGGCTTTGCGCCTGCTCCTGCATCGACTGGGCAGCCGCGGCGGCCTGTTCGACCATGGCCGCGTTCTGCTGGGTCGTGTCGTCCATCTGGGCGATCGCCACGTTCACTTGCTCGATGCCGCGGCTTTGCTCCTCGGACGCCGATGAAATCTCGGCGATGATGCCCGTTACGCGTCTGACCGACTGGACCAGTGAGGCCATCGTGGCGCCCGCGCGCTCAACCTGCATCTTGCCGTCGTCCACCTTGCCGGCCGAATCCTCGATCAGGCTCTTGATCTCTTTCGCCGCGTCGGCGCTGCGGCGCGCCAGATTCCGCACTTCTCCCGCCACGACGGCGAACCCTCTACCCTCTTCGCCTGCACGGGCCGCTTCAACTGCGGCGTTCAGCGCCAGGATGTTGGTCTGGAATGCGATGCCTTCGATCACCGCAATGATGTCGACGATGCGCGACGAGCTGGCCGCGATACCTTGCATCGTCGTCACGACCTGCTGCACCGCAACGCCGCCCTCACCAGCGATATTGGACGCGTCTTCGGCCATCCTGCTGGCCTCGTGAGCGTTGTGCGCGTTCTGCTTCACGGTCGCCGTGAGTTGCTCCATGCTGGCGGCGGTTTCGCTGATCGACGCCGCCTGCTGTTCCGTACGCGCCGACAGATCCTGATTGCCGGACGCGATCTGCTGCGCCGCTACCGTGATGGTTTCGGTCCCGCCTCGAATTGTGCGGAGCGTATCCACCAATCGGCGCTGCATCCGTTCCATCGCCGACAACATACTGTCGGCGTCGGTCCGGTTCAACGCTACCTCGCGCGAGAGATCGCCGTTCGCAATGCGCTCGGCGACGGAGGCCGCATACACCGGATCGCCGCCAAGACTGCGCGTTACATTACGGATGATCAGGATGAGCGCCGTTGAACTGAGTGCGCCGATCAGGAGAACGACGATAAAGTACTCCAGCAGATCGGCCTTGAACGCATCATTGATGTCGTTCACATACAGCCCTGAAATCAGATACCAGTCCCAGGGGGCGAACTGCTTGACGAAGCTGATTTTCTCCACCCGGTCCGGCTTGCCGGGCAAGCGGCCCATATAGCGCACGAAACCCTGCCCATGCGCCTGCGCGACCTTCACCATCTCCACAAACAGCAGTTTGCCGTCCGTGTCCTTGTAGTCGCTGACATCTTTCATTCGCAGGTCAGCCAGCAAGGGATGCATGATGACCACCGGGCGCGCCGTTGTAATGATCATGTAACCATTACCCGGATAACGCATGGTGGCGAGTCGCGCTTTCGCCTGCTCCTGCGCCTGTTCGAGCGTCAAATGGTGCGCGTCCGCCTGCGCGGCATAGTCGGTGACGATTCCGCTGGCCGATTCCACAACGTTCTGGACCGCGCTCTGGCGGTCCGCCATCGTCCTTTCACGCGACTGCCACGCGGCCCAGCCTCCCAGAAACAGAAGGCCCAGCCAGGTGACCAGCAGCGCCAGCCACAACTTGGTGTTCAAACTGAGACGGCTCACTCCACTCTCCCGATACGTTCCGCCAACCAGGCGCGGCCGATCCGCGGCGCCTGGTTGCTTATCGGCCTGCCGCCGGGTTTCTGGAGTATGGAAAATGCGGACGCATCAAAAACCGCCGTAACGGACGCGGGCGGCTCCCGTCATTCGGGAGGCCGCCCGCTTCAGTACGCTGAGAATGTGTCAGAACGAGTGCCGCATCCCGATCCGAACGTCGGATTGCGTATTCGACGTCGACGGCGTGAAGCTGTAGCCGATCACCGCATTCACGCCATTCGAGGCTCGCAGATAGTCGCCGGAAACATAGACGTCGGTCCGTTTGGACAGCAGGTAGTGCAGCCCGAGCGAGCCCTGGTTCCAGTGATTGCCTTCGAAGCTCGTGTGCTGATAGCCGCCGTACAGGGCCAACGCGGGCGTGAAGTTGTACGACGCGCCCCCTTCATAAACCTGCATATGCGAGGTCTGCCCGAAGCCCTTGATCGTCGAATAGGTGAAATCGCCGGTGAGCATCAGGTTGCCGATCGTATAGGCGGCGCCGACCGCAAACGCACCTTGCTTGTCCACCGGGAATGCCGACGAGCTATACAGATCCGTCACCGCACCGGTGGCCGGATCGACGGAAACGGTCGGCTGGCCGAGGAAGGTGCGCGTACCGATCATCGCATAGGGGTCGAAGGCATAGATGCCGCTCGGATTGTTCAATTGCGTATACGCCGCGCCCATGTTGAACGGACCGCGGTCATAATGCGCGCCCACGCTCCATGCGCTCTTCTGATGGAAGTTGCCGGCGGTGTTGCCGAACGAGTACATGCCGCCGAAGGTGAAGCCGGCGAAATCGCTCGACAGGAACTTCACCGAGTTCGGCAGACGGTCGCCGTTCATCCGGTCGAAGTCGCCCTGGTGAATCGCGTAGCCGCTCGCCCATGCGGAGATGTTGTACAGGTAAACAAACTCTTCGGTCATGTCGAGCTGGTTACCGAACGAGAACGTCCCCCACGCGTTCTTGATGCCGACATAAGCCTGGCGTCCGAATTCGGCACCGCCGAAACCCAGCTGCCCATTGCTCAGGTGGAAACCCGATTCGAGCACGAAGACCGCTTGCAAGCCGCCGCCGAGATCTTCCACGCCTTTGAAACCGATCCGGTTGCCGTACGAAACGCCGTCGTCGAATTTGAACTGGTGTGCGCCACCGGCATTGTTCACGTAGGTGATGCCGGCGTCCAGAATCCCGTACAAGGTGACGCTGCTTTGCGCATGGGCCGCCGTCGGCGCGCAGACAGCGCTTGCCGCGAGAGCGAGTCCAGAAAGACTGACGGCATTTTTCTTTTTCATCTAGTTATCCCCTGCTCTGTGCCTGCGTATTTCATTGGATAAAGCGATCCCTGCCGCGCGCGATATTCCAACGCGCGGCGCTTCTCGCATGACGGGCAGTTCGAAACCGGTTGAGGCCGGTTGAAACGGATTGAAGCTATCGGCAGTACGTACAATCAGCTGCGATGACTGCAACGACGGATCAAGAATAAGGGTCCAGATTTATGAGGATTCGACCGGATGCGACATGAATCTGTCGAGTAGCGACCTCGAAGTCTGGAATGCCGAGGTTATTTCACGCCGAGTGCGGTTTGAACCGCTTGCAAGCCGTTGGCGCCACTTGCCGTGTTCACGCCGTCGAGCCACGACTTCAGCAAGTCGGGGTGGCGCTTGAGTGCCTCGGTGGCCGCCGCATCGAGGCCGGTCTTCTTCCCCAGCACCTCGGTGATCACGCCGTTCTCCAGATCGACGTTGAATGTGAGTTGCCTGAACAGCCGGCCAACATTCGGACACTGCTCGGCGTACCCGCTGCGCGCAACGGTATTGACCGTTGCGCCGCCGTAGTTCGGGCCGAAGTACTTATCGCCGCCGTCGAGGTAAGTCAGCTTGAACTTCGTGTTCATCAGATGCGGTTCCCATGCAAGGAACACGATCCATTTCTTCTCGCGCACGGCGCGGTCGACCTGCGTGAGCATGCCGGTCTCGCTCGATTCGACGAGCTTCCAATTGCCAAGCCCGTACGCCTTGTCGTCAACCATTTTCTTGATGTTCTGATTGGCCGGCGCCCCCGGCTCGATGCCGTAGATCTTGCTGTCGAACTTGTCGGCGTTCTTCGCGAGGTCCGCGAATGAATGCACGCCCGCGGCCGCTACGTAGTCGGGCACCGCGAGTGTGAACTTCGCATTGCTCAGATTCGGATGCACGACCTCGATGGATCTTTCGTCTTCGAACGGTTTGACAACCGGCGCTTGCGCCGGCATCCAGTTGCCGAGAAACACGTCGATCTGCCCTTTTTTCAGGCCTTGATAGGTAATCGGCACCGACAGGTTCGCTACCTTCTGATGGTAGCCGAGCGCCTTCAGCAGCACGCCAGTCATTGCATTGGTGGCGTCGATGTCGGTCCAGCCGGGGCCCGCCATGTTGACCTGCGTGCAGGACTGCGGCTCGGCAGCCGCGGCAAAGGTAGCCGCCGCGCACAGCAGCGCGACGCCGGATACAGCCTGTTTAAAGAGCTTTTTCATCATGTCGGCTTCCTGGAGGTGGGGTAAATCATCAGCGGGGACATCAACGCGTCACGGCGGGAAACCGTGCCATCGCTTCGAGCGTGTCGAGATCGATGTGGTTGCGCATATAGCGCTGGCTTGCATCGACATGCGGTTGCCAGTCCCATGACGCGACCGTGCCTTGCGTGGTGGCCTCGAAATGGAAACGGCGGCGGCGCTGGCTTTGCAGTACTTCGTTGTGCAGTGCGGTGAGATCCCAGCGTCGTGCGATTTCCTCGCGAAATGCCGCGACCTGTGAGGTATATCCTGCGTGCGCCGCGAGGTTCTCGCGTTCGAGCGGGTCCGCTGTTACGTCATAGAGCTGGTCGGGATCGGCTGGCGTGTGAATGAATTTGAAGCGCCCGCGCCGCAGCATCACAATCGGCGCTATTGCGCCTTCCGCCAGATACTCGCCAATTGCTTCGTCGTGGGCACCTTGCGCGCCACGCAGATGCGACACGAGACTTTGACCGTCGAGCGAATCCGGCCAGACCGCCGGCTGATCGCCACGCGCCATTTCCACTAACGTGGGCAGCAGGTCGAGATGCGAGACCGACTCGTGCACCCGATGCGCGTCGAATTGCTGCGGCGCATGCACAATCAGCGGAACGCGGCAGCCGCCTTCGAAGAACGTCATCTTGTACCAGAGCCCGCGCTCGCCGAGCATCTCACCGTGGTCCGACGTCACCACGATGACGGTATCTTGCGCAAGTCCCGCCTGTTCAAGCGCTTCGAGAATCGCACCGAACTGGTCGTCGACATAGGAAATCGCGCCGTAATAAGCGCGCCGTGCATTGCGGATCTGCTGGTCGGTGGGCGGCGTGCGGTCGGTTTCGCACACATGCCTCAAACGCTTCGAATGCGGATCGGCGTCAGCGAGCGAATCGCGATGCGCGGGCAGCGCGATGTCTTCATCCGCGTACATGTCCCAGTACTTTTGCGGAATCGCGTACGGGTCGTGCGGATGCGTCAGCGAAGCGACCATGCAGAACGGCCGCGCATCTTTACCGGCATGCCGCTCACGCGCGATATCGAAGAGCTTCTGGCGTGTGGTGAACGTGACTTCATCGTCGAAGTCCAACTGGTTCGTGCGCACGCAGGGACCCGCGTCGATCACCGAACTCATATTGTGGTACCAAGTAGGGCGTGTTTTGAAATCATCCCAGTTTGGCGTCCAGCCGAAATCGGCGGGATAGATGTCAGTGGTGAGCCGCTCTTCGAAACCATGCAGCTGATCGGCGCCGCAGAAATGCATTTTGCCGGACAGGATCGTGCGATACCCTTCGGCACGAAGATAGTGTGCGAACGTCAGCGTTTGCGACGGAAATTCTGCTGCATTGTCATAAGCACCGATCGCGGACGGCAGCTTGCCCGACAAAAAAGAAAAACGCGACGGCGCACACAGCGGACTGGCGCAATACGCCGAGTCAAATACCACCCCCTGTTTCGCGAGGCGATTGAGATTGGGCGTCTTCGTTAAACGATGTCCGTATGCAGCAAGCGCAAACGGTGTCATCTGGTCAGCCATCAGAATGAGAATATTCTGTTTCGTGTCAAGCATTGGAGCGCGCCTCGAATAGAATCGCAAAGAGGGGTTCGGGTGTCGTTGCAAGCGGGAAAGCCGGCGTGCCGGCCCTGCGTGAACTCCACTATTGCCGTCCAATTCGCCGCTGTGAAGACGGCAAATCGTTATGTGCCTATAAGGGGGTGTTATGTCGAGGCAGGATCGCTTGCCGCCAATGCAGGCACTGACCATGTTCGAATCGGCGGCGCGTCTCGCGAGTTTCACGGCCGCCGCGCGCGAACTGGGTTCGACGCAGCCGGCGGTTAGTCAGCGCGTGGTGCAACTCGAAGAAGCGCTAGGCGCACCGCTTTTCGAACGGGGCCATCGCGGCGTCACGTTGACGGAAGACGGCGTGCGTCTCTTCGAAGCGGTGCGCAGCGCGCTCGACACGATCCGCCTCGCCACCGCCGAGATCCGTGCGCGGCGCACGCCGCAAACCCTTACGCTTTCCACCGACTTCGGCTTCGCAACCTATTGGCTGATGCCGCGCCTGTCGCAGTTCAAGGCGTTGATGCCGGACGTCGACGTCAAGATCATCACGTCGCAGAACGTATTCGATCCCTCGCACGATCAGGCGGACATTGCGATTGCGTTCGGCGACGAAGATGCGGACTGGACCGCGCGCGGCGTGCTCAAGCTATTTCCGGAGCGTGTCACGCCCGTGTGCAGTCCGGCCTTTCTCGCGGCGCATCCGCAATTGCGTACGCCGTCGGACCTGTTGAGCTTGCCGCTGCTGCATCTGGAACCTACCCAGCCGGCACGCTGGTTGTCGTGGGCCGACTGGTTCACGGCGCACGGTCTGGAAGCACCTGCCGCGCATCGCGGCATCACGTTCAACAGCTTTACGCTCGTGGCCCACGCCGCGATCATGGGCCAGGGCGTCGCGCTCGGCTGGGCGCCACTGGTCGACGAACTGCTCGCCACGGGGCAACTCGTCGAACCGTTCGACACGCCCGTGGTCACCGAGCGCGGTTATTTGCTCGTCACGCAGCGCGCGGCGACACCGGCGCTGAGCGCGTTCCGTCAATGGCTGCTCGGCGAATGTGGGCTCGATGCTGAGTGAACGCCATACCCCGGCGTTCCTTCATCCCGCCTCTGCACCGTCTGACGCTCCCATTCCAGTGCGACGGCGGTTAGCTTCTATCCCCGTGCCCCGCCGATTTGCTCTACTGCGATGATGCATGCCGCGCCCCGCGGCGTTGCCCCATTCGCCTATGTGGAGAGCGCATGTCCGCCGATTCCCGTCCCGATCAACTGGTTCTCACTGTTGCGTGCCCGAGCGCGGCGGGCCAGGTTGCCGCCGTCGTCGGCTTTCTCGACCGGCACCATTGCTATATCGACGAACTGACCGTGTTCGACGACGACCTCAGCGAGCGCTTCTTCGTACGCTGTGTATTTCATGGTGCCGACACTACCGAGACCCTTCACATCGCGGCACTCAAGCGCGAATTCGAATCGATCGCCGAGCGTTTTCAGATGACGTGGGCAATGCATGACGTCAACATGCGGCCGAAAGTTCTGATCATGGTGTCTAAACTCGAACACTGTCTCGCCGATCTGCTGTTCCGCTGGCGCATGGGCGAGTTGAAGATGGATATTGTCGGCATTGCGTCGAACCATCGCGACTTCGAACCGCTCGCGCAACAGCACAACTTGCCGTTCCATCATTTGCCGATCACCGCCGACACCAAACCCCAGCAGGAGGCGCGTTTGCTCGACCTGTTCGAAACGTCAGGCGCCGAACTGATGATCCTTGCCCGCTACATGCAGATTCTCTCCGGCGAAACGAGCCGTGCGCTCTCGGCCCGCGCGATCAACATCCATCATTCGTTTTTGCCTGGTTTCAAGGGGGCGAAGCCTTATCACCAGGCGCATGCGCGCGGCGTGAAACTGATCGGCGCCACCGCGCACTTCGTCACCGACGATCTCGACGAAGGTCCGATCATCGAGCAGGTCGTGGAGCGCGTCGATCACTCGTACAGCCCGGAACGGCTGCTTGCGACTGGACGCGACGTCGAATGCATCACGCTTGCGCGAGCCGTGAAGGCGTTTATCGAGCGACGGGTATTTATCAACGGCGATCGGACCGTCGTGCTGCAATAAAAAAACGCCGCTAGAAATAGCGGCGTTTTTTTGTAGAAGTTGCCGCTCAAAAGAAGCGGCAACTCATTCACGCAAAGCACTAAGTCACTTCACCCAGCTATCCACGCGATCTCCATGCGCGCTGATCCAAGCATCGGCAGCGGCCGTCGGCTTCTCGCCGTTTTGCGTGGCCAGCATCACGCTGTCGATTTCACCCGGTTTCCATTGAAACTTCTTCAGGAACGCGACAACCGGCGGCGCCTTCGTCTCCAGTCCAGGGTTGATGACGCTATCCACGTGCTCCGCTTCGCCGAACACCTTCTTCGGATCTTCGAGGAATTTGAGCTTGTACTTCGCGAACATCCAGTGCGGTTTCCAGCCGGTCACGATGATCGGTTTGCTGGCCGCTTCCGAACGCGCCAGTTCGGCGGTCATCGCACTACCCGAGCTCGGCATTAGCTGATAGTCGAGTCCGTACGCCTTGATCGCTTCACTAGTTTTCTGCATCACACCCGCGCCGGCATCGATACCGACAATACGCGAGCCGAATTCCGCCTTCTTCGCTTCGAGATCGCCGACGCTTTTCACGTCAAGGTTTTCTGGCACGATCAGGCCGATCTTTGCATCGTTGAAGTTGGGCCCGAGATCGACGACCTTATCCTTGAAGTTGTTCCAGTACGCGCCATGCGTGACCGGCAGCCACGCGGACAGCGTCGCATCGAGGTCGCCACGCGCCACGCCTTGCCACATCACACCGGCCGCAACCGGCACGAGCTGCACCTGATAGCCGAGGCGCTTTTCGATCACGCGCGCGGCCACGTTCGATGTCGCGACGCTGTCGTCCCAACCTTCCACATAGCCGATCTTGATGGTCGGCTTGGTATCGGCCAACACACCCACACCGCTTGCCGCCAGCGCCGCACTCACCGCGCTCAACATCACCATCTTTCTGATCAGTCTCATCGCCATTCTCCCGTTCGCCGTCCAAACTACCCATTGAGCATTTAGAATCGCCAGCCAGAATTGCCTGGTAGCGTTGTTTTCCGACATCCAGTTGTCCGCAGGCGACCTTGACCGCGAATCCGGGTCCCGTTCTTGTCTTACTTATCGACGACGAGATCGCTCAACGGCTTGCTGCAGCACAACAGCACCATGCCCTGATCGATTTCGCGCTGTCGGATTCCGCCCGCATGTTTCATCGCGACTTCGCCGGACACCAGCTTCACCTTGCAGGTGCCGCACATGCCCTGGGTGCATGAGGCCGGAAGCCGCACGCCGGCCTTCTTCGCCGCGTCGAGTACATGCTGGCCATTGCCGCATTCGATCTCGCGATTGCTTTTGGCGAAGCTCACCTTGAATGTCGTTTCGGTCTCGAGCGGCACCTGCGCGGGTGTGAACCCGGCCGCCTGTTCACGCGATTCGGCAAAGCTTTCCGCCGTGGTTGTGGGTGCCTGCAACGCATCCGCGACATGCGCGGTCGTCAATTGCGCGGCGACCTCGCTGATCGTCTCGAACGAGAAACTTTCCTCGTGATAATGGCTGCGATCGAAGTCGCCTTCAGCCAGTAAATTTCGGACTGCCTGCATGTAGGGCGCAGGCCCGCAGGTGAAAATCTCACGATCCAGAAAATCCGGCGCGATGAGTTTAAGCAAGGGCAACGTCAGAAAGCCGGTGACGCCAGGCCAATTGGTCCTTGCGCCAAGCCGTTCACAGACGAACGCCGTGCGGAAATTGGCCTGATTCGACGCAATCAGATCGAGTTCGCGCGCGAAGATAATGTCGTCCGGCGTGCGGGCGCTGTGTACGAATACGATGTCGCTGTCTTCGCCGAGCTCATGATGCGCGCGGCTCATCGACATCAGCGGCGTCACGCCCGACCCTGCCGACAAAAACAGAAACTTGCGCGCCGGATGCCGCGCACAAGTGAACTCGCCGGACGGCCCGAGCACACGAACTTCCGAACCCGCGTGCAGATTGTCGTGCAGCCAGTTCGACACCTTGCCCCCCGGCACGCGCTTCACCGTGATGGAGATAGTGTGCGGCCGCGTGGGCGGCGAAGAAATCGTATAGCAGCGATTCACCGCCTCGCCGTCGATCTCCAGCTCCAGCGTAATGAACTGCCCCGGCTCGAACACGAAGGCCCGCTCGGAGGGCGCGCGAAAGAAGAAGCTCTTGACGTCGTGGGTTTCCTGGCGGACCTGGCAGCACACCAGCGTGTCGTCGGTTTCGCTATTCCAGCGAGCCGGCAACGTCTCCCAGAACCGCGGCCGCGTCACTCGGCTCGACGTCTCATCGTCTGAAGTCTCGCGGTTCGGAGCCGGCTCGGCGCTCATCTGTGGCGTCGCCTGATCGCGCATCATTATTTTCTCCCGCTCCTGTTGGCGATATCGCGCTCAGCGCATGAAAGACACGACTTTTTCGCCGTGCGAAACCGGCGCATCGCCGGCATCATGGGTTTGGGGCGCATTGCTGTACTCCGCAATACGGCCGATGTACCACTCGCAGAATTTTTCGACGAGGCCTTCGGTGAACGGCGAATACGGACCCGGCTCGTACGCGCTGCTCGTTGCGCCGCGTTGCGAGTACTCCACGAGCGCGCGGTCCTGGTCATTGGTGGCGCGCCACACGGCCGTGAGATTGTTCACGTCGTAATCGATGCCTTCGCGCGCGTCTTTGTGGACGAGCCACTTGGTGCGTACCAGCGTTTTGCCCGCCGAAAGCGGAATCACCGAAAAGCTGACAATGTGGTCGCTCATGAAGTGATGCCACGAGTTCGGCTGCGTCCAGAACGAAAGGCCACCGAGATCGGCCTGCTCGAAACCGCCCAGCAGCTTTTTCGAGGCCACCTTCGCGTCCATGGTCTGCGATTCGCCGTCGCGATCGAGTGGCAGGCGTTGCGTGCGGAACCCCGTCACCAGATCGGCCAGGTGGTCGATTTCCGCCGACGGCAGTTTCATCGCTTCCCATTGCGCGGTGCGGCGCGCCACGGTCTCTTCAAACGCCGCCATGCCTTCCTCGTTGGCGGGCGTGCGTTGGTAGCCAAAGCCATACTCGTAAAGCGAAATGGTCAGTTCGGGATGGTTCGCGACGCAGTGGTAGCACTCGCGATTGTTCTCCATCGTGAGCTTCCAGTTGCCCTCTTCGATGATATCGATCGACGCCGCGATCTTGCAGCCGGCAAGATCGTGCGGCAACAGATACGGTTCCATCGCGGCGCGCATCACAGCGAAGTCGACGGGCGGTTCGTCCGCGAGACAGATGAAAATCAAGCCGGCAAGATTCTCGACGCGCACCGCTTTCAGGCTGTGCTTGCAGCGGTCGAACTGGTCGCCCATATGCTCGGCGAACATCAGATCGCCGTTCAGGTTATAGGTCCAGCTGTGATACGGGCAAACGATATTGCCGAGTGATCCTTTGTCGGTATTGCACAAACGCGCGCCACGGTGGCGACAAACGTTATGGAACGCCCGCACCAGCATGTCGTCGTCGCGTACGATCAGAATCGAATCGTTGCCGATTTCCACTGTGACGTAGTCGCCCGGCTCCGGTACATCGGGTTCTACCGCGACCTGAATCCAGTGCTTGCGGAAAATCGCCTCCATGTCGAGCGCGAAAATTTCCTCGCCCGTATAGAACGGCGCTTCCAGCGTGTGATTCTTTTTACGGCGTTCGACCATTGCGCGAACGTCTGCCGAAACTTTCATTGTGTGCTCCGTTGCATGTCACGTCTGGCGCCGCGCCAGGCCCTCCTGGCCGCAGGTTCGCCTGAACCGGAAATCAGTAATCCACGAGTTGATGCTCGCGCAAATACGCGAGAATCACTTGTGCTTTTTCGACGGAACTCCCTTCAATTACGACGCTGCCGCCGCGGCTTTCGGTGGTCGTTGCCGAGAGCATGCGGGCGTGGCCCGAACGCTTTTCGGCGGCGGCAAGGCGCACCGGTTTGGCTGTAGCGGGACGGGTCGTCCAGGCGAGGTGGTCGGGAGTGGCGTCTGGGCTTTCGGATGTTGCAGTCGTGACCGGACGGATCGTGCCTTCGCGAAGCCTTGCATAGGCGTAGCTCGGCGCCGTGTTGGCCATCGGATGCACCGCGATCAAAGCCGGCAACTGCACGTCGACACGCCGGCGCAAACCCTTCGGCATGAATTGCCGGACTTCGGCGCAACCGTCCCGGAGCGTCAAATCGACGGCTGCACCAACCAGTGGCATATCCAGCGCACTGGCGACGCGATACGGCAGCATGCCGCTATCGAATGCGCCTTCAGCCCGCGTGCCGGTCAAAACAAGGTCGTAACCGCGCAGACGTGCGGCGAGCGGCGCTATCGCATCGCCCTGCATTTCAGGAGATGAAGGCACGTTCAGCACCTCGACAGTGCGTGCGCCGAGCGCGAGATACTCCTTCAGCGCCGGGTTCGACGGATCGCCCGCATGCAACACGTCGAGCGTCGCGCCGTGCGTTTTCGCAAGCGAAAGCGCGATCGTCAACGCGGCGGCGTCATTTCGGCTGTAACGCGCGGTGCCGCTGACCGGGTGCCGCCCCACGGAAACCAGTACGGCGATCTTCATGCAAGCGCTCCTTCCGCAATAGCCTTTGAATTCAATAGCGCAGCACCGGTGCCGCGTGCCGTGCGCGCAGCCGCCGCGGCTTCGTTCAACGCCGCGATGGTTTCCTGCGCGTCGGCAATGACGGTCAGATTCGCGCGTTTGGCGATCGGCGCGCTGGCGTCGAGATTCACGGCGATCACATGCCGGCAATCCTTGATGCCCTGCAGATGCTGAACCGCGCCGGAAATGCCGAACGCGATATAAATGCTCGCCTCCACGGTTTTTCCCGTGGCGCCGATCTGCTTGTCGCGGGTGAATTTGCCGTCGTCCACCGCGACGCGGCTTGCGCCTATCGCAGCGCCTAACGTGACCGCGAGACGCTCGAACGCGGGGACGTCACTGACGCCATTGCCTGCCGAGACGATGAAATCCGCCTCTTCGAGCGCGAGTTGCGCGGCGTCGATTTCCTCGATGCCAAGATCGCGCACGATGCCTTTGGACGAAGCCGGTTCACCATCGAAACGCCACACCACGCGTTCGCCCGCGCCGACGAACGGCAACTTCGGATCGACCGCATTCGGTGCGAGCAAAATGACCTCGGGCAACGCGCGCACAGCGAACGCCGTATTCGTCTGAATATAAGCCGCAACGTGCGCCGCATCGATTTCAACAACATGCGTCGCGACGCTCGCGTTCGCGGCTGCCGCATAACGGCGGCCGAGATCGCCGTCTCCAGTGGCGTTATCGGGCAGAAAAATATGCGCCGGCGCGTAGGCCGCAACGCACGCGGCCAATGCATTCATTTCGTCCAGCGGCGCGAAAACGCGGCGATCGAACATCGGCAACTCGATCAGCTTGTCGGCGCCGAGCGCGGCGGCGTCGCCGGTGAATTCGCCGAATACGAGCAGGACGACTTCGCTTGTCGCGTCCGCGATCAGCGCGGCGGCGGCCAGCGTCTGGCGCGCGTGATCGTCCAGCGCGCCGCGGTCCGCGTGCGCGGCCACCAGCAGCACACGCTGCGCCGCAGCCGTCGTGCGGCGCGGTCTAGCCTGCTCGCGATGCGCCGACCCTGAGGCGCCGTGCGCCGCGAAATCCATTGAGCCGGCAACACCCGTCATGCCGAGCGTGATGCGCTTGAGACCTTCCGCCGTGATCGTGAACGGCCGGCGCGGGTCGATTCGTTTTAGTGTGTTCATCGCGTTACTCCAGCGCCGCGGCAACCAGTTCGGCGACGTCCAGCACTTCCGGACGCGGGCCGACCACGCCTTCGAGCATCGCCGTGCAATTCGGGCAACCCACCGCGACGATCTCGGCGTTTATCGCCCGTGCATCGTCGATACGGATATCCGGAATGCGCCGCTTGCCGGGGATATCGGTCAACGGCGCACCGCCACCACCGCCGCAGCACCGTCCGCGCATGCCGTTGCGTTCCATCTCGACCACCTTGATGCCGATGGATTTCAGCAAACGGCGTGGCGCTTCGGTCTCACCGTTATAGCGGCCCAGATAGCACGGGTCGTGATACGTGATCTTGCGGTCCGCGAACGCGGCGACCGCTTTCGGCGACAGCTTGCCGCTCGATACCAGTTCTTCGATCAACGCCGTGTGATGCTGCACCTCATAGAAGCCGCCAAGCGCGCGATATTCGTTGCGCAGGCTGTGCAGCACATGCGGATCAGGCGTGACGATTTTGCGGAACGCGTACTGCGACAGCGTGCCGATCAGCTTGGTCGCGAGTTGCTGGAAGGTGGCCTCATCGCCCAAACGCCGTGCCGTGTCCCCCGTATCGGTCTCGACGCCGCCGAGCACCGCATAGTCGATCCCCGCGCGATTCAGTACCTTGACTAGCGCGCGCAGCGTGCGCTGATACCGCATGTCGAACGCGCCTTCGCCGGCGATCAGCAGCACGTCCACAGGGCGTCCCGGTTGGGCGACCTGCACTTGCAGATCGACCGCCCAGTCGTAACGCGCGCCGATGTCGTAGCCGTTCGAACTGCCGGTTTCGCGCAAATTGGCGAGCGTGATTGGACCTTTGCCCGGTACGCTGCCTTCAACCAACGTCTGGTTGCGGCGCATATCCACGATCGCGTCGACGTGTTCGATCAGCATCGGGCATTCCTGCACGCAGGCGCGGCAGGTGGTGCAGGACCATAGCGTGTCCGCTTCGATCAGGCTCGACACGAGCGGTTTGCCCGGCGCGCCGCTATGTTTGCCGAGCGGAATGCCCGGCGTCGGGCTGCCCGTGTAAGCCTCGTCCGTCCCGCCCACCATGCCCGTGACGAGATCCTGAATCAGCTTCTTCGGATTGAGCGGTTGCCCGGCGGCAAACGCGGGGCACGCCGCTTCGCACTTGCCGCACTGCACGCAGGCGTCGAAGCTCAGCAACTGGTTCCAGCGAAACTCCACCGGTTTGCCGACGCCGTATTCCTTCGCATCGAGCAGCGGCGCCTTCAGCGCGGTCGGTGGCACGACATCGTTGTCGTTACGTTCGGCAAAGCGCTCCTGACGCGGATGAAACGCGAGGTGCAGCAGACCCGCGAGCGCATGCTTCATCGGACCACCGCGCGCCGCACCGAACGTCATCGTGAACGCGCCCACCGCGATCAGCAGCGCGACGATGATGGCTAGCGCACCTGACATCGCCGCGGCAGGCAGCGCGATGAACAGCGCCAAACCGAGCGCGAACGACCCAAGCAGCAGAGGCAGATGATCCCAGGGCCCGCGCGAGAGCCGTGCCGGCGCGGCCTTCGCCCCATGCCGCCGACGCCAGACGAACACCGCGCCGACCAGCATCACCAGCGCGGCAAGAAAGATCAGCTTGTCCAACCAAGGCGAGTAGATCGCGAGACCGTAGTTGACGAACACCAGCGCCATTGCGAGGATCGCACCGCCCGCCGTCGCCACGTGCGTCTTCGCGATGTACGGGTCACGCGCGACCACATGGTGCAGGTCGACGAAATAGCGCTTCGGAATTGCCAGCAGATTGGCCCAGCCGTACGCACCCGCCGCCGTGGCGCGGCCTTCGCGCCAGTATGCAGCGCGTTTGACGAGCGCGAACGCGAGACCCGCCACCGACAACCACAGCAGAACGGTGATGACAAACACGGGGCTCATCGTCAGAAATCCTTGCAAAGGCGCAGCGCGTCGTAAATCGCGCCGTGAATGTTGTGCATGGAAATACAATCGCCCACGCGAAACAGCAGGAAGCGGCCGTTACCGAGTTCTTCGCTGAGCGACGGTTGCGGCTCGGACGCGAAGAGCTTGTGCACGTCCACTTGGCCGCGATTCACCGACTCGGGCTTGAGCGTCCAGTAAAGCTGATCGTTCGGTGTGCTGCCGTTCTCGATCACCACCTGATCGACCACGCGTTCTTCCTGCTCTTCCGTGTACTCGTTGCGAATCACGGCGATCTTCTTGCCGTCTTCCTCGTAGACTTTGTCGAGCCAGTAGTTCGGCGTGTGAATTACGCCTTGCGCGTAGAGGCGGCGATAGAAGATCGGGAACGTGGTGCCGCCTACGTCGTCGGCAACCTTCACGTCGGGCGTCACGATCTCGACGTTCGAGCCGCGGCTCGACATAAAATCTGCGACGCCCGCGCCGGCGTGCGTGCTGACGCCGTCATACACCAGCACGTTCTTGCCCGGTTCGACCTTGCCCGACAGGACGTCCCATGAACTGACCGCGAGCCCTTCTTCGACGCCCCACGCCGCCACTTGCGACGTGAACGACGAGCCGCCCGTGGCCAGCACGACGATGTCCGGCTTCTCGGCCATGATGGTTTTCTCGTCGGCGGCAACGCCGAGACGTCGATCGACGCCGAGACGCTTCGTCTCCATATCGAACCAGCGCACGATGCCCGCCATCTGCTCGCGCTGCGGCGCTTGCGCGGCCAGCATGATCTGACCGCCAACGTAGTCGTTCTTCTCGAACAGCACCACGTCGTGGCCGCGCGACTTCGCCACCCGCGCCGCTTCCAGCCCGGCCGGACCCGCGCCGACCACGACCACCTTGCGCTTCGGTCCACGTGTCTTCGCGATCACGTGCGGCATGGTTTCTTCGCGTGACGTTGCGGCGTTCTGCACGCACAGCACGTCCAGCCCGTTGTACTGGCGGTCGATGCAATAGTTCGCGCCGACGCATTGCTTGATCTCGTCTTCGCGGCCGTCGCGAATCTTGATGACCATATGCGGATCGGCGATCTGCGCGCGCGTCATGCCGACCAGATCGACCATACCGCTCGCGAGCAGACGCTCGGCCTGGCCTGCGTCGCGAATGCTTTGCGCATGCATGACCGGGAGCTTCACCACCGACTTGATACCCGCCGCAAGATGTACGAACGGCTCGGGCGGCAGCGCCATTGGCGGCATGCAGTTCGCCAGCGTGTTGTGCGTATCCGCGCCGGAACCGATCACGCCAAGGTAATCGATCAGGCCGGTTTCGCTCATCGCCTGGGCGATCTCTTTCAGTTGTTCGTGATCGAGGCCGTCTTCATGGAATTCGTCGCCGCACATGCGCAGACCGATACAGAAGTCCGCGCCCACCGCTTCACGCACGGCCTTCAACACTTCCGTACCGAAACGCAGGCGGTTTTCGAGCGAGCCGCCCCATTCGTCGGTGCGGAAATTCGTGCGCGGGCTCCAGAACTGATCGATCAGATGCTGGTGCGCCGCCGAAATCTCGATGCCGTCCATGCCGGCATCCTTCACGCGCTTCGCCGCGGCGGCGAAATCCGAAATGATGCGGCGAATCTCTTCCACTTCGATGATCTTCGCGTTGCCGCGGTGAACCGGCTCACGCACGCCCGACGGTGACATCAGATGCGGCCAGTGCTCGCCGTGAAAGGCCGAGCGGCGCCCCATGTGCGTGGCCTGGATCATGATCTTCGCGCCGTGCCGATGCATCGCTTCGGCGAGCCGCGCGAGCGGATCGATGATCTTGTCGGTCGACAGGTTCACCGACTTCCACCAGCCTTGCGGGCTATCGATCGACACCGGGCTCGAGCCACCGCACACGGCAAGGCCGACGCCGCCCTTGGCCTTCTCTTCGTAGTAACGGATATAACGGTCACCGGGCAGACCGCCCGGTTCCGCATACACCTCCGCGTGTGCGGTGCTGACAATGCGGTTGCGTAAAGTCAGCTGGTTCAGCGTGAGAGGCTTGAAAAGGTTCGGGTAACGCATCGCGATCGACCTCGGAATGGATAGGCTATATGCGTTGTATTTACGACGCGAGCGGCGATACTTCGAACACGCAATGGTCGTGGCCTTCAGCCGCGCATTGCGCTTCTTTCGAATGGGACGGCGGACCCTTACGAGCGGAATCCGGCGCGGTGTCGTTCACCCAATCCATCGCGCCCGCAAACCAGCCGGCGAACATGTAGCACAGCTTGCCTTCCTTGCCCGGCTGCGCGAGCACGAACGACGAATGGTGCAATTCAATGCGGGCACGCGAGCTGGACGGATCGGCTTCTGCGATCGTGAAGATGCCCCAGCCGCGTTGCGACAGACGCTTCAGGTAATGCTCGAACACCGCCATACCGGCAATGCCGTGCTGTTTCGCTTCCTTGTCGCACCAGAAATACGCGGATTTGTAGCCGGCCTTATAGAGAATTTCGGCATAGGCATCGCGACCGAGCGCTTCTTCGACAGCAGTGTGATTGTTCGTGAAGAAGTGACGCGGCACGTAGAGCATCGGCAGCGCGTCGGTGGTCCAGACGCCGGTATTCGGATCGACGTCGATAGGCAGTTGGGGTTGCATGGGGAGACTCCGTTTTTATAGATTCATGTTCAGCGAATGGGAATTCAAACTTTCCACACTTCGCCGAACACCCGTACCCAGTTTTCACCCATGATCTTCCTGATGCGCGTCTCGCTCCAGCCGGCGCGTTCCATCGCCGCCGTCAGGTTGGGAAACTCGCCGATCGTGCGAATGCCTTCCGGATTCACCACTTTGCCGAAGTTCGTCAGTTGGCGATAACGACCCTTGTCGTGCGTGATCCAGTCGAAGAACTCGGTGCTATAGCCTTGCGTGAAGTCCGTGCCGATGCCGACCTGGTCTTCGCCAATCAGATTCACCACGTATTCGATCGCTTCGATATAGTCTTCGACCGTCGCGTCCGGACCGCGCTTGAGGAACGGCGCGAACATCGTCACGCCGACGAAACCGCCCGCATCGGCGATCTCTTTCAGTTGCTCGTCGCTCTTGTTGCGCGGATGCTCCTTGAGCCCCGACGGGCAGCAATGCGAGTAGCACACCGGCTTGTTCGACGCCGCGATCGCTTCAGATGACGTCTTGCCGCCCACATGCGAGAGATCGACCATGATGCCGACGCGGTTCATCTCCTGGATCACTTCGCGGCCATAGCCCGACAGCCCACCGTCGCGTTCATAGCAGCCCGTGCCGACTAGATTCTGCGTGTTGTAGCAAAGCTGAACCACGTTCACGCCGAGGTCCTTGAAGGCTTCGATATAGCCGAGGTTATCCTCGAATGCATGTGCGTTCTGGAAACCGAAAATGATGCCGGTCTTGTTCTCTTTCTTCGCGCGCAGGATGTCGTCGGTAGTGCGCACGAGCGTCAGGATTTCGCTGTATTCGCGGATCTGCTGCTTCATTTCGGCGATATTGTCGACGGTCTTCTGGAAGCTTTCCCAGACCGACACGGTGCAGTTCACCGCGGTCACGCCGCCCTTGCGCATGTCTTCGAACACCGATCGTTCGAACTTCGAAATGTTCAGACCGTCGATGATGATGCTGTTGTCGTGCAAAGTGCTCATCGTGTGCTCCAGGCGTGCTTAGTAGATGGAAAAGCGTTCGCACAGCGCAAAAATCTCGCGGCGCACGCGTTGTTCGGTTGCGGCATCGCCTTCCGGATGATCGCGCAGCGCGTCGAGCACCTCGACGATCAACCGCCCGATTTCGCGGAACTCGCTCGCGCCGAAGCCGCGTGTGGTGCCCGCCGGCGTGCCGAGGCGAACGCCCGACGTCACCGTCGGCTTTTCGGTGTCGAAAGGAATGCCGTTCTTATTGCAGGTGATGCCCGCGCGTTCCAGCGCCTGCTCGACCTGATTGCCTTTGAGGCCCTTCGGGCGCAGATCGACCAGCAGCAGATGGTTGTCCGTGCCGCCCGTCACCAGATCGACGCCGCCCGCTTTCAGCACTTCGCCCAGTGCCTGCGCGTTAGCCAGCACGTTGTCGATGTAGGTCTTGAAGCCCGGTTGCAGCGCTTCGCCGAACGCCACCGCCTTGCCGGCGATCACGTGCATCAGCGGGCCGCCCTGCAAGCCGGGGAACACCGCCGAGTTGATCTTCTTGGCGATGTCTTCGTCATTCGTCAGCACAAAGCCGCCACGCGGACCGCGCAGCGTCTTGTGCGTGGTCGACGTCACAACGTGAGCGTGCTCGACCGGATTCTGGTGACGCCCGGCCGCGATCACCCCGGCAATGTGCGCCATGTCCACCATTAGCTTCGCGCCCACGCCGTCGGCGATCGCACGCAACCGGGCGAAGTCCAACGCGCGCGGATAGGCCGAGAAGCCGGCGATCAGCAGCGCCGGTTTGTGCTGCTGCGCGAGTTCCTCGATCTGCTCGTAATCGATCAGCATCGTGTCGCGATTAACACCGTATTGCACCGCGTTGAACCATTTGCCCGACATCGCCGGCTTGGCGCCGTGGGTCAGGTGGCCGCCCGCGTCGAGCGACATGCCGAGCACCGTGTCGCCAGGCTTAACCAGCGCCAGCATCACCGCACCGTTGGCTTGCGCCCCGGAATGCGGCTGCACGTTGGCGAATTTCGCGTTGAACAAATGCTTGATGCGATCGAGGGCCAGCGTTTCGACCACGTCGGCGTATTCACAGCCGCCGTAATAGCGTTTGCCCGGATACCCTTCCGCGTATTTGTTGGTCAGCACCGAACCCTGCGCTTCGAGCACCGCGCGCGACACGATGTTTTCCGACGCGATCAATTCGACTTGCGACTGCTGGCGCTCCAGCTCTTTCAAAATGGCGCCGCGCACTGCTGCATCACGCGTGGCGAGCGATTCTTCAAAGAAAGGATTCGGGTTCGACATGGAAGGTCCGTGAGGTGGTTGGCGGAGGGCCGGAGCGGCTTTGAACCTGGCTGCAAAGCCCTACCGCTACCGGTCTGCATTGCGTCTATTCTTGACGTTCGCCTCACGCGCCAATTTACGAATTCAGACGTGTTCTTTGCCTTTTCCGCCATCCGCGTCCTTTTTCGACAAGTCGCCATGGCAGCTTACGAACGATCGTTAGCCGTTCGCGCTCATGCTGCACTGCAGCTGATCGTTGTGCGCGGTTCGGGTGCGTGTGTGGGCGGTGATGGCGCCGTTCTGGTGCCATTTGTTTAGCGATCCAATCTTATTGGCGCGCGACCGAGGGTTTAGCCTGATGGCACGCTAGTTGCGCTAGTCCTCAAAATTAGAGGGGTCGCCGCTCCCCACGACGACGCGACATTACAGATTCGAAGGATCATTTTCCCCCATGTCCACCGATCGCACGGCGTCACTGTCGCATTTCGCATTCATGCCGGTTCCGAACTTCACGATGATCGCGTTCACCAACGCAATCGAAGTCCTCCGCATGGCGAACTACCTGACAGGACAAACGCTTTACCGCTGGTCGATCGTAAGCCCGGAAGGCGGCCCGGTGACGGCAAGCAACGGTCTCGCGGTCGATACCGGTCCCGTTGAATGCGTGGGTCAGCCGGATATCGTGTTCGTGGTCGGCGGCATCGACGTGCAGCGCGCCACCACCCCGGCCCATCTCTCGGCGTTGCGCCGCTTCGCTCGCATGGGTTGCGTGCTCGGCAGCCTGTGCACCGGCACCTATGCGCTGACGCGCGCCGGCTTGCTGGCCGGTTACGCGTGTGCGATTCACTGGGAGAACATGTCGGCGCTCAAGGAAGAGTTTCCCGACACGCGCTTTCTGAAAGAACTGTTCGTGATCGATCGCGATCGCGTCACATGCACGGGCGGCGTCGCGCCGCTCGATATGATGCTCAACCTGATCGCGCCGCGCGTCGGCACGGCACGGGTCACGCAGATCGCCGAGCAGTTCATCGTCGAACACGTGCGCGATACGAGCGCCCAGCAGAAAATGCCGCTGGTGGCGCGGCTCGGTTCGGCCAACAAATCGCTCTTCGAAGTGATCGCGCTGATGGAGAACAACATCGAAGAGCCGCTTTCACGCGAAGAGCTCGCGCGGCTCGCCGGCATGTCGCAACGGCAATTGCAGCGCCTGTTCCGCGAGCATCTGGGCATGACGCCCACGCATTACTATCTGACGCTGCGCTTGCGGCGCGCCCGCGAGTTGCTGCTGCAGACCGACATGTCGATCATGCATATCACGATGGCTTGCGGGTTCCAGTCGGCTTGTCACTTTTCGAAGAGCTATCGCGACGCGTTCGGCACCGCGCCTACACGCGAGAGGCGCAGGCAGGCGCCGTCGCTGGCTTCCGTCGCGCCTGTGATGGCGGCGTGAGCAGCGATCGCCGCTCAATTCATGCTTTAACTAACTGTCAGCACCAATACTTCGAGGGCCGCGAATGCGGCCCCTCGTGCTTCAAGCGGCTTTCAACAGCCCGTGCGGGTCGATCACAAACTTCCTCGGCGCGCCGCCGTCGAATTGCCGGTAACCTTCGGGGGCCTCGTCGAGCGAGACAACCGTCACGTTCACGATGTCCGCAATCGGCAACCGATCCCACAAGATCGCCTGCATGAGATTGTGGTTGTATTTCATCACCGGCGTCTGTCCCGTATGAAACGAGTGTGACTTGGCCCAGCCGAGACCGAAGCGGATGCTCAGGCTGCCTTTGCGAGCGGCGGCATCAGCGGCGCCCGGATCGTCCGTCACGTAAAGGCCCGGAATGCCGATCGCGCCCGCGGCACGGGTGATTTCCATCAGCGAATTAAGCACGGTGGCCGGCGCTTCTTCATGCGAGCCGCTGCTGCCGTGGCCGTGAGCCTCGAAGCCGACGCAGTCCACCGCGCAATCCACTTCGGGTTTGCCGAGAATCTGCTCGATCTGCTCGCCGAGCGTGGCGTCCTTCGACAGATCGATGGTCTGGAAACCCATCTTGCGCGCATGCGCGAGACGCGCCTCGTTCATATCGCCGACGATCGTGCAGGCCGCACCCAGCAGGCGAGCGGAAGCGGCCGCGGCCATGCCCACCGGCCCTGCGCCGGCAATGTAGACGGTAGCGCCAGGTTTCACGCCCGCCATCACCGCGCCGTGGTAACCCGTCGGCAGAATGTCGGACAAACACGTGAGGTCACGGATTTTCGACATCGCCTGGGCGTGGTCGGGGAATTTCAGCAGATTGAAGTCCGCGTACGGCACCAGCACGTATTCGGCCTGGCCACCGATCCAGCCCCCCATGTCGACGTAGCCATAAGCGCCGCCGGCCCGCGACGGATTCACGTTCAGGCACACGCCGGTGTGCTGCGCCTTGCAGGTCGGGCAGCGACCGCAAGCAACGTTGAAGGGCACCGACACGAGGTCGCCGATCTTCAAGGTTTCAACGTCGCGGCCCACCTCGATCACCTCGCCGGTGATCTCGTGGCCGAGTACAAGACCGACCTCGGCGGTCGTGCGGCCGCGCACCATGTGCTGATCGGAGCCGCAAATATTCGTGCTGACCACCTTCAGGATCACGCCGTGGCCGATTGACCGGCCACGCGGATCGACCATCTTCGGAAAGTCGATCGACTGCACTTCCACCTTGCCCTGCCCTAGATACACGACGCCGCGATTGCTGCTCATTTGCCTGTCTCCATGTCTTGTGAGCGGCGCACCCGACTCGATGCAGCACGCCGTTCAACGAGCGTAGCGCCCGCTGAAACAAAGGACATGTACTGAACACGACACCGGTTTGGCCGGAACCGACACGCGGGGTGCAACCCGCGCCCACGTTGATTCCTTTCGTTTTTTATTAATTGACCGTTCAATATAAAAAAACTAACATGGCCCATCGAACACTTGGGCGGCCTGCCAGCGCCTGCCGCCTCCAGCACCATGCCTAAACTTGGAATGCGCGAAATCCGCCGCGCCCAGCTGATCGACGCAACCCTTCTCACCATCGACCAGACCGGCCTGGGCGGCGCCACGCTCGCTTCGGTCGCGCAGCGCGCGAGCATTTCGACCGGCATCGTGAGCCACTATTTCGGCGACAAAGACGGCTTGCTCGAAGCCACCATGCGCCACGTGCTGCGCGATCTCTGGCAAGCCACGTCGAGACGGCGCCGTGCAGCGAAAGCGGATCCCCGCTCGAAACTGCGCGCGGTCGTCGCGGCGAATTTCGACGCCGAGCAGACCAGCAGCCCGGTCATGAAAACGTGGCTCGCATTCTGGTCCGAGAGCATGCACAAGCCACAATTTCGGCGGCTTCAGTATGTGAACACGCGCCGGCTGAACTCGAACCTGTGCGCGGATTTTTCGGAAGCACTGCCGCGTGCCGCGGCGCGCCGCGCGGCGAGCGGGCTCGCCGCATTGATCGACGGACTGTGGTTGCGCGGCGCGTTGTCCGGTGAGCCCTTCGATACGAAGGCTGCGCTGCGCGTGGCGAACGAATACATCGATCTGGTGCTGGAAACACGCAACTAGACCGGCGACATTTATAGAAAGGAGCAAGTCATGGCGGTATTCGCAACGCAACGTCTCTATATCGGCGGCGCCTATGTCGATGCAACCGGTGGCGAGACTTTCGACACGCTCGACCCCGCCACCGGCGAAACACTCGCGATCGTGCAACAGGCCTCGGCGGCCGACGTCGATCGCGCGGTGCAATCCGCGCGCGACGGTCAACGCGAATGGGCCGCGCTCACGGCCATGCAGCGCTCGCGCATCTTGCGCCGCGCCGTCGAAATCCTGCGTGAGCGCAATGACGAACTCGCCGCGCTCGAAACACGCGACACCGGCAAGGCGATCGCGGAGACCCGTGCGGTCGACATCGTCACCGGCGCGGACGTGATCGAGTATTACGCCGGGCTTGCGACCGCGATTGAAGGACAACAGATTCCGTTGCGGCCCTCGTCGTTTGTTTATACGCGACGTGAGCCGCTGGGCGTATGCGCAGGGATCGGCGCGTGGAACTACCCGATCCAGATCGCGTGCTGGAAATCGGCGCCCGCGTTGGCGGCCGGTAATGCGATGATCTTCAAGCCGAGCGAAATCACGCCGCTGTCCGCGTTGAAACTCGCCGAGATTTATACCGAAGCCGGTGTACCCGCCGGTGTGTTCAATGTCGTGCAAGGCGATGGACGCGTTGGCGCGATGCTCGCCGCGCATCCCGACATCGAAAAGATTTCGTTCACCGGCGGCGTTGAAACGGGCAAGAAGGTCATGTCGCTGGCAGGCGCATCGTCGCTGAAAGAAGTGACAATGGAGTTGGGCGGCAAGTCTCCCCTGCTCGTCTTCGACGATGCCAACCTCGAACGCGCCGCCGACATCGCGATGAGCGCCAACTTTTTCAGCTCCGGTCAGGTTTGTACGAACGGCACGCGGGTCTTCGTGCAGCACAGCGTGCTGGAAAGGTTCGAGACACTTGTGCTGGAGCGCGTCAAACGGATTCGCATTGGCGTGCCCACTGATGCCAACACCAATTTCGGCCCGCTGGTGAGCGCCGCGCAATTGCAGAAAGTGCTCGGCTACATCGAAAGCGGCGTTCAGGAAGGCGCGCGGTTGATTGCCGGCGGCAAGCGGCTGACCGAAGGCCACTTCCGCAACGGCCAGTATGTCGAGCCGACGGTTTTCACCGGCTGCCATGACGACATGCGTATCGTGCGCGAAGAAATCTTCGGCCCGGTCATGAGCATTCTCGCTTTCGACGACGAAGACGAAGCAATCTCGCGTGCCAATAACACCGCTTATGGTCTCGCTGCGGGTGTGGTGACCGAGAACCTGGCGCGCGCGCATCGCGTGATTCATCGCCTTGAAGCGGGTATTTGCTGGATCAATACGTGGGGTGAGTCGCCTGCGGAAATGCCGGTGGGCGGCTACAAGCAATCGGGCGTCGGCCGCGAGAACGGCATTACCACGCTCGAACACTACACGCGCATCAAATCCGTGCAGGTCGAACTCGGCCCCTATCAACCGGTGTTCTAAGGAGGGGTGGCAATGGCTTCGAACGAATACGACTACATCATCGTCGGCGCGGGTTCGGCGGGCAACGTGCTCGCTTCGCGCCTGACCGAAGACGCAAACGTGACCGTGCTGCTCCTCGAAGCAGGCGGCCCCGATTACCGTTTCGATTTTCGCACGCAGATGCCCGCGGCGCTCGCCTATCCGTTGCAGGGGCGGCGCTATAACTGGGCGTACGAAACCGATCCCGAGCCGCATATGAACAACCGCCGCATGGAGTGCGGACGCGGCAAGGGGCTCGGCGGTTCGTCGTTGATCAATGGCATGTGCTACATCCGCGGCAATGCGCTTGATTACGACGGCTGGGCAGGACGCTCCGGGCTGGAAAACTGGACCTATCTGGATTGCCTGCCGTATTTCCGCAAAGCCGAAACACGCGATGTCGGTGCGAATGCGTATCACGGGGGCGATGGACCGGTTCATGTGACGACGAGCAAGCCTGGCAACAATCCGTTGTTTGCCGCGATGGTCGAGGCCGGCGTGCAGGCAGGTTTCCCGCGTACCGACGACCTCAACGGCTATCAGCAGGAAGGCTTCGGCCCGATGGATCGCACGGTCACGGCGAACGGCAGACGTGCGAGCACTGCACGCGGCTATCTGGATCGCGCGAAGACGCGTCCGAATCTGACCATCGTGACGCATGCCATGACCGATCGCGTGCTGTTCTCGGGCAAGCGCGCGATTGGCGTTGCGTATCTGCATCACGGCAAGGCGGTGACTGCGCATGCGCGCCGCGAAGTGCTGGTGTGCAGCGGCGCGATTGCGTCGCCGCAATTGCTGCAACGCTCAGGCGTGGGCCGCTCGACGTGGCTGCGTGAGCTCGACGTGCCGCTCGTGCACGATCTGCCCGGCGTCGGCGAAAACCTGCAGGACCACCTGGAGATGTATATCCAGTACGAATGCAAGGAGCCGGTTTCGCTGTATCCCGCGTTGCAATGGTGGAATCAGCCTGCAATCGGACTGGAGTGGATGCTCAACGGCACGGGTATTGGCGCGAGCAATCAGTTCGAAGCGGGCGGCTTTATCCGTACGCGCGATGAGGACCAGTGGCCGAACATCCAGTATCACTTTCTGCCCGTCGCGATCAACTACAACGGTTCGAACGCGATCAAGATGCACGGCTTCCAGGCGCATGTCGGTTCGATGCGCTCGCCAAGCCGTGGCCGTGTGAAGCTCACCTCACTCGATCCTGCGGCGCATCCGAGCATCCTGTTCAACTACATGGCGGATCCGCTCGACTGGCGCGAATTCCGCGACGGTATCCGCATTACGCGCGAGATCATGCGGCAGCCCGCGCTCGATCGTTATCGCGGCCGCGAGCTGAACCCGGGCGCGGAATTGACCACGGACGAGCAACTCGATGCGTTCGTGCGGATGCGTGCGGAGACGGCGTTTCATCCGTCGTGCTCGTGCAAGATGGGCTATGACGATATGGCTGTGGTGGATAACGAAGGCCGCGTTCACGGGCTCGATGCGCTGCGCGTGGTCGATGCGTCGATCATGCCGCAGATCACAAACCGGCAATCTGAACGCGCCGACGATCATGATGGCGGAGAAGATCGCCGACCGGATTCGCGGACGGGAGGCGCTGGCGCGGGTGGAGACGCCGTATTTTGTGGCGAACGGCGTCGCATCGAGGAAACGTGAAACGGTGGCGGTTTAATCCGCGCCGAAACAGTCACTCACGCGCAGGGCTCAACACCCCCTGCGCATCCGATTCCACAGCTTCGGACACCAAGGTCTCCAGCGCCTGCCCACGCGTCTCGATCCCCATGATCCACACTGCCGCGGCCGCGATCACAAAACACATTGCGCCGAGCGAAAACACGCCGCCTTGCCCAAACATCGGCAGCACGACACCGACCACGTAAGGGCCGATCAAGGATCCCACACGGCCAATCGCCGACGCAAAGCCTGACCCTGTCGCGCGCGCGCCCGTGCCATAAAGTTCAGGCGTATAGGTGTAAAGCACCGCCCACATCGCAAACATAAAAAACTGCATCGCGAGCCCGGCGCAGATCAGGAGCGTCGGCGTTTGCGCGTGCAGCGCGGTTTGTCCGTAGACATAGGCCATCACCGCGCTGCCGGCCAGCGACGCGATACAGGTCGGCTTACGTCCCCAGCGTTCGACCAGCCACGCCGCGCAGATGAAGCCCGGAATCCCACCGAGCGAAATCAAGACCGTGTACAGCACCGACTTCGTCACCGCGAAGCCCGCTTGCTGCATCAACGCACCGAGCCACGATGTAAGCCCATAGAACCCGAGCAACGCGAAGAACCACAGCGTCCACATCATGATCGTGCGACGCCGGTAGGCCATGCTCCATATCTCGCGAAAACGCACTCGTACCCTTCGCGGCCGGCGGTTCCTGCAACATCACCGGCGCGCGCAACTGGCTCAGGCTGGCTGCTTTCATGACCTTCGCTTCGACTTCGACAAGGATCTTGTCCGCTTCGGCGAGGCGTCCGCGATGTTCCAGCCAGCGCGGCGATTCCGGCACGACGCGGCGCACGATCAGCACGAACACGGCAGGAATCGCCAGCAGCGCGAACTCCATGCGCCAGCCGAACGCAGGCAACACGAAATACGACACCACGCCCGCCATGATGAAACCGAGCGGCCAGAAGCCATCCATCAGCGCGATCAGTCGTCCGCGCGACGTTGCCGGCACGAATTCGGACAGGAGTGTCTGCGCAATCGGAAACTCCATGCCCATGCCGAAGCCCAGCAGCACGCGATAGAAGATAAGCCCCTCGACGCTTTGCGCGGTCGAGCATAGATACGACGCGAGCCCCCACAGCACCATGCTCCACTGAAAAACAGGACGCCGCCCGAAGCGATCGGCTAACAATCCGGCGACGGCTGCACCGATCACCATGCCGAAGAAGCTCGCGCTCGCAACCAGCCCCGCCGTCGCGGTCGACAAATGGAATTCGGTCTTGATCGAACCGAGTACGAAGGTCATCGTGCCAAGATCGACCGAGTCGAAAAAGAATGCGATCGCGATGATGATGAAGAGGGTCCGGTGATATCCAGAGAACGGCAGGCGCTCGAGTCTGGCGGCTGCGCTCGCGCGAAGCTGAAAAGCAGTAGACATGTCATCCCCTCGTTGATGCGGCGGCTGCCGCGAAGACGTTCCGATCAGTGCATTTCAGTAGACGCCGACATAATTCGGCCACATAGAAGGAATGCGTCATTGGGATGGAATGGGGGCGTCATTCCGTCAATGCGCGCGCGCGCGGCGCGCTTCGATACCGAAGCGGCATCAACGCGAAACCGATCCTCACGCCCGAAGCCGCGCACGCGCAGCACCAACAACGCGCGCGAGCGCATCCGCACTCAACCTCGCAGCAATCTTCTCAACGTATTCATGATGCCGCGACTGCAGCGGTGCACCCAACTGCTGCGCGAGGAGATAGCGAATCAGCGCAATGCGCCGATGCTGCAACAAGATGCTCTGATCGAGCAGCGCGAGCGCGGCATGGGCATCGCCCTGTTGGCACGCGCGCTCGGTGAGACGCGCGGTGGCTAGACGTGTCGACGTCATGTCAGTCGGCGGCCGGTAGAGCCGCGAGCGGTGCCTCAGCAAGCAAGGCACCGCCCGCCGCATGTCACGACATTAGCGGCTCGGCCGCATCAAGCATCATCTTGACGAAATAGTCCGCAAAACTGCGGCGCACGACGATATCGAAACTGTCCGCGCCAGTAGGCAAGAGCGTCATCGATGCCTTGAAATAGTGGCTCTGCGCGCACTGCCCTTCACCGAACAGTTTCGGGTGCAGATCGAGCGGACAACCGCGCGCCAGCACGTCACGCGTGCGCGTGCCACTGATTTCGAGCACCGTATAGCCGCTACCGATATCCACCGCCGAAGCGAACACGCCCGCAAATGCCGCGCCGAGCTTCGCCTGCAACGGCGCGGTGCGAGTTGCGTCGTGTGCCATGGCCGAGCGCACCAGCCACTCGTCCGGACCGAGCCACAGCATGTCGTAGCCGCTGCCGCGCACAAGGGTGTTCGCCTTCTCCGGCGGCCGGCAGCCGATCACGCTTTCCACCGCGCTCACGAACGCGGCGTCGCGTGTATCGCCACGCACGTTCACGAGTTCCAGAAACGGCCGCTCGCTCAGCCGGAACGCCGCCGACACCGTCGCCTGATGCTTCTTCAGCAATGCATCCGTACCCACCAGCGGCGACTCCTGCCACACGCCGGTTTGCTGGCCGACAGCGCGATCCACCGCCGACACCGCCCCTCTAGTTTCATTCCACATGTTGACGTGCTCCTTCGCTGTCGTAGAACACCGAACTGGTGACCTTGGCTGCAATCTGCTTGCCGCTCGCCAGCGGAATCGTGACTGTTTCGCCGATCTTGTCGAGACCGCCCTTCACCACCGCCATGGCAATCGAACGCTTCAGGATCGGGCTGTAATAGCTCGACGTAACGTGGCCGAGCATCGGCGCGGTATCGCCCTGGAACGGACCGGCGACGATCTGCGAGCCTTCGGGGATCACGAACGACGGATCGTCAGACAGCAGTCCAACTAGCTGCTTACGCCCCACCTTCGCGGTGTCCGAACGCGTCAACGAACGCTTGCCGAGAAAGTCCTTCGACTTCGCAACCAGCCCTCCCATACCGACGTCATACGGCGTCATCGAGCCGTCCGTATCCTGGCCGACGATGATGTAGCCCTTCTCGGCACGCAGCACGTGCATGGTTTCCGTGCCGTACGGCGTGATGTCGAATTCCGCGCCCGCGGCCATCAGCGCCTCCCACACCGCGCGCCCCACGTTCGCGGGCACGTTCACTTCATACGCCAGCTCGCCGGAGAAGCTGATCCGCATCACGCGCGACGCTGCGCCCGCCACGGTACCTTCGCGATAGCTCATGAATGGGAACGCCGCGTTGGCAAAGTCGATGTCCTGGCAGACCTTCTGCAAAACTTTGCGGCTATTCGGACCGACCACGGCGAAGGTTGCCCAGTGATCCGTCACGGAAGCCAGCCGCACGCGCATGTCCGGCCACTCGGTTTGCAGCCAGCGTTCGAGCCATGTGAGCACACGCGCCGCGCCGCCCGTGGTGGTGGTCATCATGTAGTGCTGGTCGGCGAGACGCACGGTCACGCCGTCGTCGAAAATCATGCCGTTTTCGTCGAGCATCAGGCCATAGCGGCACTTGCCGACTTCCAGCTTGCTCCACGGATTCGTGTAGACCCAGTTCAGCAGCTTCGCGGAATCGGGACCCTGAATGTCGATCTTGCCGAGCGTCGAGGCGTCGAGAATACCGACGCTCGTTCGCACCGCCAGCGACTCGCGCGCCACCGCCGCATGCATGTCTTCGCCCGCTTTCGGGAAGTACCAGGGGCGCTTCCAGTTGCCGACGTCCTCAAAGGCCGCGCCGTTTTCCACGTGCCATTCGTGTACGGCCGTCTTGCGCACCGGATCGAGAAACTCACCCAGCTCGCGGCCTGCAAACGTGCCGAACGTAACCGGCGTGTAGTTGGGACGGAACGTCGTGGTGCCAGTCTCGGGAATCGTCTTGCCGAGTGCCTGCGCGAGAATCGCCATGCCGTTGATGTTGCCGAGCTTGCCCTGATCGGTGCCGAAGCCCATCGCCGTGTAGCGCTTCACGTGCTCGACGGATTCAAATCCTTCGCGTGCCGCGAGAAAAATATCGGCCGCCGACACGTCGTTCTGGAAGTCGACGAACTGCTTCGGCCCACGCGTCGCGAGTTCGCGGCCGCCGACGAGCCACAGCGGTTGCATCTTCGCTTCGGTAATCTCAGCCACCTGCACCGGAGTCGGCCGCGCAACGATGTGCCCAGCGGCACGCGCCGCCTCGACACCGGCGTCGACGGCGAAGCGAATGCCCTGGCCCAGTGTGAAGTCGCCGGCACACGCGCCAACGCTCGTCTCCGCCTGCATCGCCTTGCCCGGCACGAAACAGGCTTTGTCGTCATGCCAGTGCGCCTTGCCGCCCGATTGCGCGAACAGGTGCAGTACCGGGCTCCAGCCGCCGGACAGCGCGAGCAGATCACAGGGCAGCGCGCTCTGCTTCGCACCGACCTGTCCGTTCGAATATGACGCTATGTCTACAGAAGACACGCGCAGCTTGCCATGCGCGGCCGTAATGGCCACACCGTTCATCACCTTGACGCCGTAGCGGCGTGCGAGCGCAGGCAGCGTGCCTTTCGATTCGGCCGCGCGCGGATCGACGACCGTCACCTGGGCGCCGGCCGCTTTCAGATCGAGCGCGCATTGATATCCGTCGTCGTTATTCGTGAACACCACGGCATTGCGGCCCGGCAGCACCGCGTAGCGATGCAGATACGTCGACACAGCCGACGCCAGCATCACGCCCGGCAGATCGTTGTTGCCGAACACGATGGGCCGTTCATGCGCGCCCGTTGCGAGAATCACGCGCTTCGCGCGGATCTTCCACAACAGTTCGCGCGTGCCCTTTCTCTGCGATACCGGCAGATGCTCAGTGAGCCGCTGCGTGACGGTAATGAGATTGTGGTCCTGGTAACCGAATGCCGTGCTGCGGCACAGGATCTTCACGTCAGGCATCTGCCGCAGTTCGTCCTCGATCTTCTGGACCCATTGCAACGCCGGTTTGCCGTCGATCTCCGTGCGGCACGACAGCAGCGAGCCGCCGAGTTCCGGCTGATCGTCGATCAGCGTCACGCGTGCGCCCGACAAGGCCGCCGCATGCGCGGCCGCCAGACCCGTCGGGCCACCGCCGACCACCAGCACGTCGCAATGCGCAAAGCACTTGTCGTAGCGGTCCGCATCGGTTTGCTCGGGCGCTTTGCCGAGACCGGCCGCATCGCGGATCACTTCTTCGTACTTCGGCCAGAACTTGCGCGGCCACATAAAAGTCTTGTAGTAGAAGCCCGCTGGAATGAAGCGCGCGAACTTCTGGTTGATCGCCATGCGGTCTTTCTCGATGCTCGGCTTCGCGTTCACGCTGGTCGCGACGAGTCCCTGGTACAACTCCACTTCCGTCGCACGCGCGTTCGGCACCGTGTACGCGCCGGTTTCGAGTTGCACGATCGCATTCGGCTCTTCCACACCCGCCGTCACGATGCCGCGCGGGCGGTGGTATTTCCAGCTGCGCGCCACGAAATGCTCACCGTTCGCCAGCAACGCGGATGCGAGCGTGTCGCCCTGATAGCCCTGATACTTGCGCCCGTTGAACGTAAAGTTCAGTACGATCGCGCGGTTGATGCGCCCACCGCTGGGGAGTCGGTCTTTCTGGCTCATGGTGCCTTACCCTCTTGTGCCTTGCCTTGTGCGTTAGCCTCGTTGCTGTCCATGGCGAGCAGCGGACGTTCGAAGGTCTCGTAGCCCTGGACCTCGTAGCTCACCGTGTCGCGTTGCGCCTTGAACCAGCGGCGGCATCCTTGCGTGTGCATCCATTGTTCGCGATGCACGCCGCGCGGATTCTTGCGCATGAACAGGTAGTCGCCCCATTCCTTGTCGGTGAGCTTTTCGGTGTCGAGCGGACGTGCAATGTCCGCTTCGCCGCCGCAAGAAAATTCGGTTTCGGCGCGTGGCCCGCACCACGGGCATTCGATCATCAGCATCTGGTTCTCCCTCGCAATTCGTTGTGGTGCGTCAGCGTTAGTGAGCAACGGCGGCCGCGCCGTGCTCGTCGATCAGGTGACCGGTGTAGAAACGGTCCAGCGAGAACGGCGCATTCAGCGGATGCGGCTCGTCCTTCGCGATCGTGTGCGCATAAGCCCACCCCGAACCCGGCGTCGCCTTAAACCCGCCGGTGCCCCAACCGCAGTTGAAATAAAGCCCCTTCACGTCGGTCTTGCTGATAATCGGGCACGCATCTGGCGACACGTCGACAATGCCGCCCCATTGGCGGTTCATCCGCACGCGCGAAAACACCGGGAACATCTCGACGATCGCTTCAAGGGTGCCTTCGATGATGTGGAAACTGCCGCGTTGACCGAAGCCCGTGTATTGATCGACACCCGCGCCGATCACCAGATCGCCCTTGTCGGACTGGCTGATGTAGGCATGCACGGCATTCGACATCACCACCGTATTGACGACCGGCTTGATCGGCTCCGACACCAACGCCTGCAACGGATGGCTCTCCAATGGCAAGCGGATGCCGGCCATATCGGCGAGCGTGGAGGTGTTGCCCGCTGCCACTACCGCAACCTTCTTCGCCTTGATGAACCCCTTGGTGGTATCCACGCCGACGACCTGGCTGCCGTCACGTCGAATCCCGGTTACCTGGCAGTTCTGCACGATGTCGACACCATGTTGATCCGCGCCGCGTGCGAAGCCCCACGCCACCGCATCATGCCGGGCCACGCCGCCCCGACGCTGAATCGACGCGCCGAGCACGGGATAGCGGCTATTCAGATTGATGGTCGGCTCGATTTCCTTGATCTGCTCCGGCGTGAGGAATTCGGCATCCACCCCGTTCAGCCGGTTGGCATTCACGCGACGCTCGGTGTCGCGCACGTCCTGCAACGTGTGCGCGAGGTTCATCACGCCGCGCTGGCTGAACATGACGTTGTAGTTCAGGTCTTGCGAGAGACCTTCCCACAGCTTCATCGCCTTTTCGTAGAGCGCGGCCGATTCGTCCCACAGATAATTCGAGCGCACGATCGTCGTATTGCGCGCCGTATTGCCGCCGCCGATCCAGCCTTTTTCCAGCACGGCGATATTGCGCACGCCATGTTCCTTGGCCAGGTAGTAGGCAGTGGCGAGACCATGCCCGCCGCCGCCGACGATCACGACGTCGTATTCACGCTTGGGCTCCGGGCTTTTCCACTGACGTTCCCAGTTTTCGTGATACGACATCCCGTTGCGCACCAGGCTGAATATCGAATAGCGGCTCATTGTTGGTCCTTTGGGTCCTGTTGTTACGCGTTGCTTCCTGACTGCTTCTTCTCAACTTCAACTCTTTTTCAGTTCAACACTCGATGACGTTCACGGCGAGGCCGCCGCGCGACGTCTCCTTGTATTTGGTCTTCATATCCGCGCCGGTTTCGCGCATGGTCTTGATCACGTTGTCGAGCGAGACGTAGTGCTGGCCGTCGCCCTTCATCGCCATGCGTGCGGCGTTCAGCGCCTTGATCGCGCCCATCGCGTTACGTTCGATGCAGGGAATCTGCACGAGGCCGCCAACCGGGTCGCAGGTCATGCCGAGGTTGTGTTCCATACCGATTTCAGCGGCGTTTTCCACTTGCGTCGGCGTGCCGCCCATCACGGCGGCGAGCGCCGCCGCGGCCATTGAACAGGCCACGCCCACCTCGCCCTGGCAGCCCACTTCGGCGCCCGAGATCGAAGCGGTTTCCTTGTAGATGATGCCGATCGCCGCAGCCGTCAGCAGGAACCTGACGATGCCCTCGTCGTTCGATGCATGCATGAACTTCACGTAGTAATGCAGCACCGCGGGAATCACGCCGGCCGCGCCGTTGGTCGGCGCCGTGACGACGCGCCCGCCCGCGGCGTTTTCTTCGTTCACGGCCATCGCGTAGAGATTGACCCAGTCGAGCATCGACAGCGGATCGCGCAACGACTCTTCCGAATGCGAACGCAATTGGGCGCACAAGTCGGCGGCGCGGCGCTTGACGTGCATGGGGCCGGGCAATTCGCCCCGCTCCTTGCAGCCGCGTTCGACGCAAGCGGACATGACGCGCCAGATCGTCAGCAACCCGTCGCGCACCTCCTGCTCGGACCGCGACGCGCATTCGTTGCGCAGCGTAATCTCCGCAATCGACAAACCCGTTTCGCGGCACACACGCATCAGATCGTCGCCGGTCCGAAACGGATAAGGCACGTCCGCACCGGCGCGCAGGCCGTTCACACGGTCGCCTTCGCGATTGATCACAAAGCCGCCGCCAATCGAGTAATATTCTTTCTCCACCAGCAGTTGGCCGTTTTCGTCGAAGGCCTGAAAACGCATGCCGTTCGGGTGCACGATGCTCGAGCCCGGTGCGCCCGGCATCAGCTTGCGGAAAAAGCCGAGATGTTCACGCTCGTCGAATTTGACCGGGTGCTTGCCGAGCAGAACCAGTAGTTTCGATTCGCGAATCGCCTGCAGGCGCGGTTCGATGATGTCCGGGTCGATCAGATCGGGCAGATTGCCTTCCAGGCCGAGCAGCACCGCCTTGTCCGTGCCGTGACCCTTGCCGGTCGCGCCGAGCGAGCCGAACAGTTCGATCTTGACGCGGCGCACGAAGCCAAGCAGATTGGCGTCCTCGATATGCGAGGCGAAGCGGCACGCAGCGATCATCGGCCCGACGGTGTGCGAGCTGGAGGGACCGATGCCGATCTTGAAGAGATCGAAGACGCTGACGTTCATGGCGTGCCTTATACGTTGCGAGACCAAAATCAAGCCGGATTAGCCGGGTTACCGGGTTGGCTTGAACTAGTCCCTATTGCACCGCACGTCAAATTTGACCGATAGAATAAAAACGGCATGACAGTGGGATAGTGGCGTCAAGCGGGTCGCTGGCCAAGCACGGCGGCGGTTTTGCGATGACTTCTGACGCATTTGCGACAGGCGCCGAGGTTGCGGCTGGCGATGCTGAGGGCGGCGCTGAATGGGTCGCTTTTCCCCTGGTGCTATGCTTGATTCAACTCTTTCCCCTTGCCGGCTGCATGCATGAATTCCGCTGAACCGCGTCCCCTGCCATCAATCGACGGCCCCTCGAAGCAGCGCATCCGCTTCGGCATCATCCTGCTGCCGAACTTCACGCTGACGGCGTTCTCGGGTTTCGTCGACCTGCTACGCCTGTCCGCGGATGAAGGCGACTTCAGCAAGCCTGTGCGCTGTTCGTGGAGCGTGATAGGGGAAACCCTCGCTCCCGTGCGCGCGAGTTGCGGGATCCAGATCACGCCGTGGGAGACCTTCGACAACGCCGAGCCGTTCGATTACGTCGTGGTGGTGGGCGGCCTGCTGCATTCCGGGCCGGCCGCGAACGACGCGACGCTGGCCTTCATCCGCCGCGCCGCCGCCGCCAACGCAACACTGGTCGGCATGTGCACCGGCGTGTTTTCGCTGATGCGCGCGGGCGTGCTGGAAGGCCACCGTATCTGCGTAAGCTGGTTTCACTACTGGGATTTCATCGAGCGCTTTCCGGCGGTCAATGAGGAGGCGCTGGTGGCGGACCGGCTCTTTGTGATCGACCGTCGACGCATTACGTGCTCGGGTGGACGCGCGTCGATCGACGTGGCCGCGGCGATTTTGCTGCGCCACTTTGAAACGGCCACGGTGCAAAAGGCGCTGCGGATTCTGCTGGTCGACGATATGCAGAAAGGCAATGCGCCGCAGCCGCATCCGCCGGGATTGGCGCCCGCCGCGCATCCGAAGGTGAAGCGCGCGATTCTACTGATGGAACAGCATGTGGGGCGTTCGTTATCGCTCGACGAACTGGCGCGCAAGCTCGATTTGTCGCCGCGTCAGCTTGAGCGACTCTTCAAGGCGCAAACCGGTAAAGCGCCGCAGGCGTATGCGAAGCAGGTGCGTTTGCGCACGGCGGCGTGGCTGCTGACGAGTTCGGATAAGACGGTGGCGGATATCGCGTCGAGTTGCGGCTTTTCCGATGCCTCGCATCTGGGGCGAGAATTCCGCAAGCAGTTTGGCTTACCGCCGATGATGTACCGCGAGCAACGCGGAACGGCGGCGGAAGTCGATAAGGGCTCGGGTTATGACGAAACCTTCCCGGGACGGGCTCAGGCGATCTGAAGGCGGCGTTTGTTGTGACCGAGTTTGCCCGCCGAAATGACAGGTCAGCTATCGCAGCAACCTGCTTTCGCGCCGCCGGAACGGCGCGAAAGCTAAACCCTCAAGCCTCAACCCTCAACCCTCACCCTCACTTCCCCGCGACATAAGCCTTCACCGCCGGCAACCCGTCCTTCCCATCGAAGGTCTTCACGCCCGCAAGCCACTTGTCGAGCACACCCGGATTCGCCTTCAGCCAATCCTTTGCCGCCTTGTTCGGATCCGTCTTGTTCATGATCGGCAGCATCACGTGGTTCTCGATATCGGTCGTGAAGTGCAGATTCGACACCAGCTTCGCGACGTTCGGGCAACGTGTCGAGTAATCGGTCGGCGTGACCGTCAGCACTCTGGCTTCGCCGTAGTTGGGGCCGAACACGTCGTCGCCGCCTGACAGATAGTCGATCTTCATCTGCACGTTCATCGGATGCGGTTCCCACCCGAGAAACACAATCGGCTTCTTGTCGCGGATCGCGCGATTCACTTCGACCAGCATGCCCGCCTCGCTCGACTCCACCAGCTTGAACTTACCCAGGCCGTACTGGTTGCTGTCGATCATCTTCTTGATCAGCGCATTGCCGTCGTTACCCGGCTCGATGCCATAGATCTTGCCGTCGAGCTTGTCGTAGTTCTTCGCGATGTCGGTGAAGTTTTTGATGCCTGCCTGATACGCGTAGTCCGGCACGGCCAGCGTGTATTTCGCCCCGGTCAGGTTCGGCGTGGGCAGCACGGTAAGCTGTCCTGCTTTCCTGAACGGATCGATCATCGGATCCATGGTCGGCGACCAGTAGCCGAGGAACACATCGATCTGCTTGCTCTTCACGCCCGCGAAGGTGATCGGCACCGAGGCGATGGTTTTGGTCGGCTTGTAGCCGAGCCCTTCGAGCACCGTCGAGGCGAGACCGGTAGTTGCCGCGATATCCGTCCAGCCGACGTCGGCGAACCGGACGTCCCGGCAGGTGGCCGGTTCCACGGCAAAGACAGACGACACCGACAGTGCGCACAACGACGCAGCCCACACATGTTTCATGGCATTCCCTCAGGGTGATTGAAGCTTGACTGGTTTTACAGAGCGGATTTATAAGGCACGATTTTTTACACCGACTTCGCTGATGCCAACTTATTTACGTCAACTCATTTACGTCAACTCATTCACGCAGAAAGCCGCCGCTCGACGCTCGGCGCGTGACCAAACTGCGCGCGATAAGCCTTACTGAAATGACACGGCGAATGAAAACCGCACACAGCCGTTACCCGCGCGATCGACGCGTCCGTATTGCGCAACAGTTCGCGCGCGCGGCGCAAACGCAGGGTCAGGTAATAGTGCGTTGGCGATACGCTTAAAAACATCTTGAACATCCGCTGCAAATGACGTTGCGACAGATGCACGAGCCGCGCGAGTTCATCGAGCGACAATGGTTCTTCGATATTCGCTTCCATCAGGCGCACGACTTCGATCAATTCCGCACGCGAGAAACCCACCCGCGCGTCGACAGGAATATGCTGATAATCGGTCGAACCGCGAATCCGCTCGACGATGAACTGCTCGGACACTTGCGCCGCGACCGCATGGCCGAGACGCATGCTGACCAGGTTCAGCATCAGATCGAGCGGCGCGGTGCCGCCGGTGCACGTCATCCGGTCACGGTCGATCACGAACAGTTCATCGGCGAAACGCACATCTGGATAGCTTTTGTGCAAGGGCGACATGTCTTCCCAATGCACGGTACAGCGATAGCCGTCGAGCAGGTTGGCCGCCAGCAGCGCATACGGTCCGGTACAAATGCCGCCGAGCGGAATGCCTTTCGACGCCACGTCCTGCAGCAAAGCGATGACCGTATCGTCCACGTAATTTCGCACATGCCAGCCGGCGCAAACGATCAGCACGTCCGGCATGCCCGCTTCGGCCAGCGTCGAGGTCGGCTTCACCGTAATGCCGTTGCTCGCGCGCGCCGGCTCGCCGTCCGGCGTAATCACCGACCAGGTGTAGTGCTGCGCGCGGCCCACGTAGTTGGCCATCCGCAGCACTTCGACCGCGCTCGTAAAAGCGATCATCGAAAAATTCGGCAGCGTCAGAAAGCCGAAGTGCGCGAGCCCGGACAGCGGCGAATCGGATGCGGCCTCGACGGGGGGAAACGCGTCGCGCTTCATGGGCGGCTCAGCTGTGCTGCGCAGTCGGCGCGCGGCGCACCTTCATAACGCTGCGCAGACCTGACAGCAGCGGTGCCCGCGCCGTGCCCGGCGAGCGGCCGAAGCTCTCCGTGATGCGGTCGAGAATGATCGCAAGCATCACCACCGAAAGTCCGCTTTCGAAACCGAGGCCGATATCGAGCCGCTGAATACTCGCCAGCACATCGTTGCCGAGACCGCCCGCGCCCACCATCGAGGCGATGATCACCATCGAGAGCGCCATCATGATGGTCTGGTTCACGCCGGTCATGATCGACGGCAGCGCGTTCGGAAACTGCACCTTGTAGAGCAACTGCAAGGGCGTGCAGCCGAATGCCTGCCCGGCTTCGACAATCTCGCGATTCACATGCTTGATGCCGAGCGACGTGAGGCGCACAGCAGGCGGCATCGCGAAGATCACCGTGGAAAGAATCCCCGGCACGCGGCCGAGACCGAACAGCATGGCCGCCGGAATCAGGTAGACGAATGCAGGCATGGTCTGCATCAGGTCGAGCACGGGGCGCACCATCATTTCGACGGTGCGGCTCTTCGCGGTCCAGATGCCGAGCGGCACGCCAAGCAGCAGGCTGATCAAGGTCGACGAGAGCGTGAGGCCGAGCGTGATCACCATCTGATCCCAGAAGCCGGTGCCGTAGATCAGCAACATGGCCAGCAACGTGAAGAGCGCGAAACGCCAACCCACCCGCCACAAACCGACGCCGACGAAAAACGCCACCAACGCCCACATCGGCACCGCTTGCAGGCCATGCTCGATCATGGCGGCAAAACTCTCGATGACCTTGCCGATGGAATCGAAGGTCTTTGCGTCGTGGTCGAGCAGATAGTGAACGCCGTGATCGACCCAGGCGCCAAGTGGAATGACTTCAGACATGGGAACCTCGATGGCGCGTGAGAACGTTCAGCACGTTCGTCTTGTTGACCGAACCGCAGTAGGAGCCGTCCGCTTCGACGACCGGCAGCGGCGCGCGGCTCGCCACCACGCGTTCGACGACGTCGTCCAGTGGCGTAGTACGGCGAATGCATTCGATGTGATTGAGCTTGGGCGACGCGCTGCCCATCGCATCGCGGCACACGAAGCCGCGAATCTTGCGCTCGGCGTCGAGCACGAACGCGTAATCGGCGCTGCCGTTGAGCGTCGCGGCCACGCTCGATGCGTCGATCTGCGGCGAATGCTGCATGAGCGGCACCGCGTCCGTCTGCATCAGGTCGCCGGCTGTCAGATAGCGGCTGGTGTCGATGCCTTCGAAGAACGCGCGCACATAGTCGTCGGCGGGATTGGTGATGATTTGCTGCGGCGTGCCGACCTGCACCACCTTGCCGCCTTCCATGATCGCGATCCGGGTGCCGATCCGCATCGCCTCTTCCAGATCGTGCGAGACGAACAGAATGGTGCGCTGCTGCTCGCGTTGCAGATCGAGCAGCACGTTCTGCATTTCCTTGCGCTTGAGCGGATCGAGCGCGGAGAACGCCTCGTCCATGATCATCAGCGACGGGTTGACCGCCAGCGCCCGCGCCAGCCCCACGCGTTGCTGCATGCCGCCGGACAACTGGGCCGGCAACTTTTCCGCGAATGGCGCGAGGCCGACCTGTTCGAGCACGGTCATGGCGCGCTTCTCACGCTCCTTCTTGCCGATACCCGCCACTTCCAATCCGAACGCCGCGTTGGAGAGCACCGTGCGTTGCGGCATCAACGCAAAGGACTGAAACACCATGCTCATGTCCTTGCGGCGCAGCGCCGTCAGTTCCGCGCGCGGCACGCTGGCCACGTCGCGGCCGTCGATCAGCACCTTGCCGGCCGTCGGCTCGACGAGGCGGTTGATCAGGCGAATCAGCGTCGACTTGCCGGAGCCGGACAGGCCCATCAGCACGAAGATCTCGCCTTCCTTCACTTCGAACGATACGTTGTGGACACCGACTATCTGACCCGTGCGCGCGAACACTTCTTCTTTCGTCGCACCGCCTGCCAGCATGCCGATCGCCTGTTTCGGGTTGGTGCCGAACACCTTGCACAGCCCTTCGACCACGACCTTGGGGGAATTCATTGAATGCTCTCCTCGCATGGCGGACGTCCGTCCGCGCTGTGCATACATAGTTGCCAGAAAAAAGTACGCCTAGCCGACTATTTGCGACAACCACATGTGGAAATACGACACCGATGGTGCGCGGATATTGGCAGATCGTGGGCAAAGCCCTGTCGGATAAGGGTTTGCGGGGTGTTGGAGTGGCCGGCCGGGCGTGTCGCGCCAGAGCAAGTTTGGGAGGATTCGGCGGAAAAACTGGGGTTTTGGGGGCGCGGCAGGTGAACTTGCGGCGGTGCAGCAAGCGCACCGTTGCTCAGCGGACACCAGGACGCACCGGCGAGCCGAACCCGATGATCGATGGTCGACGCCTGTTATCGCGCGCGGACGACCTGCAGCAGACGGTCCGCTCGCGCGAAATACCAGATTGCGAGGCCGGCAAGGAACGGATACATGCAACACAGGCGCGCGAGCGCCCAAACTCAGCAGAAAAGCTCATTGCGTTCCCCGTTCCATCGTGGATACCAGCCGGCAAAATTTGAAACGGCGCGACCTGGCTATTGGTTGCCGTTTGGTTGCCGGTTCGAGCCGAAAAACAGCGCCGCTGGTTGCATGCAGCGGAGCGAAACCGGAGATCTAGCCGGCTCATGGTCCACGGGAATCATTAGGGCAACCTTAAGGCGCTGCGCCGTTACTCCGTGTTACCAATCTCGCGTCCCTCTTGCACCTGCAAACCGCGGCCCTGCCTACACTGCGCACCATCCTCACTGTCATCGCCTGCAACCGCCGGGCGAAAAGAAAACATGCGCAAGAACCTATTATCAGTGATTCTCGGCGGCGCGATATTGGTGGCTGCCACAGTTGCTTCGGCCCACGTCCACGTGGGCATCGGCATTGGCATTCCCGGACCCGTCTTCGTGCCTGCCCAGCCGGCCTACATCGCGCCTCCGACGGTCGTCTACGCACCTCCGCCGGTGGTGGGATATTACGGCTACGGCGACGACTGGCGCGCCCGTGAATGGCACGAACGGCAGGAGTGGCGTGAACGGCAGTGGCGCCACCATGAGCACGAGGAGCACGAGGAGCACGAGCGCGAATGGCGCGAACGCCGTGGCTGGGACGGGGACTAAGGCAAGCGAAGCGGCGGCGCCGTGAGGCAAACGTCGCGCCGCTATCGGCCGAGGCGGCCGACGCCACGATCCGTGTCACGAGATCGACACGCCCAGTAGCTTGCCGATGCCGAACGTAAACCCCGCGGCAATCAGACCGATTACAACCTGCCGCATGGCGGAGAACCCCGCGCCGCGCCCGTTGAACAACGAGGTAAAGACCCCAATCGACGCGAGCGCAAGCGTGCTCAGTACGATGCATTGCACGATCGCGTTAAGCCCGTGCGTCCACAGGAACGGCATCACCGGAAAGATCGCGCCGAGCGAAAACAGGCAAAACGAGACGCCCGCAGCGGACCACGGATTGCCGCCCAACTCGGCGGGGTCGAGTCCGAGTTCCTCGCGCGTCAAGGTATCGAGCGCCTTGTCCTTGTCGCGCATCATCTGCGCTGCCACCCGTTTGGCCTCAGCGGCGTCCAGCCCTTTGGCGCGATAGATCAGCGCCAGTTCGTGCTCCTCGGCTTCCGGCGACATCTCCAGTTCTTCCGCTTCTTTAGCAATCTGGGTGCTGGCCAGTTCGCGCGCGTTGGTCACCGACAGCCATTCACCCAATGCCATCGAACACGCGCCTGCGATCAGTCCGGCGAGCCCGGTGAGCAGGATTGCCTTGTTGCCGGTTCCCGCCCCGGCCACGCCCATGATCAGGCAGAAGTTCGACACGAGGCCGTCGTTCGCTCCGAGCACCGCCGCGCGCAGATCGTTGCCTGATGAAACACCCTTGTGCCACGACTCCGCTGCGGCGATACGAGCCCCTTGCGACAGGTCCGGATCGCCACCGCCGTGAGCCAGGGTCTGGACCACCGCCGCGTGATGATGCTCGTCGGCCGACATGCGGCCCGCATCCGGCTGCCCGTGGCATTTGTTACGGTCGGCGTATTCGGCCGCAGCGAGCGTGGGCAGCACGAACCCCGCCCCGAACAGGCGTACCAGTGCTTTCATCAGGCGCGTTTTCACCGCCTGACCGGCGCCCTTCGGCTGGATGCCGTTGGCTCTCAGCTTATCGGCCCACACCTGCGCATGATCGCGCTCCGACTTCGCGAGGTCGCTGTAGACCTGCTTGCGCGTGTCGTCTTTCTCGACTTTCGCGAGCGTTTCATAGAGCGCGGCGCTATGGAGCTCATCGGAGAGATTGGCTCGGTACCGCTTGACTTCATGTCTGGATGCCATGGCGAGGTGCCTGAATATCGAATCACTAACAACGAAGCGTAATCGATTCAGGAACGAAAATCATAAAGCCCCTAAAGCGCGTCTTTAGCGAGAACGCCAACTGTTCTCATCCCCATTCGGTTCAGCACAATTTTCCTTAAGACATGCTTAGACGTGAGCTTATCCGGCACTATCGCCTTCTATTTTCCGTGCCTCGAAATACGGGATAAAGTTGTTTGAGCGCCATAAGGATAAATTAAGGAAAACTTCTTATTCTGTGAGTACGCATCGACCGGATTGGTCGACGCGGCACCGTCACTCTATTGGAGAACCATGATGAAAGCACTCAAACACCTCATGCTCGTTGCGTCGATCGTCGCCATCCCGACTCTTTCGTTTGCCCAGCAGACGAACGCACCGATGAACGATACAACATCGGCACCCGCCGTCTCGATGCACGACACGCAGAACAATCAATCGGGTACGCAATATCAGCAGCCTTCGCACAAGATGTCGGGTAACAGCGACAGCTCAGGTTACGGCGCGCCTGCTTCAAGCTTTTCGCAATCTTCAACGATGCATTTCGCGGGCAAGAACTCGGGCTTGTTCAAGCATTGAATGCGCGCGATAACGCCTCGCACTTCCGCACGCTGTCCGTTAAGCCGCAGCAAGTCAGCGGACCAAAATCGGCGCGGTAGCGAGGCTACATCGTCAATCGGAAAGCCACGCAAGAAAGCCCATCAGACAACCAGCGAGATCATTGCGGCGCCGGCGCTGCCCGATATCCTCGCTGGCCGACAGCTAACGCCAGTATGGCGGACACCGCGAGACTCGCCGCCACCACATAAAGTCCCGCAGCATATCCCCCCGTCACGCTTTTCAACCAGCCGATTGCAAACGGGCCGACGAAACCGCCGAGATTGCCGATCGAGTTGATCATCGCGATACCGGCCGCCGCGCCGGCACCTGAGAGAAAGGTACTCGGCATGGCCCACAGCGGCGCCTTGGCCGCGCTAATGCCGACGTTCACGAGGATCAGCGCGAATATCACCGCCACGACGGTATCCGCAAAGCCGGCCCATGCGAGCCCGACGCCTGCCGCCACACACGGAATCACCACATGCCACGTGCGCTCGCCCGTGCGATCCGAATGGCGGGCCCACATCACCATGCCGATCACGGCCAGCACGCTGGGAATCGCATTCAATGCGCCCGTGCCGAGCGCGGTAAAGCCGAATTGACGAATGATCAGCGGCGCCCAGAGCCCGAGCGTATAAAGACCCGCCGACGTGCCGAAGTAAATGATCGACATGATCCACACACGCGGGTCGCGCAGCGCGGCGAGCGCGCCTGCCGCGTGGCCTGCCTGCGATTCACGTCCCGCCCGTTCTTCGCGCAACGTCGCGATGAGCCATGCTTTCTCATCCGAGGCAAGCCACGCCGCCTTTTCTGGCGAATCGGTGAGCGCTTTCAAAACCACGAAGCCGAGAACGACAGCGGGAATCGCTTCGATGATGAACAGCCATTGCCAGTCTCTCAATCCGAACAGCGCCGGCATCTGCATGATGGCGCCTGAAATAGGCGAGCCGATTGCCGTCGACAAAGGCGCGGCCGCCATGAACGCCGCCGCTGCAACGGCACGCTGCCGCGCGGGAAACCACTGGCTGAGATAGAGAATGATGCCGGGAAAGAAACCAGCTTCGGCCACCCCGAGCAAAAAGCGCAGCACATAGAACGAGTTCGGCCCAACGACAAACGCGGAAGCCGCCGACACCAGCCCCCACGTCACCATCACGCGTGCAATCCAGATGCGCGCACCGACCTTGTTCAGAATGAGGTTCGAGGGCACTTCGAACAGAAAGTACCCCAGAAAGAAGATGCCGCCGCCGAGCCCGAACATGGTTGGTGAGAGCCCGAGGTCCTTGTTCATCGTGAGCGCGGCAAAACCAACGTTCACACGGTCAAGAAAACTGACGAAGTAAAGCAGCATGACGAAGGGCAGAATGCGCCACGTCAGCTTGCGAACTACACGGGCTTGCAATTCATTGGCCATGCCAGTCTCCATTCTTCAAATCGCCCGTGACGCGTTCGTCCGGGCGCTTTGTTGTTGTCTTAATGCGTGTCGCGTATTACGTGTCGCGAGTTCAGGCTGCCTTGAACGCTGCCGCCGGCTCCGCCGCTGCGAGGATCTCGCACACCGCGTCGGTTACTTGCACTGTGGTGGCCGTGCCGCCAAGGTCGCCGGTGTGCAGCGCCGGGTCAGCCGTGATGCGTTCGATCGCGTTCATCAATTGCTGCGCGGCGCCCGCCTCGCCAAGATGCTCGAGCATCATCACAACCGACCACAACGTGCCGACCGGATTGGCGAGACCCTTGCCCATAATGTCGAATGCGGAGCCGTGAATCGGCTCGAACATCGAGGGATAGCGGCGCTCGGGGTCGAGATTCGCGGTCGGCGCGATACCGAGGCTGCCGGCCAGCGCCGCGGCCAGATCGCTGAGAATGTCCGCGTGAAGGTTCGTCGCGACGATCGTGTCGAGCGTGGCGGGACGATTGACCATGCGCGCGGTGGCGGCGTCGACGAGTTCCTTGTCCCATTTGACGTCGGGAAACTCTTTCGAAACTTCGAGCGCAATCTCGTCCCACATCACCATGGCGTGGCGTTGTGCATTGCTCTTGGTGATCACCGTCAGCAGCTTGCGCGGCCGCGACTGGGCGAGGCGGAACGCGAAGCGAAGAATGCGCTCCACACCGGCGCGGGTCATCATCGAAACGTCTGTGGCCACTTCGATCGGATGGCCCTGGTGCGCGCGGCCGCCCACGCCGGAATACTCACCTTCCGAGTTCTCGCGAACGATGACCCAGTCGAGATCCGCCGGCCCACAGCGCTTTAACGGGGCGTCGATGCCGGGAAGGATGCGGGTGGGACGCACGTTCGCGTACTGATCGAAGCCCTGACAGATCTTCAGGCGCAGACCCCAAAGGGTGACGTGATCGGGAATATGCGGATCGCCCGCCGAGCCGAACAGAATCGCATCTTTGCTACGGATGGCGTCCAGCCCATCGGCCGGCATCATCACGCCGTGCTGACGATAGAAATCGCCGCCCCAATCGAAATTCTCGAACTCGAACTGGAAGGCGTCGCTTCGCGCCGCGATGGCTTCGAGCACCTGTTGGCCTGCGGGCACGACTTCCTTGCCGATGCCGTCGCCGGGAATGGTTGCGATGCGATAGGTCTTCACTGGCGTCTCCATGATGTTGAACGTATGGCTGCATCCTAGAGCGGAGACCGCTCGCGAAAACGCTGCTAGACTCAAAGCATCCTTAACCTGAAGTTAACAATGACTGGCTCAACACTCTGCTCATTGGCCTACGCATTATGACCTCGTCAATCCAGCCGGACGACCTCGCCTTCTTCTCCACGCTCGCCGCCAGCGGCAGCCTGACGGCAGCGGCGCGCGAACTCGGGTTGAGCACCGCGGCGGTGAGCAAGCATCTGGCGCAAATGGAGTCGCGCGCGGGCGTGTCGCTCGTCAATCGCACCACGCGGCGCATGAGCCTCACGCCGGAGGGCGAACTGTATCTGACCCGGGCTCGGCGCATCCTGAGCGAAATGGACGACCTGGCCCAATTGCTCGGCGGCTCGCAAGCGGCGCCGAAAGGTCTGCTGCGCGTGAATGCGACCCTCGGCTTCGGCCGCAGTCATGTGGCGCCGCTGATTTCCCGGTTTGTGCGGCGCTTTCCCGAAGTGGACGTGCAGTTGCAGCTCTCCGTCGACCCGCCGCCGATCAGCGACGACGCCTTCGACGTGTGCGTGCGCTTCGGCGAACCGCCGGATGCTCGCGTGATTGCGCGCCGGGTCGCGCCAAACCGGCGGCTGCTGTGTGCGTCGCCGGCGTATTTCGCCAAACGGCGCGCACCACGCAGTCCGGCGGAGCTATCGCAACACAACTGCATTGGTATTCGTCAGGGCGACGATGGCTACGGGCTTTGGCGTCTAACCAGCGGACGCGCTTCGACCGAAAAGACCGAGACAGTTCGCGTGCGGGGCAACCTCACCACCAATGACGGCGAGATCGCAGTGAAGTGGGCGCTGGACGGCCACGGCATTCTGATGCGGGCGGAATGGGATATCGCGGAGTATCTCGCCGACGGCCGTCTGATTCACGTACTGCCGGAATACCGCACGCCGGGTGCCGACATTTACGCGGTGTACCCGCAACAGTTGCAAATGACGGCACGGGTCAAGGCATTCGTCGACATGCTGATAGAGACGCTTGGCGCGCGATGAGTCATCGGCTGTAGTTCTGCAATGCAGAACTACAGCATCACACGGCCGATCGGTAATTCAAACCGGATAATTCCGGCAATTCCCTTGTATTACCGGGCCTTACGGCGCAAATCAAGCACGCCTGCATCGCCAGGTGTTTTCCCTATTTTGGCCTGCATTGCAGTCCAAACAGGCGATTCCCCCCGTTGACACAGAACGAACGGTCGTGCCAAATTGCGCCTGCATCCTGTGCGCAAGCACCCGATCAACGAGTTCATCGCAGCGCCGAGCCGCCCAGCGAATCAGGAGACGACCCAGCAGGCAACCGGACCCGAGGCGCCCACCAGCAGACCTATTATTTCGCATCCCTTAGCAGATTGCGAAGGCTCGCGATTGTCACTACGGTCCATTTAAAACGCATCGCGCAACAGATCGCCAGAACCTTGCAGCACACGCATTACTTCGCCAGTTCAATCGATTTCAAAAAACAAGGAGACACGAAGCATGCCGGCAAGTCATCGCAGTCGGGTTGGAGCCATTCTCGGATTAGCAGGTGCGTGCGCACTCAGCGCCGCGCAAGGCGCGCATGCGCAAAGCAGCGTCACGCTATACGGTATCGTCGACGGCTCCCTGCTCTACACCAGCAAAACACTTAATCCGACCACCGGCCAGAGCGCTGGCCATCAATACTCGTTCACCGACAGCGGGCTCTCGGGTTCGCGCTTCGGCATGCGTGGCGCCGAAGATCTCGGCGGCAGCATGCGCGCGATCTTCGAACTCGAAAGCGGCATCAGCATCGCGAACGGCGCGTTCAGCAATTCGAACGGGAACGAATTCGGGCGCCAGGCGTGGGTCGGCGTGGAAAGCCGCTACGGCACGGTGAAGGCCGGTTTGCAGTTCTCGCCCTTCTTCCTCGCGGTGTATGACTTCGATCCACGCGAGATGTCGTACTTCGGCAGCGGTCTCATCACCTACCTCAATAACGTCTATGTGACCGGCCTGTTCAACCCGAACGGCATTTCGTACACATTGCCGGAAATTGCCGGCTTGCAAGCCAGCGCGATGATGGCGCTCGGCGGCACAGCCGGAGATTTTCAGGCGGGCCGCCAGTATTCGGCGAGCCTGCGCTATCACCTCGGCTCGCTGACCGTCGATGCCGCGCTCTATAGCGGCAACGCTGGCGGCAGCGCAGCATCGATCGCGATTCCGAGCGTGGTCGAATTCGATGGCCGTGCGATCGGCGCCAGTTACGTATTCAACAGCCTGACCGTGAAGGCCTCGTACGTGCAGTATAAGGTGGCGGGTTCGTTCAACGATCGCGTCTATTCAGGCGGCGCCAGCTATCGGATCACACCGGCGCTGAACGTCGACGCGGGCGTGTGGGTCACGCGCGACGGGAACAACTCGTCGAACAATTCGATACTCGCATCCACCGGGCTCGAGTATTCGCTGTCGAAGGCCACTGTGGTGTATGGGCAGGCCGGCTTCGTCACCAACCACGGTGCGATGCACACCGGACTGTCCGTCAACAACGCACTGAACGAAGCGACCGGCACAACCGCCGGCGTCAACATCGGCATGCGGCACATGTTCTAGCCTGTGCGGAACGCGAGACACCGGTGTGCCGCGCGAGCGGTGCGCCGTGTCATGCGAGCGAGTAACCGATTTTAGTGACTTCCCTAATAATCTGCAATGCAGAACAATCAAATGGAAAAACCTATTGACGCAAAGTGAACGCTCGTGCGAAATATCTCTCGCGCCGCCGCACATTCCCTGTGTTGTTTGCGCCAATGCGTGCATGTTTCAAACCGTCGACAAGCGTCGATAACGGTCGCCGGATTCGAGAGAGCGGCTGTTGTCCCGTCCGTAGTCAGGCGTGCGGCGATCCGTCTCCTGAACCAGGGGTGACCATTGCATAGCGCGCCTCTGTTGGAGGGCGTAAAAGCGTGGATATGTTTTTGCAGCAGGTTCTCAACGGGTTGACGCTGGGTGGCATCTACAGCCTCGTCGCGCTCGGCCTCACGCTGGTCTACGGCATTCTCGCAGTGGCGAACTTCGCTCACGGCGCGTTCTACATGGTTGGCGCGTTCGTTTCGTTCTACCTGATGAGCCGGCTCGGCTGGAACTACTGGCTCGCCATGATCGGCTCCGGCTTCGCGGTCGCGCTACTCGCGATCCTCGCCGAGCGGCTGGTGTTCCAGCCACTGCGCAAATCTTCCGAATTGCATCCCATGATCGCCGCGATCGGCCTTCTGCTTTTTCTCGAAGCGGGGGCGCAAGCAATCTGGGGCGCGGACTTTCATCGTATGGCCACGCCCTATGCCGGGATCGTCGACCTGGGTGGCGTGACCGCGCCGCTGCAGCGCTTGCTGATCATCGGCGCCGCGTTCGCCCTGGTGGTGCTGCTGCAACTCTTTCTCCGATACACGGTGATCGGCTCGAGCATCATCGCGATGGCGCAGGACCGCGAAGGCGCCTCGCTGATGGGCATCGACGCCAACAAGGTAACGATGCTCACCTTCGGCATCTCGGGCCTGCTCGCCGCCGTGGCGGCCACGTTGTACGCACCCATCAACCTCGTCTATCCGGCGATGGGCCAACTGGTGATCCTGAAGGCCTTCGTGATCATCATTCTCGGCGGCATGGGCAGCGTGCCGGGGGCGATCGTGGGCGGGCTGATCATCGGCGTGGCGGAGAGCTTCGGGGCCTTCTACATTTCGACCGACTACAAGGACATCATCGCCTTCGTGCTGCTGGTGGTGATTCTGTCGGTTCGTCCTCAGGGGCTGTTCACCAGGGAACTGCGCGCATCGTGAAATCAGTCATGAAATTATTCGAGGGCAAGCTGGGGTGGACGCTGCTGTTCGTGCTCGGTCTGGTGTTCCCGTTTCTGGCCACTAACGATTACATGCTCACCGTGATGTCCACCGCGTACATCTTCGCACTGGCAACCGTCGGGTTGAATCTGATCACCGGCTATACGGGGCAGTTCAATCTCGCGCACGGCAGCTTCATGGCGGTAGGCGCGTATACGGTGGGCATTCTCACGGTGGATCATCAGGTGCCGTTCTGGCTCGCGTTCATCGCCTCGGGCGTTGTCGTCGCGATACTGGGCGTGCTGGTCGGCCTCGTGTCGCTGCGTCTGCGCGGTCACTACTTTTCTATTTTCACGCTGTGCGTCGGCTACATCATGTTTCTCGTGATCGAGAAATGGGACAGTCTCACGCACGGCGTCTCGGACATCGTGGGCGTTCCGGCGCCTTCGGGCTTCGGCATCGTTTTGTTCGACAATCCGCGGCCGCTCTATTACCTCGTGTTCGCGTTTCTGGTGCTCGGTGTGTGGCTGATGCATCGCATCGTCAACTCGCTGCTCGGCCGGACCTTCATGGCGATCCGCAATAGCGACGGCCTCGCGCAGTCGCTCGGCATCAACCTGATGCACAACAAGGTGCTGGCCTTTGTGCTGTCGGTCGTCTATGCGGGGTTCGCGGGCGGTCTGTATGCAGGCGCAGTGCGCTTTCTCGGACCGGATCTGGCCGGTGTCGAGCATACCTTCGACATGACCATGTACATGCTGGTGGGCGGCATCGGCACCCTCGCCGGCCCGCTGCTCGGCGCGCTCGCTATTCCATGGCTTACGCAGTATCTGCAGTTTCTGCAGGCGTACCGCTTCGTCGTGTTCGGGCCGATCCTGATTCTGCTGGTGATCTTTTTGCCGAACGGGATCGTCGGTTTGTACATGGCACGAAAAAACCGTCACGCGAAACCGGCAGCGCCGAAAAGCGGCGTTGTGGCGCGTCAGTCGCAACCCACGCGCGGAGACCGTCATGCTTGAAATCGACTCGCTCAGCAAACGCTTCGGCGGTCTCGTCGCGGTGGACGACGTCAGTACGCATATCGAAGCCGGCAAGATCAACGCCATCATCGGACCGAACGGCGCCGGCAAGACCACCTTCTTCAATCTGATCAGCGGCACCCATTTGCCGAGCTCCGGACGCATCCGCTTCAAAAGCGAGGACGTGACGAAGCTAAGCGCCGATCAGATGGCGCGCCTCGGTGTCGCGCGTACCTTTCAATCCACCGCGTTATTCGACCGCGCCAGCGTGCTCGACAACCTGATCGTGGGACACCGGTTGCGCACACGCTCCGGCCTGTGGGACGTGCTGACACATTCAGCGCGGCTCAAGCAGGAGGAACGCATCTGCCGCGAGAAAGCGCGCGAAGCCTTGGACTTCGTCGGCTTGTCGGGGATCGCAGAACGGCTGGCCGGCGACATCTCGCAGGAAGAGCGCAAACGCGCTGCCGTAGCGCTCGCGCTCGCCACTGAACCAAGCCTGATGCTGCTCGACGAACCGGCGGGCGGCGTGAATCCCGAAGAGACCGAAGGCCTTGCCGAACTGATCCGCAAGCTGGTGAAGCACGGCATAACGGTGTGCCTTGTCGAACACAAGATGAACATGATCATGAAGCTTGCCGACCGCATCATGGTGCTGAACTACGGCAAGAAAATCGCCGAGGGCACGCCGGCTGAGATCCGCGCGAACCCGGCCGTGATCGATGCCTACCTGGGGAGCGAACATGCTGAAGTTTGAAAACGTCTCGCTCGATTACGGCCGTTTCCGTGCGCTGGACGGCATCACGCTGCACGCGGACGAAGGCGAACTCGTCGTGCTGCTCGGCGCCAACGGCGCGGGCAAGAGTTCGATCTTTCTCGCCACGAGCGGCTTGCGGCGCGCCGCGAGCGGCAGCTTGCGCCTCGGCCCTCGCGAGCTGCTCGGTATGACGCCGGCGCAGATCGTGCGCAGCGGCGTAATTCAGTGTCCCGAGGGCCGCAAACTGTTCCCCGGCATGTCAGTGCTGAAGAACCTCACGCTCGGTGCCTATGTGCATCGCGGCGACAACGCCGGCAATCAGCGCAATCTCGAGCAGGTGTTTGCGCTCTTCCCGCTTCTTGCCGAACGCAAGGAGCATCTGGCTGGCTCGCTGTCCGGCGGGCAGCAGCAGATGGTGGCGATCGGCCGCGCGATGATGGCCCGGCCCAAGGTGCTGCTGCTCGACGAACCCTCGCTCGGACTCGCGCCGCTGGTGGTCAAGCAGGTGTTCGAGGTGATCCAGCAGATCAATCGTGCGGGCACAACGGTGTTGCTCGCCGAACAGAACGCGTTCGCGGCGCTGAAAATCGCGCACCGCGCTTATGTGATCGAGAACGGCCGGATCGTGCTCGAAGGCGATCACGCGAGTCTGATGAACAACGAGGCAATCCGGCGCGCTTATGTCGGCGGCTGAATGACATTGACGCACTGCCGGACACATAACCCCAAGCGCCGGCTCACTCGAACAATCCCAAAGGAGACACGTATGACGATCAAACGCTTGTGCGCACGCGCCGGCCTGTATGCGGTTGTCACCACGACTGCGATGCTGGGCGCGGGCGCCGCGATGGCGCAGCAGGTGGTGCATATCGGCTACTCCGGCCCGTTGAGCGGCGGCGCGGCGAAGTACGGCCAGGAGGTGCTCGAAGGCATGCAGATGGCAGCCGCCGACGTCAATCAGGCTGGCATTGAAGTGGCCGGCAAGGGGTATTCGTCCTTCCCGTGCAAAATCTGGCGGTAGTCTCCCGGAGAGTCGCGCCCAGTAAGGCTTGCCGTTTCCGCGTCCGTTACGCCCAGCTGGATCTAGCAAACTATTGAAAAGTCACTGCTTTTCGGAGCGAAGCGCCAGATTTTGCACGAAAGGTACGACTACCCCAAGGACGTCATGCCGGGCGACGAGCTTTCTATCGCCTACGGACTCACGATCGATGAAGCGATGACTCCCGAACTGGTCGCCGACTATGCCTGCCACTGTGGGACGAAGCGGTGTACCGGTTCGATGCTGGCCCCGGTGAGCGGATATCAGGCGCGCCCGTGACAGAAGCATCCAGCTTTTCGTTCGAAAGGGATCGGCGCCGGACGGACGGGCCATGAAGCTGTGCCCCGTCCCGTCGCGCGCAGCCGTTACGTCATCTCTGCAAGCCCGGCGCGCCTTGCCAGCACCCCCGTCGACGGAGTAGGATTAAATCCTGTCAGCCTGGAGAGCGCCATGCGTACCACACAGCAGTTCAGCATTACCCTGCCCAACGAGATGGCCGAGCTCATCCGCACCAAGGTCGCCAGCGGCGAATACGCGTCTGAAAGCGAGGTGATCCGCGACGGGCTACGCACCCTGGCGGCCCGCGACAGGGCCATCGAGGCCTGGTTGCGTGACGAGGTGGTGCCTGCGGCCGAAGCGTTGCGCGCGGAGCCCGCGCGCGCGCTCACGCCCGAGCAGGTGCGCGCTCACCTGGCGAGGAAGCGTTCGGGCGCCGCATGAACTACCGGGTGCAGTTTGCCCCGGAAGCGCGGGACCAGCTTGAGGACATCGAAAGGTTTATCCGTGAAGCGGGTTCGCCCATCACGGCGGCCCAATATGTCGACGCCATCGTGAGTTTCTGCCTGCGCCTGCAGACGTTCCCTGAGCGCGGCGTGGCGCGCGATGATCTGTTGCCTGGCCTGCGCATGACCCACTACCGGCAGCGCGCCGTGATTGCTTACCTTGTGGATCACGAGGTGGTGTCAATCGTTGGCGTGTTCTACGGCGGACAGGCCTGGGGACCGTCTTTCGCGGACCCGACGGAGCACGACCACTGATGACGCGCCCGCACCGTGTCGCCGACGCGGGCGCTCGGCGCGCAATCGTCGGGTCAGTCGGTGAGCACGGCAGGAAATTGAGAAGCACGGTCAAATGGATTAATCTCGTCACCCTGACCAGCAAACTGTTCTGAATCCGACGGATGCAGCTCGACATTTTCAACGACAGCCGCGACGTGATGCTGCGCAACGATGTCCTGTCAGCGTTGCAGCAGTATGATGCGGCGGACGCGCGGCGCGCGCTGCGGGCCCTTGCGAACGAGTATCCGGACGACGTCGCCCAGGTGTATTTCGGGTCGATGGTCAATGCCCTCGAGGGTCGATCGACGGCACCGTTTTGCCGTCACGAAGCCGCCCTGCAGGCTTGCCAGGCGCTGTCTCACGAAGTCCAGCCCGCAGTCGCGCGCGCGTTCCCGGGGCAGAGCGGGGCGACCTGGCTCGCACCGCTCTGGGTAGAACTGGCCGGTCGCGCCGCTGCGCTGCCTTTCCGTGCGGAGCACGCAGATGCGCACGCGGCGCCGCTCTTCCTGCTTGCTGCGAGGTGGGCCGAGGCCTCTGATGCGATATCTCGCATCGCGTCCTGGCGACGGATTCCGGCGCCGCTGTGCTGGATGACGGAAGCACGTTACCGGCTCGATGGTCTGGACGCCGCCTGGCCGTTTCTGGTGGAACTTGCGTGGCTTTCGCCATCCCGGTTTGACCAGCTTTTGAGCCGGCTTGACGACGCGTGCGTCAACAGGTTGCGGCGCGCCTTCGATATGTCGTTTGAGGGCGCTGGCGACCTCGGCGATCTCGCATGGTTTCCGGCGTGGGTACTCACGGACAAGACCGGCCTCGCGCCGCTGTTCAAACGGGCGGAGCCTTCGCGACAGAATGCGCCCGAGCGGGCGGCGAAGGTGATGCTCGGGTTACTCAGCCTGGAGCGTCAGGGCCGGCATCACGAACTGCTGGAAACCCGGCGCGAACTGCAGGCGCTCAACGGGGCGCTGTACGCTGCCTACATGAAGACGCGCTGAGAAGGTCCACAGAACATGTCACGAACCGCTTCTCACAAATGGGTGTTCGCCGCGCGGTTCCGGCGTGGCGCCTTCGGCTGGAAATCCGCATTGCCGATCCAGCGTCTGAAGGAGGCCCTGACCGAAATCCGGCAGGTCGCCCGTGCAGATCCTGTTCTCGCGGCCGACGGCGCGGTCGCCCTGCTCGAAAAGCTTTCGCCGGCGCTCGAGCAGGTAGACAGTTCGTCGGGGGCGATTGGTACCGCTGTGAATCGCGCCATCGATGCGCTGGTGCCGGTCATCGCCGGGGTGGACGTGCCGGTTCCGGTCCGCACGCGTTGGCTGGAACGCCTGTTTGACGCGCTCCAGGACGACCGGATGCCGTATATCGAACAGCTGGGCGATCGCTGGGGCGAGCTTTGCGCCTCACTCACGATCGCGTCCGCATGGGCCGACCGGCTGTTGCCGGTGACTGCGCGTGTGATGGGCGCTGCAGGTCTGGGGGAGCATTTCGCGGGTACGACCGCCTGCCTCAGCGCACTGAATGCCGCCCGCCGCCATGAGGAACTACTCGCTCTTGTGAATGGCGCGCGCCTGAACTGGTGGGGGTATCGCCAGTACGGGGTAGATGCACTGATCGCATTAAATCGTTCGGCTGAAGCACTGCGTTATGCGGAAGCGTCGAGGGGGCTGAATGCGCCCACTGCCGCCATCGCCCGCAAATGCGAAGCGATCCTTCTGTCGAAGGGCATGACGGACGAGGCATATCGGCGCTACGCGATCGAGGCCAATCAGGCCACCACGCATCTCGCGACGTTCCGTGCCATCGCGAAAAAATATCCGGACAAGGGTTCCAGCAGCATTCTCCACGACCTGGTCGCGAGCAGTCCCGGCGCCGAGGGGAAATGGTTCGCCGCCGCGAAGGACGCCGGCCTTCTCGATCTGGCGGCGTCGCTCGCGATGCACGGCCCCGCCGACCCGCGAACCCTGACGCGGGCCGCACGCGATTTCGCCGTACAGGCGCCAGCGTTTGCGATGACTTGTGGTACGGCGGCGCTGCAGTGGATAGACGCAGGTTTTGGCTATGAAATCACCAGTGGCGATGTACTCGATGCCTATTCCTCGCTCTCACAGGCGGCGCTCGCGAGTGGCATGACGCGCGACGAGCTTAACCGGCAGTTGCGCAATCAGTTCGCAGCCAAGCCAGGGCATTCGGTTGTCGCCACGGTGCTGGCGCATCATTGGGTCGCATGACGTCGCGGTGCATCCAGGTCACCGGGAGCGCGGCTCACGCAAGACCTGTGGCCCGGCGTGCTGTCGTCAACGGGCGGGCCCGAGCCTGTGGGATGAGCGCCCGTTATGCCGCCGATGACTGAACTGAAGCGTAATGCGGTTGTTGCCGGCAGTTTTACGACAGACAGAAGTCTGTACAGGACTTGCATCATGAAAGAGTACAACCCCGGGTGCGCACCCGAACCTGAATCATGGCTCGAACTCGACGAACAGGAGCGAATTGCTCTTGTCGAAACGTATCACCGCGGCGCCCGGATCAAGCTTCCCAACGTCACGGCACACGCTGCGCTACACGCGATCGTCGAAAACCAGATTGCCCTGAACCTTGAGCCCGTGGTCCGGGCGATGGATCGCCTCGAGAAAGAAGGGCTTACGCGACACGACGCGGTTCACGCAATCGGCTCAGTCGTCGCAGAGCATCTGTTTGATATTTTGAAGACGAATCAGAACGACGATGCTGCGACTTCGCAGGCGCGTTATTACGCGGCGGTGGAGCGGTTGACCGCAGCAAGCTGGCACAGAGGAGAACACTGATGCCGATACCATCGAAACTTCAGCCGTGGTTTGAAGCGAGGCAGCGTTTCAGATTGAGCCATGCTCATATCTAGAAAAGCCGCGTACGCATCGAGCATCCGGACCTGCCCACCGATCGCGCGGCGGCCGCCGGCGAACCGGTCGCTATCCTGTGGAGGCGCGCCACCACGTCAGCGGGGCGACGCTCGACGCGCTGCAGTCGGTCGCCGCCGCCCGCGACGGACTGGGCCGCATCGAGGCGCCCCTTCGCGCCGCGGGTGGCCGCGCAGGTCGAGGTCGCCCCAGCGGATGCCTGCGCTGGCGAAACACGCGGGCCAGCACCGGCAGGATCTTCAGCGCCCAGCGATGCACGGTAGCGTGATCGACGGCTACACCCCGTTTGGCCATCATTTCTTCGAGCTGATGCAGGCTTAGCGGGTAGGCCGCATACCAGCGCACGCACACCAGCATGATATCCAGCGGGTAGTGAAGGCGCTTCAGAACCTTTCGAAGGTTCGATGTTTCGAGCTGCAGATGGACCGGTTTCATGGAGTCCAGCTTAACCGGACTGGCTTACTTCGACAGAGCCACGAAAGATTCGGTAAACGCTCGTCGGATGGATTTCGCGTCGACCCTTGCTGATTCCTGTCGATCGGCAGCATGTGCCACTGGCACTCAAGGTACAGCGCCTTCAGGATGTGGTTGAACAACAACCAACGGGGCAACTAGCGTCTATGACACACATTGACTGACATCCACAAATAACCGAGCTTGACTCTCGGGGAGTCCTTGCGAGCAAAATCAGCCGAAACCAGTTTCACAGAGACGAGGGGCGATGCTGTGGGCATCGGTCCGTCTTGTGTGGGTGCGCTGCCCCGCGGTCCGGTCATCCGCTGGTATATTCGGCGGAACAGACAAGACCGGAGAAGATGCGATGAATCTGGATGCGGCTAGCCGAAGCCGGGGCGTGGCGGTGCTGTTGACATTGTCCGGCGGATTTCTCGACGCATTTACCTATGTCGGTCACGGGGGCGTGTTTGCTAACACAATGACGGGGAATGTGGCACTGCTTGGTATCGAAGTCGCGGCCGGGAACTGGGCGCAAGCGACCCGTCACATCCCTCCACTAGTCGCGTTCGTGTTCGCGGTGTTCGTGGTTCACCTGTTGCGCCTGGACGCCGTCGCGCGTTCGATCCGGCGTCCTGCGCTCATCTGTCTGCTACTCGAGATCGTGTTCCTGGCCATCGCATCGAGTGGTCTGGTCGGGGCTTCGGAAGTCTGGCTTATTCCGGGCATTTCGTTCGTCGCCACGCTGCAGACCTTGTCGTTTACACATCTCGAGAATCTGACCTATACGTCGGTCATGACGACCGGGAATCTGCGACGGGCTGCGAAGAGGCTGCTGGAAGGCCTGATTCCAAGATACGACAGGACAGCGTTGCGGGATGCATCACTGCTCGGAATGGCCGGTTTCAGTTTTTTCGCGGGCGCGGTGCTCGGGGGCGTTTCCACCCGCGTGTTGCACAGCGGGGCGCTATGGATTTCGGTTCTGCTTCTCGTGGGCGCGCTAATGCGGATGGTCCAGCTGGTTGTCTGGCCGGGGTCCAAGACTGGGTCGGAAGCGCCGCGTGCATGAGGATAGCCAAAGTTAGCATCGCACCCTCTCGTTTACAAGCAGAAAATCGCAGCTTCATTCACAGACATGTGGGTAAACCTGAGCCCTCAGAGGTATCACTGCGTCTGCAGTTTGGAACGAGGTCTTTCCGGCTCAATCAGGCATCCTGTCAAAATCAACGCCCTCGATCATCTCCACTATTTTCTCTAGATCCGTCGTACGTCTCGCGGCTAACTGTGCGCAGCGCGTCGATCATGGGGTTGTCGAATTTGACATCCTGGGTGTGTGTTTCGTGCTGACTCTGAATGAATCACACGTACGGACGAGAAACGTGTTTTCGCCCCAACCGAACGTTCCGTACCGGTTCAGTTGCAAGCTGCCGTTTCTGCCGACATAGAGAATCGCGGCGGCTTTGGTCGTCTGCAGCGCAATAAAAAGAGAACCGCTGTGCGACGCCGGGGCCGGTGGGGACGTCGACGACCTTGGGAAGCGATTACGCGCCGGCCGGATTGCATGGTGCGATACGCGATCGTCAGCAGCCACGCCCAAAGTCATCCTGACGGCCGAATCCAGAGACCGGGACGAAAAGAACCCATGCGTTTGTCCATGACGGAACCCATCGCAATGACAGGCGGTACGAGCCGTTTGTTGCGGTGCTCGTCATGGATCGAGCCGCCTTGGTGGTCTTTGGCAGGCACTGCTTTCGTGGCCCACGAGCCGTCGATGCAGGTCCGATACCAACGATGCGATTGCCCAAGCGCGAAAGCGCTCCAGACAATGGCCGGCCCCGGCCGTCACGTCATCCGCGATTCTGGTTAATGCGCCTCGATAAATTGCACGATCTCGCCGCTATCGCGCTTGAGGTACAGGTCGTCGCCCTTGATGCGCACCTCGTTGCAGGCGTAGGGGATCTTGCTGCCCTTGCTGCAGACCTTGCCGTCCTGTGCTTTCCAGTCGCCGTGGTCTGCAAATCGAGCCGTTTGACGGCGCGTTGTTGCCGTGTTGCTGCCGGTGACAGTTAAACGCGCCAGGTGGCGCAAGAGCCGCACGTCATATTGCGGTTCTGTAGATGTTTCCACACACCCCGGCTCGGTCGATGGCTCTGCCGCGATAAGGATGGCAGGATGAGAAAGTCCCGATATGATAAGGATTACTTAGATGACCAGCGAATAGAATTGCTCGGCAGCAGTCAACTGGATCCCAGCGGGTTTCATCTGCCCCTTCCTGATCATATGCATCACTTCGGTGCCCGACAGGATGATCCGGGCGCAACGAAAATCCTTGAAGCCCATCATCGGTTTGACAATCCGTTTGATGGGGCGATGGTCCTGGTCGGGTAGCAGCAGTGCATTGCTGCGCTGCTGCCCCCTAAGAACCGTACGTGCGCCTTTAGGAGCATACGGCTCAAGCCTCTGCAAAGGCATCTGTCGACACCCGGTAGTACAACTTCATCTTCCGGCGTATTGCGGATTTCTACGGCAATTGAGATGGTGCACTTGAAGGTTGCTTGCTGCATCCGTCCCGCCATCAGTTTGCTTCACAATATGTGTAACATCCCAGCGGGTGTCCATTGTGATGGGCTGCTGACAGTTGGAACACATGCCATCTTGCCTTAGCCATACACGGTACAGCTTACGGCGACCTCGCGCTGAGTTCAGCATCTTCTGGCCCCATCGGGATTCGAAGTACGGCGCCCATTGCGGATCGTGCGGATTGGCTCCCGCTTTGATCTTGACATGCCGTTTTATTGGCGTGTCCGATTCCTTCAGCAAGGTGGCCTCTCTTGTCGTGCCATCCTCTTTTTGTTCTGTGGCGACAAATACCCAGTCCCGGAGGCCCTTGGCCTTGAAGTATTTGGCTTTTATCCATCGGGCGCCTTTTTTAGGGTGCCTTCTTGCCGCCCATCGCCATAGCATTGACCAGACCTCGTGATCAACCCGATTGAAGGCTTTCTTGGCGACTACATGGCTGTGGTAATTCGCCCATCCTCGTAAAACAGGATTGAGCAGCCTTATCAGGCTCGCCTGTTTAGCCGTCTTGTTGGCCCTGATGATTTCACGGACTTTGTCAAGATGTGCTTTGACGTTCGCTTTCGACGGTTTCATCAAGAGCTTGCCGTTGTACTTGCGAATGTTCCATCCGAGGAAATCAAACCCGTCCTTGATGTGCGTTATCCTGGTCTTTTCTGGCGATAAGACCAGCCCGCGTTCCGACAGAAATTCAGCGACTGCCGGCTTGACCTCATGTTCCAGCCACTCTTTCGAGTGACCGCTAATAATGAAATCGTCCGCGTAACGCACCATGTTCATTTTCAGTCCCCTCTGCTTCGCTCGCGGGAACTTTTCCGCTAGCATCGCTTCGAGGCCATCGAGCGTCATGTTGGCTGCCACCGGTGAAATAACGCCACCAACAACATAGCAAACTCGCGAGTAAGATGGGCTCTACGCATTTCAAGGGAGTGTCTGGCGCCGTGGTCCAGAGGATGTCCTGACGTCGATGCAGTGCTCGTCCTTGAGACCGTTGCTCCCGCTGACCGGGAGAGACATCAATGACACGAGGACGACGCAAGCACTGGCACGTGCGTCTCGCTTTCGAGCCGAACCGCTTCGCCCACGAACAGTTGCAGAAGACGTACGAGCAGCTCAGCCCGATACAGGCGCGCACCACGGCGCAGGCGCCGGTTGCGAAGCACGCCCCACGTAAACGCACGGCTACCACGCGGGGGAAACAATGAGCACCGCCGCAATGGTCGCGCTCTATGCGCGAGTATCCTCGGAACAGCAAAACAAACGCGGCACCATCGACAGCCAGATCGCGGCATTAAAGGAGCGCATTTCGGCTGACGGCGCGCAGATCGTCGAGGACATGTGTTTCGTCGACGCCGGCGTGAGTGGCGCGACGCTGATCAGGCCACAGCTGGAGCGACTCAGGGACTGTGCCGCGCTCGGTGCGATCGATCAGCTATACATCCTGTCACCAGACCGTCTGGCGCGCAAATATGCGCACCAGGCGCTGCTGATGGAAGAGTTCTCGGCCTGCGGCGTCCAGGTGGTGTTCCTCAATCACGCAATCGGTACGACGCCGGAAGAGTCGCTGCTATTGCAGATGCAGGGCATGATTGCGGAATACGAACGGGCGAAGATCGCCGAGCGTCACCGTCGTGGCAAGCTTCACGGCGCAAAACGCGGCAGCGTCAATGTGCTGTCCGGGGCACCCTACGGCTACCGCTACATTCGCCGGCAGCTCGACGGAACGCCGGCCCGGTACGTTATCGAATTGCCCCAGGCTGCAACGATCCGGGCGATCTTCCAGTGGGTGGGGATGGAGCGCCTGAGCATAGGGGAAGTGGTACGCCGCCTTACCGAATCGGGTACTGTGACGGCGTCGGGCAAGCCATACTGGGACCGCAGCGTAGTGTGGGGGATATTGCGTAACCCGGCGTACATGGGGCGGGCCGCGTTCGGCAAGACGCAGTCGCGCGATCACCTGCAGGTACGCGTGCGTGCCCAGCGCCACAGTGCCGACGTGCCCAGAAAGCAGCACTCGACAACACGCACTGACCCGCAGGACTGGATTGAGATTGCGGTGCCGGCCATCATCAGCGAGGCGCTGTTCCAGTCGGCTCAGGAACAGCTTGCCGAGAACCGCAAGCTGGCACGCCAGAGGCGTGATGGTGCGCCGCTACGCCTGCTGCAAGGGTTGACGGTTTGTGGCCAGTGCCGTTACGCCTATTACGCAAAGAAAGTGAGCAAGGCTGCGGCCAAGGGACATCAGCGTGACTACGCCTATTACCGCTGCGTTGGAACCGATGCCTACCGTTTCGGTGGCCACCGCATCTGTGACAATCTGCAGGTGCGAACGGATAGGCTCGATGATCTGGTATGGCAACAGGTCGTCGAATTGCTTAGACATCCAGAGCGACTGAAGAACGAATATGAACGTCGACTGAACATGATGGAGCGTGATGAAAAGGGCGGCTTCGACACGGCCAGCCTGGAAAAGCAGCGGCTTCAGCTGGACAAAGGCAAGTCCCGGCTGATCGACAGCTATGCTGACGGCATCATCGACAAGACGGACTTCGAGCCGAAGATGCAACAGTTGAAGAACCGGCTGGAACAGATTGACGGGCAGATCCAGGAATCCCGGCGCCATGCGGTGGTGCAAAGCGAGCTGTTCCTGGTCGTCAACCGGCTCGAGGAATTTGCAACTGCTGTCACCGAGAAACTGGATACGATCGATCTCGAAATGAAGCGCAAGATCGTATTGGGGCTGGTCAAGCGCGTCGAAATCCACAAGGATGAAATCGTCGTTGTGTTCAGCATCGACCCACAGCCGCAGGTTCTCGGCAGCGAGGATTCGAAGGATTCAGACGACGGAGTGAATAGTATGCAACATTGTACGAGGCGTAACCACTCCCCCTTGCGGGGTACCGCGATCCCGCTGCAAGCAAGTACCCTGTGCAGTTTCGAATGGTGCAGTCAGCCACCGCTCGATGTACATCAGGATCCAGTTCTCTTTGATGTGCTTGCGTACCGCTTTTAGCAAGAGGCCATGATCGATTTGATCAAAGGCCGCCTTGATATCAAACTCCACCAGCCAGTCGTACTTCCAGCACCTTTGTCGGGTGATAGCGACCGCCTGCCTGGCCGATTTCCCGGGCCGATAACCATACGAATCCGCATGGAATAACGGATCAAGAATCGGTTCAATGAGGAGCTTGACTGCAGTCTGCGCCACACGATCACTCACCGTGGGAATTCCCAACTTTCTCGTGCCACCCTTGGCCTTCGGAATTTCAACCTGCTTCACCGGTGGCGGGAAGTACGACCCCGATGACATCCGGTTCCACAGTTTGTACAGATTTCCCGAGAGATTCTGCTCGAACATGGCGATGGTTTCATCGTCCACGCCGGCAGCGCCACGGTTGGCTTTCACCAGTTGATATGCTTCCCACACCACACGCTTCGCAATGCAATAGGATTTTGTTGATGTCATGTCACTCATCCCCGCAGAACGGGTTGATGACCTTCGTCAACCGGATAACGCCGCCCCTTCGCTCCACCTTCGTTACAAAGGCTTCGTCACTACTACAAGCGGCTCCGCCCCTCGCTCCGGCATTGGTATTCATCCTCATGGTGTCTGCCATTTGTCTTTTCCCTTCACATCCAGAGCAAGGTTCTCACGTTCCATACCAGAGCCTGTGTTGAGCTCATGCCGCCTATACACCGACTGCCATCGGGTCCGTAAACAGGTGTCGTCCCGACTGATCCCAGAGTTACTTCACGACCCCGGTTTTGACAGTTCTTTAGAGCTAACGATGCGTCATCGGACGGTTTGCTTGCGCTCATCTTCTCAACACGTACCTGACATCTTCATGATGTCTTTTCCACAGTCGCTCACGACCACGTCTTTTGAACGCAGCCGCACCGGGCGGTTTGATATCTGCTCCTGCAAGCCGATTTCGGGAGGCCGACTCCCATCTCTGGTACAGCATCGCAGGCTTACGCCTGCGTTCGTGACACACTGAAGCCCGCTCCTGCAAGCCGATTTCGGGAGGCCTACTCCCATCTTCGGTACAGCACCACAAGCTTTCGCTTGTGTTCGTGACACACTCTCGTCCATGCGCCAGCTCCTGCCAACCGGGCGCTTTCGACGGCGAAACGCTTTCTCCAATACCGGCAGCAGCTTGATGGCCCAGCGGTGCACCGTCGAATGATCGACCGAAATACCGCGCTCAGCCATCATTTCCTCGATGTGCCGCAGGCTCAGCGGATAGGCCACGTACCAACGCACGCACGTCAGCATCACATCAAGCGGGTAATGGAGGCGTTTGAGCACTCGGGCCACCGCCGGATTCAACGTCGTCATCAAGCTTTCCGTGGTCTATATTGTTCCGCACATCATAGCGGACCGGCCTATTGCAACAAAACCTCGGTCTGTCGCCATGCACGAACTCCAAGGAAGGCGGGCAAGTCAGTGTAAATACAATTATGTACAAAATGTCCGAATATACAAGGCCGATTTCTGAAATATCATCGATTTAATACGGAAAAAATAGCATTATCTCTGGCACAGCGGATCGTAATACAAGGCGACGTCAGGCGTAATTGCATTTACACATTCGGCGTATTTGGCTTTACAGTGCTTGCGCTGTCATGGCTCCAGCGTCGCGATCAAACGCCCCAGTTCAAGCAGTTCTTCCACACGAAACAAGGCGCGTCCGGCGGCGACCACGTTGAATGGGTCCTCGCCGACGACGCTCGTCCAGCTGGCGGGCAGCGCCCGCAGTCGGCCATTCGCGTCGTGAAACCAAACCCTGTCCTCATGCCAGTTCTGGGCGTGAAGGACCAGTTCGAATTCTTGCAAATGAAGGGGATGGTACGGATGAGTTACCTGAAAACGTCGGCTTTCAACGTCACTCACGGGCGCAGTTGTCTGCGAACTCCAATGCTCCGATGGAAAGCTTCTGGGGCAGTCTAAAAAACGAACTGATACATCACCATCGCTACGCCACGCGTGCCGACGCGAAGGCGGCAATTCAGGAGTACATCGAAAGCTTTTATAACCGCCAACGGCGCCACTCGCGCCCAGGCAATGTTCCGCCCGCGTTGTTTGCCGAAGCGTTCAGCAAACAACAACAGGTGGCTTAAGAAAAGAGTGTCTGCTGTTGACAGTACACCTCACTTTCGCTCGCAGTTGAGCTGACGCGTACTACCGACGTCACAGCTCGGCAGATATCCAGAATCGTCACGGAAAGTGATCACGAATGGCCCCGTCGGAGGCCATATTGGAGCGTACGGTTGGTTACAGCAACAATCCGCCGCTCCGATCTTGTGAGCGGATAGTGACGAACGCAGTACGAGGGTCCGCTTCCGTTCTGGACGCCTCCTGCCCTGCAGAAACTCCGCCGCGCATAACCGCCGTCACGAAGCCTCAACCGCGAAAATACGGCGCCAACAATACATCGCAGCTGCCAGATAGAACATTGACCAGCAAAACGCATCGAGACCGAGCCGGATGCCCGTGACCTTGCCGCGACTCGTACTTTGTGGACTATTATGATCAAAGGTACTGTGCGTATCATTCGATGGTTGACGGAAAGCACTTCGCTCGACGTGCGCAAAGACGGGTACGTTGTCGGCCACACTTGCACACCGCCGCCCCGCCCGCAGTATCCGGCGAATTGAGGAGCATCCCTATGACGACTTGCAACGAACCGCATCATGCCCACCACGACCACCAGCATGGCGCCAACTGCGGCCATACTGCTATCAGGCACGGCAATCACGTCGATTATCTCCACGACGGTCACCTGCACCATCCGCATGGTGATCATGTAGACGAACACCGGCTGGAAGTGAGCGCGACCAATCCGGATAAATGTACCCCTGACTGCGGCGGCCATGAGTCGGGTCATATTCACGGTCCCGGCTGCGGCCATGAAGCGGTGCCGCACGGCGATCACGTCGACTATCTCGTCGACGGTCATCTCCATCATCCGCACGGCGACCACTGCGACGACCATGGCTCCGTCCAGCTGGTAAAGTCGGTCTGATCTGAAAATCTGCCCTGGCCGGCCGACTGTGCTAATCAACGCCGATCGGCCAGGGCCTATTTGCCGCTCGCGTGCGCCTGCATACCTGGACGCAGAGCCCAACCATGCAGCGGCCTGTCTATGCAAGACGTCTTCTGCTTACACCAAAGGCTTACGCATGCTTCATGCTGCTGCCTCGGTTCAGGCCGACCAACGCCGCACAGCAGGTGACCCGGCACTTCGCTGCGACAATGCGAAACAGGCCCGGCCGGAATACTGAGTGGGTTGCTCGTATCCACGACTCACCTGATGCCCTATCCCCGCTACGGCAGGTGTGGCCCCTGGCGCCTGGCTGAAGCAACCTTTGCCAAACCCCGACGGCCGTCCCTGGCGACAAGCCTCCCCAATGCATAGGAAATTGCACCGAACGCGCCGACGAAAAATCCCACGGGCCAGTTCGACTCGTACGAGAGAACAATCGCGGCCCATACCGTGACCAGCGAAATGCCCACCGACAGGAACATGGCAACAACCGGGCGGTCGCTCAGGGAGCGCGCGGCAGACGCGGGACCCACCATCAGACTGAACACCAGCAACGCCCCCACCACGGGCAACGCCACCGATGTTGAAAGCGCAAGTATCGCCAGAAACCACAACTCAATCCGTTTGCTCGATACGCCCCTGGCCTCCCCGAGTTCAGGTGACACGGCGGTCAGCAGAAGCGGACGAAACATCAGTGCGATAAGCGCGACCGACATAGCACTCATGATCGCGATCGGGGCAAGATCACTGTTGCTGACGCCCAGCACTTCTCCAAAGAGCAGCGCATAAACCTCCTGCGAGTACTCGCTTGTCATGCTCAGGAACAGTGCCCCCAACCCGAGCAGCGTGACGAGACAAAGTGCCGTGGCAACTTCAGGCCGCCCCCTGCGGCTGATCTGGCTGATCCCGATAACGCCGATGACGGAGAAGGCGATCAGACCGAACAGCGGGTTGACACCGATAAGGCTTGCGGCCGCAGCGCCAGGAAAGGTTCCAAGCGGCAACGTGTGCGCGGCAAACGTTGCCCCCCGAACCACGACAAAGAAGCCGACACAACCGGCAACGACCGCAATGATGGTCGCGACGACCCACGTGTTGATCATGAAACTGGAGAACATCGTCAGACCTCATCCAGCCGTTGGTCCCGGATCAATGCGCGAGCGCCCGAACCGGTCTCCCGGCCACGTCCGGTGCGACCCGTCGCGACATACATCAGGAAAATCAGTGTGGCCACAAAAAAGCTCACCGGCCAGCCATGGCCCGGTGTCCAGTAATAACTGTCATACGCGAGAAGTATGCCGCCCCATGTGGCGCCCACGCCTATCAGCGCCGCAATGAGCACCGCCCATGCGGGCCGCTTCGCCAGACGCAGCGCAATTGCAGCCGGCCCGATCAGCAGCGCCGTGGACAGGATTGCACCAACGGTAATCGCCGTAAGCGACACGGCCAGTGCCAGAACCAGCAGGTGCAGCAGCCCGATCAGACGTGTCTGCACCCCTCGCACCGCAGCGAGGTCGGGGTCGAGTGAACTGAGGAGTAGCGGTCGATAAATCATCCCCATCGTGACGAGTGCACCGGCGCCGACCACAAGAGCAAGAGGAACAATGGAGGCAGGAATGGCGAACATCGAGCCAAACATGATTGTGATGGCCGCCCCTGTCGTACTGCCCGACGTGACGTCCATGTACAGCAGCAGGGCGGCCAGGCCGAGTCCTGCGCCCAGCACCACCCCCGTTACAAGGTCACGTTCGCGGGCGCGTCGCACGTGGACCATTTCCATTCCGCCCGCGGCGAGAAGAGCCATGATCAGAAAGCCGAGCAGCGGATTGATCCCCAGGAGAAATGAGGCTGCGCCACCCGCGCTACTGACATCGGCGAGCGCGTGGCCAGCAAAAGACTGGCCTCGCATGACCGTGAACACGCCGACTACGCCAGATACGAGCGCGGCCCCGCCACCGACCACCATGGCGGTGCGGACCGGCTCGTTCGTGAAAAACCCAGACGCGAAGATCATTGCAGACGAAAAATCCATCATGGTTTACGGGATCTGCAACGCGTGAGCGGGTTCCCGCTCACGTGCCGCGCGTATCTCGTCCGCGCTGTCCGCGGCGATCACGAGCACCCTGCCATGAACGCGGATGACATCGATGTGGTAGCCGTACAGCCGGGTCAGGACCTCGCTTCGCACGACTTCGTCCGCCCGGCCGCTGACGGCGCGCCCATGGGCGAGATAGACGATGCGATCCATCACGGGCAGCAAGGGATTCATGTCGTGTGCGGACAGCAGCACCGTGATTCCCTGTTCGATCGACAGACGTCGCAGCAGGGCGACAATGCTGGCAACGCTGCCGATATCGAGATTCGCAAGCGGCTCATCGAGCAGCAGCAATCTGGGTCGCCGGATCAAGGCATGCGCGATCAGGATCCGCTGTTGCTGGCCACCGGAGAGCTCACCGATCCGCCGGTCCGCGAAGTGTTCTGCATCCACCGCCTCGAGCATTTCGTCGACCGCCGCCCGGCGCTTTTTCGACGGCATGGGCAGCCCCAGCCTCTGGCCGTCAAGGCCCAGGGCGACCATGTCCCGCCCACGTAGAGGAAGATACGGGTCGAGCATGATTTTCTGCGGCACGTAGCCTGACGACCCGAGGCCCGATTGCCCGTTGATCCTGACACTGCCGGCCGCGGTCTTCTGAAAACCGAGGACGGTTCGCAGCAACGTCGTCTTGCCCGAACCGTTCGCGCCGATCAAGCCGCAGAACTCGCCCGCGTCCAGTTTGAACTCGACGTCATGAAGGACGCTGTGTCCCGGAAACGAGACACTCACCCGGTCAACAGCAAGCACCTCGCGTAGCTTTTGCATACCGCTCATTTCCCCGCGTGCAGCGTTTCGGTCGAGGTCTTGTCGGCCACTGCACGGCGCAAGGCGGTGACCTCAGCCAGCATCCACGACTGGTAGTTGAAGCCCGAGGTCGGCATCGTTTCGTAAACGCCTACGACCGGGATGCCATTCTCCCTAGCGAGCTTGAGGAACGACTGCGTAAGCGCGTCCGTGACCTGCTGGTTGTAGACGAATACCTTGACCCTGTGGTCCGTGAACAGCTTGTTCTGCGTGCTCACGTCCTGCGGCGACGGGTCCGTGCCGTTCATGATTGCGGCCTCGAGGCTAAAGGGCGTGGCGATGTCCGTGCCGGCTGCCTGAAGCATGTAGTCTCCCACCGGCTCGGTGACCGCGACGGACGTCTTGCCGTAATGTGCCTTGAACGACTCGATCTCCTTCAACCAGGGCTTGAGCGACGCGTCAAACTTCTTCGCATTGTTCTGGAAATATTCAGCCTGCGCGGGTTGCAGCGCGGCCAGGTCGGCGGCAATCGCTTTCGCCACGGCCGGCATGGTCTTCGGGTCGTACCAGAGGTGCGGATTTCGTGTGCTATCCGGCAAGCCGAGCAGATGTTGCACGTCGATGACCTTGCGTTTGCCGTTCGGCGAGGCCGCAATGATCTTGTCGGCCCAGGCGTCATAACCAACGCCATTCTTGACGATCAGATCGGCCGAGGCGATCTGCGATGCGACCTTGGGGTTGGCCTCGAACGTATGCGGGTCAGTATTCGGATCGGTTTCGATTGCCGTGACTTGAACATACTTGCCGCCAATCTGCGAGATCACATCGGCATATTCGTTTTCGATACCGATCGTGTTGATCACGCCCGATGCCGACGATGCCGCAACGGCGTTCCCACAGGGCAAGGCCGTCAGTACGAACGTCGCGAAAAGGGCAAGCCAGGCGCCACGCCAGACTGGCCGGGGCAAGGATGCGTACCGTCGTGCAGTGGATCGCGAGCGCACGTTAATCGGGTTGCGAGGCAACACGTTGAAATCTGTCATTTGAATACCCTGTCGCGGTCATTGAAAACAGAAGAAAGGCCTTCTATAAATTTCGCCCGTCTCGCCCTGTCAGCTGATGGGTCTGCGGGCCGGCCACGGTTCGGACAACCGCCGCGCACTCGATCCGATCGGGCAATCGGCATTGCGTATGTGCGGCTTCGAAAATGAACGATTTTGAAAGCTCATGCATCGCCAGATGATTTGACGCTAGAGCCGGTTGTGCAATTGTCCAGCCCGGTTTTGAAGAGGTCGGCTGGCAGGTGTTTGCCGATAAATACAATTTTCGTTTCCCGCACTTCGTCGTCGCGCCAGGGTTTGCCGACGGTAGCGGCGAAGATCATGTGCACGCCCTGAAAAACCATGCGGTTGTCCACGCTGGCCAGATTCAGCACGCCCTTGTAACGCAGCATTGCAGTGCCGTATATCTCCACGATCGAGCTAAAAAAGTCCTCGAGCCGGTCCGTATCGAGCGGGACAGCCGAGCGGTAAACAAACGACGACACGTCATCGTCATGTTCGTGCTGCACGTCTTCAAGAAAATCTGGTTCGATCTCAAGAATCGCATCGAGATCGAAACTGCGGATATCGAGCAGTTTGTTGATATCCGTCCTGCCGAAATCTGAACGCTCAATGGGCGCGCGCGCGTTCATCTGACGAAGGCGGGCGGTAATGGCCTCTACATGGTCGGCTGTGACCAGGTCGGTCTTCGACAGGAGGATACGGTCTGCGAAACCGACCTGTTCCTGCGCTTCATGATGTTCGTCGAGCTGCGCACTCCCGTGTCTGGCATCGACTACCGTGACGATAGCGTCGAGCAGGTACTTCTCCTGCACCGCTTGGTCGACGAAGAAGGTCTGCGCTACGGGAGCGGGATCGGCAAGTCCGGTCGTCTCGATGATGACCCGGTCGAAATCGAGCTCGCCTGCGTCACGTCGCTCGGCTAGCGACGCCAGAATCCGCACGAGATCGCCGCGTACCGTGCAGCAGATGCAGCCATTGTTCATCTCGACGATCTGCTCTTTGCCGTCCTGCACAAGCAGTTCGTTGTCGATGCCGGCTTCACCGAATTCGTTTTCGATCACGGCGATGCGTCCGCCGTGATGCTCGGTCAGAACACGATTGAGCAGTGTAGTCTTGCCGCTTCCAAGGAAGCCGGTAAGAATCGTAGTGGGGATACGGTTGGAATGTGCATCAGGCGAACTCACGATCGTGTCTCTCCGAAAAGGTAGAGGGTGTGCCTCCTGTGAAGACCAGGACGTTCAGGCAGTATCGACAGCGTCGCCGCCAGGCGACGGCGACGTGGAGAATGCGCCGTGTGCGGCTCAAGCTTCGCACTCCCGCGTGGGAAACGTCGCGTCATGGATCCGGGCCCCGGATCAGTCACCGTCCACCTGGCTGGTTGCGATCGGACCTTCCATTGACCACGCGGGAAACGGATCCACATAGTGTTCCCAGACCGCCGGGCCCGAGCCCATCTCAGCGTTCGTCAGAAGACACGCATCAAACCCCGCACGCAAAGCAGCTTCATCGATGCCGGTGCCGATGAGCACCAGTTCCTGCTGGCGATCACCAAATGGTGCGGACCAGCGCTGCGCGATCATTGCCTGGCTTTCGGCATCCTGAGGCCAGCGGCCTCGAGGCACCGCGGCCCACCATCTGCCAGCCAGAGCGTGCCGCGAAATCGCTCCCGCCTGCGACCAGTTGCCAACGAGGTCATGGCGCGAAGCGAGCCAGAAATAACCTTTTGACCGCACGACGCCCAGCCATTCCGCCTGTATCCAGTTCCAGAACCGCTCGGGATGGAACGGTCTGCGCGCCCGATACGCGAAACTCGTGATGCCGTATTCATCGCTTTCGGGAATCCGTTCGCCGCGCATTTCCTTAAGCCATCCGGGAGCCTGGGAAGCGGCTTCGAAGTCAAAGCGCCCTGTGCCCATAACCGTCCCGAGCGGCACCTGCCCGAAGGACGAGGTCACGATTTCCGCCCGACTATTAAGGCTACGCAGTACACCCTTCAATTGTGTCAATTCGTCCGGCATGACGAGATCGGTCTTGTTGAGGAGGATCACGTCGGCGAATTCAATCTGTTCGGTGATGAGATCCACGACGGTGCGCCCGTCTTCCTCTCCCATCGTTTCGCCGCGCTCATGCAGGCGGTCGTGTGAACTGTAGTCACGCACGAAGTTGTACGCGTCCACGACGGTTACCATGGTGTCCAGTCGCGCCACGTCGGACAGGCTCAGGCCCGTCTCATCACGGAACGTGAACGTCTCGGCAACCGGAAGCGGTTCCGATATGCCCGTCGACTCAATCAGCAGATAGTCGAACCGCCCTTCACCGGCCAGTTTCCGTATCTCGACCAGCAGATCCTCCCGCAGGGTGCAGCAGATACAGCCGTTGCTCATTTCGACCAGCCGCTCCTCGGAGCGCGACAGCTGCGCACCACCGTCGCGTATCAGGCGCGCATCGATGCTCACCTCGGACATGTCGTTGACGATGACGGCCACGCGTCTGCCCTCGCGGTTATTGAGCACGTGATTGAGCAGCGTCGTCTTGCCTGCACCGAGAAATCCCGAAAGGACAGTGACCGGAAGCTTGTTCATGGTTACTCAGGCTGTTATCTTGACTGTTATGTTATATTATTACACGCATAGCAGGTTGGATTTTTAGCACTTTCAGGTGGAGCATTCAATGCCCAATCCGCAATCACCGACAGGCGACCAGATGCCTGCAGCGAGAACCCGACGGTTCACGCCAATGCGCCGACGCGTGCTCGGCCTGCTCGCCGCGCGTGGCGGATCGGCCACGGCTTACCAGTTGCTTGAGGACCTCAACAGACAGTCCCCTCATGCGGCGCCACCCACCATCTACCGCGCCTTGCAGTTCCTGATTCGTGAAGGCCTGGTCCGCCACGTCTCGACAACGAGTACGTTCCGACTGACCGGGGAGAATCAGGGCCAACACGAGATCTTCGCGGTCTGTATGCACTGCCATTCCGTTCGCCCATTGCACAATACCGAGCTGCAACAAGCGCTGCTCGACACGGCACTGACCGCTCATTTCGAGGTGCAGGGACAGCAAACCGAGATCAAGGGCATCTGTGAGGACTGCAACCAGCTCCACGTGACGAAACCTTCGGCAAGAAAAAAGTAACAATTGGTTTTATTCTTCAATGCAATGATATAACATTGCTGTCGCTTGACAAACTCCGTCCCGGACGACACTTCCGTGCATTGCCGCAACGGCAATAGCGGGCAGCTGCCGCTTTACGCCAGCGTGAAATCGCCCTCATACGAAATTCTGCACCAGGTGGCGAACTCATCATTCGCATGCCTAACAAATAACTGACAAAATGAGAAATCGCCATCACCTCACGCAGGCTGCGCTGCTGCTGTTTGCTTTTGCGGCTCACGCATACGCGGCGCCGGCCGACAGTTCGATAACCGGTGCAATCGCTGACAGTTCAGGCAAGGCCGTCGGCAAAGCGACCGTCACCCTTCAGGACGCGAGTGGCAAAGCGGTAGGGGCGGCGCAGACCGATGCCAACGGTCATTTCACGCTCGACCACGTCACGCCAGGTACCTATGCGATTGTCGTCACCGCGCCCGGTTTTGCCAGCGGCAGCAGCGTCGCGACAACCACATCGGGGCAGGAAAGCTCGGTGTCAATCGCACTCGCAAAGAGTGACACGCTTGATGTGCAGGTCAACGCCCAGCGTCTGAACCGGGCGCGCAACGACCTGCTGCCCGAAACTGGCAGCAGCGTCTATCGCTTCAGTCAGAGTGACATCAACAACCTGCCAGCCGGCCAGAACACCCCGCTTAACCAGGTCCTGTTGCAGGCACCTGGCGTGGCAAGTGACTCGTACGGCCAGTTGCACGTACGCGGCGATCATGCAAACCTGCAGTACCGTATCAACGGCATCATCATTCCCGAACCAATCAGCGGTTTTGGACAATCGCTTGACACGCGAATTATTGACCAGATGAACTTCCTCACCGGCGCCCTGCCCGCACAATACGGGTACCGGACCGCGGGCATCGTCGATATCCGCACCAAATCGGGCGATGAGGGCAGCGGTGGCTCGATCGATGTCTTCGGCGGCAGCCACCAGACGATCCGCACAACCGGCGACGTCTTTGGCAGCCAGGGGCCATTCAGCTATTACTTTAGCGGGTCAGTCGGCGAGAACAATCTGGGGATCGAAAACCCTACGTCGAGCGCCAGCCCCATACACGACCACACGCGTCAGGGGAATGCGTTCGGCTACATGTCGTACATCATTAACCCGCTTACACGCGTAAGCCTGATGTTTGGTACAACCAGCAATCAGTTCGAGATCCCCAATACACCCGGGCTGACCCCGTCGTTTACGCTCAACGGGGCCAATAGTTTCGATTCGGGCCAGCTCAACGAAACGCAATCGGAACTGAACCAGTTTGCTGCGGTAGTGTTGCAAGGAACCAACGGCGGGGCGCTGGACTATCAGCTGGCTTTCGTCACCCGGTATTCGCGCACTCAGTTCAACCCTGACCCGATCGGCGATCTGCTGTTTAACGGCGTAGCGTCGAACGACTTCCATAGCGACAGCGCGAACGGGGTGCAACTGGACACCACATATCGGCTCAACGAAAAGCACACAATTCGCGCGGGCGTCTTCGCCCAGCAGGAACACGCGGTCTTTGACAACAATCTCACCGTCTTCCCGGTCGACGCCAACGGCAACCAGTCCTCCGATCAGCCGGTCAGCATCCCTGATTCGAACACCAAGACCGGCTATCTATACAGCGCCTACCTGCAGGATGAATGGAAGCTCACCAGCAAGCTGACGATCAACTATGGCCTGCGCTACGACAGGATGGATGAGTACGTCAGTGCGAGCCAACTGAGTCCGCGCATTGGCCTGGTGTACGCGCTGACGCCGTCGACCACTATTCACGCGGGTTACGCCCGCTACTTCACGCCACCGGCCTTCGAACTGGTGTCGAACTCGGACATTGCCCGTTATGCGGGCACCACGGCCCAGGTCTCGGGGCAGAACGATCCGGTGCAACCCGAGCGCAGCCACTACTTCGACCTGGGCGTGACGCAGCGGTTGACCTCGGCCCTCACCATTGGTCTGGACGCCTACTACAAGAAGTCAAGCAACCTGCTCGATGAAGGCCAGTTCGGCACCGCACTGATATTTACGCCATTCAATTATCAGTACGGCCGCGTGTACGGCGTCGAATTTACCGCGAACTACAGGCAGGATAACGTGTCCGCCTACGTGAACGTCGCCTTCAGTCGTGCGCAGGGTAAAGACATTAATTCGGCACAATTCAATTTCGGTGCCGACGAACTCGCGTACATCAGCAGCCACTGGGTGTATCTGGACCACGACCAGCGCGTTTCCGCGTCATTCGGTGGCACCTACGAGCTAGGCCAGACCACCTTCACGTTTGACGGCATCGTCGGAAGCGGTCTTCGCAGCGGATTCGCGAATACCGATCGCCTGCCTGTGTACACGCAGGTTAACCTCGGCGTCATCCAGCACTTTAATTTTAACAACCCGCTGATCGGCAAGTTTGATGGCCGCCTGTTGCTGGTCAACGCATTCAACCGTGTGTATGAACTGCGCGACGGCTCGGGTATCGGCGTGGGCGCACCCCAGTACGGACCGCACATCGCTGTGTATGCGGGCATTACCAAGAAGTTCTGATCATGACCAACGGATGCTGAAATGAAAGACTGGACGACTTTTCTGGATGCTGTGCAGCTTGGTGGGTGGGTGATCTATCCACTAAGTGTGCTTGCCATCCTCGCGATCACGATTGTGGTCGACCGCGCGTATGTATTTCTGCGCTTTGCCCGTATGCCCGATACAGGTGCGCGGACCCTGGCCGCCGCAGGCGGGTCCTCCGGTCCCCTCATCGAGGGGTTGGATTCGCTGCCAGCGCGACATGTTTTCAGGCGCTTAAGCGTCCCGCTTGCGGACCGTCCAGTTGCGCCTATCTGGTATCGCGAAGCGAAGACCGAAACGCTCGCGGCGACAATCGAGCAGGACATGAGCAAGGGCTTCTGGGTGCTGGAGACGATCGTAACGGCAGCACCGCTCCTTGGATTGCTGGGCACGATCGTGGGCATGATGCATTCATTCCAGCTGTTTGGCGGAAACGGCCTCGTCAATCCGGGCGGTGTCACGGGTGGGGTCGCCCAGTCGCTGGTAGCAACCGCGGTTGGCCTAGTTGTCGCGTTGTTCTCGCTGTTCGCTTTCAACTACTTTTCACGGCGCCTTGAACGACTGATGGACGAACTCGAGTCGTTTGCAAACGAGCGTATCAGCGAGATCCGCCTCGCTTCGGAAGGACAAGGTGCCGCGCCGTGAAGTTTCGTCGCTCTCGCGCCGCGAAGCGTGGTCGCATTGAAATCATCCCGATGATCGACGTCATGTTCTTTCTGCTGGCGACTTTCATGCTGGCATCGCTCGCCATGCAACGACTGGACGCCGTGAAGGTGAACCTGCCGTCGGGTCATGCTCAGCAAATGTCCGCGGACGGTCCGCCGACTGTGAGTATCGACCGAAGCAACGGGATTTTCGTCAACCACGAAGCCGTTCGTCCCGATCAGGTAGAACCCGCTATCAGGCGCACCCTGCGCCCGGACCATGACGTCATCATCGCCGCCGACGATGCAGCGGGACATGGCGTGGTCGTGCAGGCGATGCTGGCGGCCCGTCGCGCCGGTGCAGAGCATTTTCTTGTTGCGGTTCATCGTGAATAGAACCTGGCCGCTTCTAATCAAGGCCGGTGACAACCGGAAAGTGAGGGTCACGATTGCTGCGGCGCTGGGCGCACTTGCATGGGGAATCCTTCTTGTCGTGCTGGGACGGAGCCTGCTTACAGGGCCGGTACCCGAACGGAAACTGGAACAGCCGTTGGAGATGAGCATCGTTGACATACCGGCTCCCGCTCCAACTCCAAACGCAGTAATAAAACGTTCACCACAGAAGTCCGTTGAGCCGCAAAAGACCTCTCCCCTGAAACAACCGTCAGTCAAACCCGCGCGCACTCAGACGCTACCGATTCGCACGCCCACGCCTGCGCCGAAGTCCCAGCCGGTGCTTACACGAGCTCCGGAGTTCGCTCAAACGGCGACGCCGGAAGCACCCCCGTCGCCCGACCAGAGTGCGACAAGCACGGAGCGAGCCTCCACAGGATCGACGCCCGGCAACTCGCCGGCGCGTGCCATCGCGCAGCCGCTGCCCTCGGTTCCAGACGAATTGCGCGAGCAGGCATACCAGGCGATTGCCATAGCTCACCTCGTCATTCATGCCGACGGATCTGTCGCTGTCGAACTTATCAAGCCCACCCGGTATCCGCGTCTGAATCAGATTCTCGTTGAGACGCTGCGAAACTGGCGTTTCTTTCCGGCGATACGGGACGGACACCCCGTTGAAACCCAACAGGACGTTCGCGTGCACTTTAACGTGGGCTAGCTCTGGAGCGCGCTCCAGTCCGATAGAAGCGGAAGATCGCCGGCCTCGGATCTCATCAAGAGGCGGCATTCGCGCGCGGCAAGCGCCGTGATGGCCACGTATAGCGAGTAGACAGTTACGGACAGCAAACTGGGCGTCCGCAGGGACCGAAAGCATGCGAGCGGAAACGTGTCTTGCTCCACATGGTTTAGGTCCATTCACAATGTTGCGAACCTATTTCATTCCGGCCGGCTCGACGCGTCGGCGATCGTCGAGCATGACCTTGCTCACGGTGTCCAGGCGCTCGATCTGCTCGGCCGCAAAATTGTGATGAAACAGGGTGCCGCGCTCAAGCTGTTGGGACGTGAAATACAGCGCAGCGTCGAATCGGCTCGGGTTCATCCGGCGCTGCAAGCGCATGCCGATTCGCTCAGCAAGGCGTGGAGCGAGTTAACCGCGACCGTCGAAGCGTTATTGCCCACGCTGGCGAGCGAAAGCGAACGCGCGCTCGCCAACGCGAATGCGTTTCTCGAAGCATTCGGCCATATCGTTCTTGCGTGGACATGGTTGCGGCAGGCGATCGTTGCGAGCACTGCGCTACCCAAGGTGAAAAGCGAGGCCGACGGTGATTTCTATCGCGGCAAACTGCATGCGTGCCGGTGGTTCTTCCGTTGGGAATTGCCGCGCGTATCGCTGATGCTTGCCACGCTGCGCGATCTCGACGATACGACGCTCAGCATGGCGCCTCAGTGGTTCTAGGCGCTGCTGCGGCCCAGTGATTCAGAACGCTGTCGCTCACTCAATGCGATAGCGCGCTCTCCAGCTGGGTCACCACGTCGATCAGGCGCGGCCGCACTTCTTCGAGCAGGAATTCTTTCGAGAGCTTGAATGAGGCGCCGCCGACATTGATCGCCATGACCGGCAATTCGCCACCCGGCTGGAAAGCGCGCGCAATACCGTTGACGTCTTTCTGCCAGTCTCCGAACGACGTCGCGACGCCGAGCGTGCGGTAATCTTCGAGCGCGTTCTCGATGCCGCGGCGGGTTTTCGGCCAGGATACGTGATCGAGTTCACGCACCTGTTCCATGAAGCTGAGACGATCGTGCTCAGGGATCGCCGCGAGCCACGCGCGCCCAATCGCCGACGTAGCAACCGGAATGCGCGAACCGACTTCCAGCGTCACCGCGAGCGCAACCGAGCCCCGGCAATTTTCCACGTAGATCATCGAGAGCCGGTCGCGCGTACCCAGAGACACGGTCGCGCCAGTGATGTCGGCCAATTCCTGCATCACCGGCCGGGCGATCTTGCGTACGTCGAGCCGCGCCAGCATCGCGCTGCCCAACGCTAGCGAAGCCGTGCCAAGCCGGTATTTGCCGCTCTCGTTCAAATGAATCAGATAGCCGAGCAACGTGAGCGTATGAGTCAGGCGCGATACGGTCGACTTCGGCAGCTTGCAACGTAACGCGAGTTCCTGATTGCTCAGCGCTTTGTCGCCCGAGCGAAAACACGCAAGTACCTCGAGCCCACGCGCGAGTGCGGTGACGAAATGCCGGTCGTCCTTGTGCGCCTCGTGCGCCGTCCGGCTCGCGAGCACTGGATTTGCCCTGGCGGATGCAACAGGTGGTTGCGCAACCTCTCCGCTGCTCGGGCCGCCGGCCGGATTATCGTTCGGGCTGTGATGGGTTTTGCTCAAAATGAAACGCGCTCCTGCGAAACGGCACCATCTGAATGACAAACCGTGGGCCAGACCGAGGGTGATCCGGGCTGGCGAATTATAGACAAACGCTAACAGTCTTTCAGACCTCTTCTTGCGGCGCTGCCACCACCGGGCTGAAAAAATAAACGGCCGCGCCGATCGCCAGCGGCACGACGGTCACGGCGAACAGCGCGGAGTAGATCCCCGCGTGCGAAAAATGCGCCTGTTTTGCAGCGCCCGCGATCCAGCCGAAACAACTGCTGGTCAGCGCCACGCCGAGAAACACCAGACTATTGAGCAGACCCAAACCGATCCCAAGCCGGCGCGGCGAGATGATGGCACGTGCTTGCGACATCACGAGCGGATGGATCGAGCCGACGGAGAACAACACGCAGATCAACGCGACACTGACCACCCAGTTGCCGTCCGGACTGAGCGCGAGCGCGAGTGCCGCCAGCACACCGGCGATCAGCCACAGCAACGAAATCAGCTTGGGCGCGCAGAACCGCACGGCCACAGGAATACAGAACGACGCGGCGATGCCGATCACGCTGGTGACGGTCATCGCATTGCCGCGAGCGAGGACGTCGAAACCGTAGACGTCGGCGAGATACGGGCCGCCCCATGAGGTACGAAATGTGCTGCCGACCGAAAGCGCGAGGCAGGCCGGCATCAAAGTCCAGAAACGGGTGCACCGTTTCACCGCGCCTGCCGCGTGTTGCGGCGCAGCGAGGCTTTTTTCATGCGCGGCCGCATCGCGCCGGCGCACGAAGCATAAGACGCCAAGCGTGGCGCATAACATGGCGAGCGCAGCGGTGACCATGACCGGACGCCAGCCGAAGCTCGCCGTGGCCCGGCTCAACGGCAACGCGGCCAGCAAGGCACCCGCCATGCCGATCGCACTTGCCGTCGTGATCGCGCGCACATTGCGCGTGCCGTGGCCGGTACGAAGTACGTAATTGAGCAGCCCCATGAAGATGGGCGCGCAACCCAGCCCGATGCCGGCTTGGGCGGCGAGTGCAACGGTTGCGCTTGTGGTCATCGACAGGATGCCGGCGCACGCGGCGCCGATGCCCATCAAAAGCGCGGTGGGTCCACGCACGCCATAGCGGTCGAACATGATGCCAACCGGCAGTTGCGCGATGGCGAATACGAGAAAGAACGAGCCCGCGAACCAGCCGAACATTTGCGGCGAGAAATGGAAATCGCCGATCAGCTGGGTGGAGATTACCGCGATATAGCTGCGGAAAAACTGGCTGAGCACGTAGCTGAATGTCAGGGCCCACCAGCCGTAATCAATCGACGATGCAACGCTATCCGTGCCTGGTTCGTGTAGTTGTTGCTGTACGCCATCAGACATCTGCGCTGCACCTTTTGTGATCGAAGCAGCCATGATAGGCGAATCGTGCGACGGGCGGCTGGGTCAGTTTTTTCAACACTCATGCGTTTGCTGGAGTATTGTTTAAGCGCGCTGGGAGCTTCACAACGTCACTCTTCTACAAGACAGGGTGCTCCATGCGGGCGCGAAAGCGCATGCAGGCGCGTGTTTTTTGCATGCAACGATGCGAAATCAACTTTTCGAGGAATGGAGAAAACGTGAAAACAGTCAATCTATTGAAGGCGCTCGGCATCGCATTGTGTGTGGCGACTGCGTCCAGCGCCTATGCCCAGTCGAGCGACGCGATGGCGTCAGGCACCATGGCGGCTCCGAATTCGAAAGCGATGAAGAGCACGGACCGCAAGTTGGGTCTGGCCGTGCGCAAGGCGTTGGGGAAAGCGCCGGGTTTTGAAGTGTCGAACGTGTTCGTCCGGGCCCGTAGCGGCGCAGTGACGTTGACTGGAACTGTGCCCGATGGCGCGCAGATCCCGCAAGCGGAGGAAGTGGCCAAGGGCGTTGCAGGCGTGACATCCGTGAACAACAAGCTAACGCTCGGCACGCAAGGCGGCGGTGGGGGTTGATCGCGGCTCGCGATTGATTCGCGATTGATCAATGAAGACGGGTTGCGATGGGCGGCGCCGCACGAGCCAATCTGCGGCGCTGCCTTTCGTTCTGCTTTTGGTTCTGAACCGTTCTGATGCTGTCCTGCTATCGTCCTGGTATTTGAAACGGTCCGCCTGGCGCGATTTCACGCTATCTGGGGCCGCTTAAGAAAATGGAAATAAAGCACGTTAGCGCCGGACGAACGTCGCCAGACGATCCTGTAGCGGCCAATCCCGGCAATGTCCGGTCAATGTCCGAAATCGGCCGGGTTTAGGCCTCGCGGGAGGAACGAACTCAGCGTGATCCGCGTAGCTGCTCGTCGATGGTCCTCGTCAACGGCGACTCGACGTCGCCCGTGTGCTTCGTCTGCACGGGCTCGATCAGCACGATCCAGCATTCGTCGGTGGCGACCGGATTGTGCGGCGTGCCGCGCGGCACCACATGCATCGAGCCCGTGGGCAGATCGACAACGCGCCCTTCATATTCGATCTTTAGATGCCCGCGCACGACGAAGAACAATTCGTCCTCGTGCGCGTGGTTGTGCCATACGAGCTGGCCGCGCACTTTGGCGACCTTCACGTACTGATCATTGACCTGCGCGACAACATTCGGCGACCAATATTCGGACACGTCGGCGAATGCGGCTTCAAGGTTGAACGATTCGGCAAACGGATTGGAAGACATGCTTATCTCCAGGTCGGAATGACGGATGCGGCGAGCAGCGCGCTCATCGCGAAATTGAGCGTGCGCCAGTGAAGCGGCGTCCGCAAGAGCCGGGCGAGAAGGACGCCGAGCGTGCACCACAGCGCGAGTGACGCGCACGCGCCCACGCCGAACAGCAGCGCGGCCCACACCCGTTCAGGAAAAAGCCTTCCGCCTGCTGAACATTAGCCCCGCCTGTACCCAGTAACTGAGGCCCCCGGCCCGCGTAACCGCGGCAAACCAAGGACTTGCGCGCGCCGCGCGCTCAAAGTTCGGGCCAGGAAGACCGCAATTTTCACTGACTCAGACCGGGCGTTGGTTGTCTGGCAAGCCCATCCAGGACTTCGGCGAGTTCGCCAGGCATCAAAAAAAACGTAGAATGATCAGCGTTCAACGTGACGACCTTTTCACACGGCTGCAGCAACTGCATTTGTCGCTGAAGTGCGAGCGCGCGGCCCGTCGACTTTGGCCAAGACTCTGGCCAAAATTTGAAACCTGCCAGTCCTTCGTCCATGGCTGGAACGCCTACTCCAGTTTCCCCGCCACGTGGGCGAGCATCGCGTTGGCGATCTGATGGTTCTCGCGCGCTCGGAGCGCTTCGCCGGCGCCCCGAATGTCCCTTGGTTCCTTATTCTGGCTCAGCTTGGTTTTGCCGACCAGTCGCGTGATGTCGATCTGCAGGCCGACGATAGACTTGAGCAGGGTATCGACGAACTCCCTTGGGGCGTCGGCCATCATCCAGGGCTCAGGTTCCGAGGCCTCGTGCGTGCTGGTCAACCGGCCAACGAGGCCGCGCACATATCGCTCGCTATCCTGAACGGTGACGCGTCCGTACGCGTGGACGACGATGTAGTTCCAGGTCGGCAATTGCTTGTGGAACTCGTGTTTGCTCGGGTACCAGTTTGGGGAGATGTAGGCATCTCCTGCCCGAAAGACCACGAGCACCTCGTCGCCGTTCGCGACGTCCTGCCATACCGGATTGGCCCGCGCGACATGCGTGTGCAGCACGCCCAGTTCGCCCTCCCCCGATGCCAGTTCGAACGGAAGGTGGTTGGCGTCCAGCCCATTTTCCCCGTGCGTGATCAGGGTACCGAACGGATATTCCGCGATGCGCGCGTGCACGATCTCGGTGCGAGACTCATTGAAGTGGGCGGGTACGTACATGCTGGTTCCAAGAAGTGTTGAGGTGTTGAACGGTACTGTTTCGAACTTTCGGTTTCCCAAAGGTCATCAATCGCACAATTGCTGGTACGTGAGCTCAGCTACGAGCACGCCTCGGCGGAAATCCTGCGCACGCCGAAGGAGTTCGCTTACGAGGCGGTCAAGCAACCGTTTGACGGTCCCATGTCGCCCGGTCCCGGTTGTGGCTGCGGGCAGGTAATCGTCTGCAGTACCTTGGGCCCGCCCGCGCGAGAAATGTGGATCGTTTGCACACCCTGTCCGCTCCGTTGCTCAGCTGTCCAAAAATATACCGATGGCATTCCATTGAATCAAACAAACATTCCGTTAGACAGAATTGCCCGTTTCCAATCGATGACCATCGGTGCGCTTGCTTTCTGCCACAAGCGAAGCAGAGAAAGATCTGATCAATCAATGCCAATCCGTTAACGGAACGAGGTGCTATCCGGCGTGCGCACGTGGTGAGGTCGCCCCTTTTCGGTCGCGACACACAGTTGCGCGTGCACGTAGTGCGATGTCGCGCAGTCGCGAACGGAACTCGCTCGCCCTGCCCGCCTTACCGCGACACAACCAATGCATCTACCGGCGCGCCAATCGCAGCGTCTCTTGTCGCCTTCGCGTGCTCGACCTGGAGGTTCACCGGTATCGGCACGCCGTTCTTCGTCGCCGTCACTTCTGCGAGGATTGATATCGCGATTTCCGGCGGCGTGCGGCTGCCGATATAAATCCCCGCCGGACCGCGTAGTCGCGCAAGCTGTGCGTCGCTTAGATTGAATTCCTTGAGCCGCTCTCGCCGCGCAGCGTTGTTGCGCCGCGAGCCAAGCGCACCGACGTAAAACGCGGATGTCTTCAGCGCTTCCATCAGCGCGAGATCGTCGAGCTTCGGATCGTGCGTGAGTGCGATCACCGCACTGCGCTCGTCGAGATTCATCTCGAGGACCGTATCGTCGGGCATCGTACGCACGAGCTTCGTGCCGGACACATCCCACGTGTCCATGTATTCCTCGCGCGGATCGCATACCGTGACTTGATAGTCGAGTCCCACTGCAATCTGGCACAAGTAGCGCGACAACTGTCCAGCGCCAATCACGAGCATCCGGTAACGCGGCCCGTGGACCGTCGTCAGTTGTATCTCGTCGAAGTACACACCTTCGGTCGCAGACGCAGGCCCGAGCGTGACTGCGCCCGTTGCCATGTCGAGCGTGCGCGCCACCAGCTCGCGGCGTCCGAGCGCCTCGTACAACGCGTAAACGCCGCTTTGCTGCGTAATTGGCTCAAGCACGAGTTGCATCGTGCCTCCGCACGGCAGCCCGAAGCGACGAGCCTCCTCGGCACTGATCCCGTACTCGACCACTTCGGGTGTCCGTTGGGCGACGCCGTAACGACGCACCCGGTCGATGAGGTCGTCTTCGATGCAGCCGCCCGATACAGAGCCCACCGCATGACCGTCGTCGCGCAGGACAAGCATCGCGCCCTGTGGGCGCGGTGACGAACCCCAGGTCTTCACCACGGTCACGAGCAGCATACGGTGGCCGCGATCGAGCCAGCGCGTGGCCGCGTCCAGCACCGCCAGGTCGATACTGTTCATGCTGGCCTCTCCCTTTTTGGTTTGGTGGTTAAGCAATCGCTTCGTGTCCGGATGGGGAGCCTCGATCGATCGGGCATTGGCAGGACGCCACCGTCACGCACGGGTGTCCGTCCGCTTACTGACTGCCGAACGGTTTTTTGACTGTCAGCTTGCTGATCACGGATCTCACGCCCGGAACGCCTTTCGCGATCTCGGTCGCCGTGTCGATTTGCGAGATGTCCGCCACCGTCCCGTCGAGCGTCACCGCGCCGCGCTTCACAATCACGCTGATGTCGCCGGCATTGATCTCCTTGTCCGTCACGATCGCGGCGTAGACCTTGCGGCGCAGCGCGAAATCGGCTTTCCAGATGTCCTTCGCCTCCATGCCGCCTGAAGCCGCGTTCGCGGTTCCGCTCGACGCGCCACTCGATCCGCCTTCGCTTGCCTGCGCCCAGACATATACGGATGCCGAGGCGATCAATACGCTGGCGGCGGTCCTGAGTGCCCTGTTAGTCTTCATTGAATACTCCAGCTCTCTTGTGGTGGGATCAGAAGCCATGGCGGATGCCGACCATCGCCGCGGTGCTCGAGGTACCCTCGGGAACCGGCGCGCCGTAGGCGATCGTCTGGCTCATGTTGCCTCGGTTGTTGACGTGGCCAACCTGTGCGTAGGCGATGGTGGACTTGGACAAGTTGTATTCGGCGCCCACCGCGAACAAATTCGATTGATTGGACGAAACGTTGCGGTCCTTCAGGTAATAGAAGCCCGAGGTGACCTTGAAGAACGGGGTGAACCTGTAGCCGAGCCCCCCGGAAATCATCTCGAAGTCGTCGTGACTGCCATTCGCCGGATTCTTGCCGATGCTGTACGACGTCGACACAGACAAATCGTGGAACGTGTACATCGCGCCCAGATAGTAGAAGCGGTTGTTGTCCCGACCCGTAGACGGCGCCGTAATGATCGCGCCAGTAGCCGTCGTCGTGAACGGATTGGTGTCGTGCCCGTTGTAGTACACGGCCGAGAGGTTCAGGCCAAAGTTCGAATACTTGAGCACCGCCGACTCGCGCGTGCCGCCCTGGAACTGCCCGGGGACGCCACCCGGCGCATATTCCAGCGCAAGCGATGCGCCGTAGAACTTCGGCGACTGATAGACAATGGCGTTGGCGTCGTACAATGCACCGATCGCGCCGTTCGTGCTGGTACCTTGCCAGCCCGCAGCCTGGTTCAAGCCGAGCCATGCGGTGAGGATGCTGCCGAAGAATTGCGCGCCCCGTACGTCGGTGTCGGCCATCGCAAAGATCATCGGCACGAACTGGCGGCCCGCGTCGATCGAGCCGAACGGACCGGAGATGCCCAACGTCGTCTGCTGGTTGAAGACCGCAGTGGAGGTCGGCGTGTCGCTCAGTCCAAGTTTCCCGTTGGGGCTGGCGAATGCTCCCTGGAGCCTGAAGTTGACCTTGTAGCTGCCTCCAATGTCTTCGGCACCCTTGATACCCCAGAAGCTTGTGAAAATCCCCGCGTCCTTGAGTTCGTACACGTGCCCGAGATTCACTTTCGACTGGAAATTCGGCGCATTCGTGCTTTGATACAGCAATCCGGTATCGACGGCGCCATATAGCGTCACCGACGACTGCGCGTGTGCCGCGACCGCCCACGCAACGAGCGTCGAGGCGCCTATCACTTTCAAATTCATGTTGTCTCCAATGTTGTATTTCTTTGCCGGATGGGTCCGGCGTGGTCATCACAAGAGTCGCAGTGCGTGCAAATTGCCGATCTACGATCATGCGCATTCACGAACCGGTATCGACGAAGCTTGTTGAGTGGCGCGCTTCGAACTTCCGCGTCGTCTTTTCAGCCAGTCTCCGGGCCAAAAAATATAGCGGCCAGTCCCATTCCGAATACGGTAGCGAGAGCGATTCCTACCGTACGAAATCCCAGATGTGCCGACGCAGACGACACGATCAACGGTCCAAGCGCGGTGAACAGACGTGCCATATTCCAGGCGAAGCCTTGGCCCGTGGCGCGAACATGGAGCGGAAAAAGCTCAGTCAGGTACAGCGCGACTATCCCAAATCCCCCCAATCCGAAAAAACCGAATCCAAGCATCGCGACATAAAACGTCCCCAGTGTTTTCGCGCCGCCAAAAAGTGCAACGCCTGCAATCCAGGCGCCTGCACAAAACACCGCATAGACGGTCCGTCTGGAAATACGCGGTATCAAAGTCACGAGGAGTAGAATCGAAGCGAATCCAAGTATCGCGCCGACGTTGGTCGCCATGAAAGCGATGCCCGTCTGCCTCGTGAATTCCGCGTTGCCGGCGGATGGGAAGAACTCTCTCAGCAATGTGGGAAAGAGGATGGATGCCCCCCAGCTACCGATCATCATTGCCGAGGCAATGAGCGTGCCCACCACGGTTCGACGACGCAACTGACGGCCAAATATCTCGGATATCGAGCCCATTCCCGGACCTGCGTGACGCATTGCGACCGCATGCGACTGCTCCCAACTAGCCGATTCCGGTGTGATGAACCGCAGGCCAAGGCTCGCGACTGCCGGTACCGCCCCCATGCCAAGCACCCAACGCCATCCAGCACCTGACAGAAGGATCGCAAGCGCGGAGGCGGCAATCAGCCCTACCACATTGGCAACTTGCATGACCTGGACAGCCTTCGCCCTGTGTTTTTCCGGCCAGGTCTCCACGACAAGCGCGGCGCCAGCGGCCCATTCCCCCCCGATTCCAAAGCCCGCCAGCATCTGAAACACGAGGAGTTGATGCCAGTCCCGCGCGAAGGCACCGGCTGCCGTGAATACCGAGTAGATCAGCATCGTGCCGAGCATCACTCGAGCTCGCCCAATTCGGTCTGCCAAGACGCCAAACAGAATGCCGCCGATGCCCCAGCAAACCAGTTTCGCGCCGACAATGAGCCCCCCCATCTGCAGGACGCTGCCTTGTGAAGCCCCGAGCAGGTCGTGAAGGGCCGGCACCATGACCATGGTGAAAAGGTAGAGATCCATCGCATCGAACATCCACCCCATATACGCGGACGCAAGCACAATCCAGGCTGCCTTGCCCACGCCAGAAGCACCGACATTGCTCCCGCGGTCTGTCGACTCGAACGGAGTCGTGTTCGTCTCCATCTGCTCATCTCCTTCGTTGTACTACTTATACTTATGCAAGCACTCGCCAACACTTCGATGCCATCGTGTGCCGGGCATCGCACGGCTCACTAGAAGCTGCTGCCTTTTGCCAACCTGACCCAATTGAAAAGAAACAGCAACGCAAGAAACTATGATGAATGCGGCCTGGCCAACCACTGCCTGCACTTCGCAACCACCGTTGCCCACAACAAGCCGAGCACGGAAATCTCGTTCGTTGAGTCCGCAGTGTTGTCGCTGCGTGTTGCCGCCACGGGTTCTCTTTCTCCCGTGGATGTTGAAGCGAACGCCTCCGCGTCGACTAGCGACGCCTCTGTTGCAGCCGGACGATCCGCGAGTTTCTTCAGCAAATTTGCCGTGAATTGACGGACCATTTGTTCCGATACGGCGTTGATGATTCCAACCCCGCGGCCATACTGCGCCACCTGCCCCGCCATCTGCACAGTGGTGCGGACGTCGATCTGAGTGCCGGCGGCGTCACTGAGTCGCGATAGAGAAAACGTGCTCACCGTAGTGGCCGATCCCCGGTTCTTGGTCTCCTGCCATGTCGCTTCGACGGTCGCCGCATACCCGTCTCCCAACGGGGCGTTCAATGTGACCGTGCCGGCGAATTCCATCGCGATTGGACCCAGCCTGACGCGAATCATCCCCTTATACGAATCTTTGCCGAGTGTGTCCGTCAGCGTCGCACCGGGAAAGCAGGACGCGACCAGCGGCACGTCGAGTAGTGCCTTCCAGGTGTTCGCGATAGTCGAGTCGACCGAAAAGCGATTTACGATTTCCATACTTCCCCACCTTCATCCGTGTATTTCGCAAACAGGCCTAACAAAACTTCCGCGTACGCATCGGGCGTGTCGACACATGCGAGGTGCGCGGCAGCGCCCAGCGTTCGCTCCTTCGCGTCCGGGATTCCTTGCGCCAACTTCGCCGATACGGCTCTGGGTATGCTCATGTCGAGTTCGGCGTTCAGCACGAGCGTCGGCACCTCGATGTCGCGCAAAAGACCGGACACGTCATCCGTGGAAATGGCGCGCAATATTTCCAGGTAATCCGTTGAAGCCACCGCCGCAATCTGCTGGGCAAGCCGTTCCCGTTTCGCATAGGCGGTGTTCCTGTGGAGGGTCTGCTCCACGTACATGCGTGCAAAGAGATGCATAGGCAGTTTTTTCAACATTCCTTCGGCTGCGGCGAGCCGCTTTTCCACCGCGGGTCCTGAAACGCCTGCGTAAGCGCTCGACAAGACCATGACAGCAACGCGTCGACCCAACTTCGCGGCAACGCGTACCGCAGTCAGTCCTCCCATCGAGATACCCACCAGGCCAAAACAATCGAGACCAATGGCCTCCGCCACTGCGACGACGTCGTTGGCGACAGCGTCCGCATTCCACATGCTTCGCTTCGTCGAGTCGCCATGACCTCGGGCATCTATCGCCACGACTCTATATTTCGCGGTGAGTGCGGGCAGAATGTCGTCCCACAGCGCGCTCGATGTGCCGAGACTGTGCAGCAAAACGACCGCGGGCCCATTGCCGACGTCAATATAGGCAATGCGTTCGCCGTCGACGGTCAGAAACCGCTTCTCGTGGGACGGCACGAACGGCGCTGTCACGTCGAGGCGCGCCGCAATCGATTCCGCCAGAACGTCGGCGGCAAGCGTGGCAAGCTTTGGCGAAGGCAGACCGGGCGACTCGCGCAGGAAGGTCTTGACTCCGCGTAATGCCTGTGGAGCCCGGCTGTTCATGAAGGCGATGAAATCGTCCAGCGCTTTGTCCAGTTCCCAAGGAGCGACAATTTCGCCGATCAGCCCATAGTCCAGAGCGGTCGCCGCGTCGATGGGCTGGCCCGTTAGAACCAGACGCGAAATCGCTTTGACATGGACACGCGCGACGAGAACGGACATCAGCAGTGCAGGAGCAAACTGCTTCGCCAGTTCATCAGCCTCGAACTGGCTACGCACGTCGGCGACCGCATGGTCGCTCGCTGCAACGATTGCGCAACCTATACCCGAAGCGAGCCCTTTGACGAAACAGGCAACAGGTACCCCACTCGAACGGATTGCCTCATAGAGTGCGAGAATGGGCGCCGCACCCCGTGCCTTGATTGCGGGGCGTGGATCTTCCGTTGGGGAAAGCGCCGGCGGTGGCGATGCGGCCCGCCCTGCGCAGAAGTTCTCGCCCTCCCCGGACAAAACGATGGCCACGGTGCTCTCGGGCGGATAGCCGATCACCTGCGTGAGCGCTCGCATCATCGAGTCATCCAACTCGTTCTTGCCGTCAGCGCTGTTCAGGGCGATATGCAGAACATTACCCTTCATCTTCAGCAGAAGATTTTCATGCATGCCGAACTCCTCGTTCATCGCGATTTCACGCCGGGTGATGGCATGCCTGGTACAAACTGCCGAACAACCCCCTGATTCTGAAGTGTCCTCAGTGCGTCGGCATCGAGGCCGACGTACTCCCCGAGCACGACGTTCGTGTGCTCCCCCAGATGGGGTGGGTAACTCGCTTCGGCATGCCCCGGGTCATCAAACTTGATTGGATTGCCGGGCACGCGCACATGAGATCCTGCTCGACTGCGAAGCTCGACGACCATGTCTCGATGCGCGACCTGAGAGGCATTCAGTGCTTTATCAACTGTCTTGACCAGAGCGGCCGGAATCGAAGCCGCATTCAGCGAATCGAGCCAACTCTGCGCCGGTTCGTCACGGAAGCGCGCCTCCAGTATTTCCCATAGCGCCACCTTGTTCACGAGCCGTGTGGCCGAATCCTTGAATCGCGGGTCGTGTACGAGGTGTGGCAAACCGACGGCCTTGCACAGGTCCGCCCACATGCGTTCCGTGTTGGCGGTCACGACCAGTGAAACACCGTCGCCACATTCGAACGCGCGGTAGGTCGGTATCGAATCGTGGCCTCGTCCCTGCGGTTCCGGCACTTCGCCCGACAGCAGGTAATAGGCACCTTGATAACAAAGCATCGCGATTTGTGCGTCGAGCATCGACACATCGACGAACCGTCCTTCGCCGGAAGTTTGGCGCTCGACCAGCGCAGCAAGAATGCCCATCGCGCCATACATGCCGGCCGCCAGATCGCCAATCGGAATGCCGGCGCGAACGGGCGCCCTGCCGGACTCCCCGGTCAGACTCATACCCCCCGACATCGCCTGCACGATCATGTCGTAAGCGGGTAGATCCCTGTCCGGGCCCGTCTGTCCGAACCCGCTGATACTGCAATAGACGAGCCGCGGATTGCGCGCGCGAAGCTCCGCGTCACCAAGTCCGAGCCGCTCCATCACACCCGGGCGATTGTTTTCTACAAGGACATCGAAATGCGTGGCCAACTCCCGAACGAGTTCGGCTCCCTTCTCCGTCTTGAGGTCAATGACAACACTCTTCTTGTTGCGATTGACCGCGAGATAGTAGGCGCTGTCCCCCTCGACGAAATGGGGGGGCACGCCCCGCGCGAGTTCGCCCCCCGGCGGCTCGATTTTGACGATCTCAGCGCCGAGGTCACCGAGGATTTGCGTTCCGAAGGGGCCCGACAGGAACTGCGTGAGGTCTAGAACCCTCACACCGCTCAGCGGACCAGTTTTTCCAGAGTCCATATCGTTATCCAGCAAGTTCTTCGTTCAAGGTGTGTCGAGGGCGACGTCGCTGTACGCGCCGGCGGCATGCAGACTATCAAAGATCATTTCAGGCAGCACGGGTGTTTCGTCAAAACGAATTGACCATCGGCTCAGCGCATCCTCAATGGCACTGACGATCGCCGCGGATGCAGGAATCGTCCCGCCTTCCCCGGCCCCTTTGACGCCGAGAGGGTTGTTCGGCGAGGGGGAAACAAGATGCGCCATCTCTATGTGGGATGGCATGTCGAGTGCGGTAGGCAGCAGAAACTCGGCAAAATTCGTCGCAAGCGGCTGGGCATTCTCGTCGTAGCCGTGGCGCTCGAGCAGCGTATTTCCGATCCCATGGGAAATAGCGCCAATCACTTGCCCCTCGACGAGCATCGGATTGATCACGGTCCCGCAATCGTGTGCAACGCCATAGCGCAAGACCTTTACGTAGCCAGTCCCGATATCCACCTCGACTTCCGCGAACGCCGTCCCGTTGGCGTAGACGCTGGCTTTCGGGGAGAAATAATGCGTGACGGTCATGCCCGCATCCAGCCCGTCAGGTAGCGTGAACCCGGGAATCCCATAAGACATTCGAGCGATTTGCCCAAGCGGCAACGCCTTTTCCGGCTGGCCTCGCACGCGTGCGGTGCCACGTGCGATCTCGATCTGATCCAGCGGAACACGAAGGGCGTGTGCGGCGAGCCCCCTGATTTTTCCAGCGAGCTTGCCGCATGCGATGTGAATGGCATTTCCGGCGTTGACGGTGATCCGGCTCGCGAATGTCCCGATGCCCATTGCGAGCTTGCTCGTATCGCCGACGACTACCGTAATGGCATCCATCTCGACGCCGAGCTGATCGGCAGCGATCTGGGCAAAGATGGTTTTCATTCCTTGTCCTTGCGCACCGGCACCACCGACGTCCAGGTGTATGCGTCCGTCGTTTTGCAACGTGACTTCCGCCCCTTCATAAGGGCCGAGGCCGCAACCCTCGACATAGTTGGCAAAGCCAATCCCGAGATACCGTTGCTGCGCGTGCGCGTCCTCCTGACGGGCGCGAAACGCATCCAGATCGGCAAGCTCGACCGCCTTTTCCTGAGTCTCCGGATAGTCGCCGGAGTCATACACCATCGGCGCACCGTCGCGGAATATCAGGCCAGTTTTGTACGGCATCTGGTCCGGCTGCACGAAATTGCGGCGTCGAATTTCCAGACGGGCGAGGCCGAGCTGGTCGGCTGCCGCATCGAGCATCCGCTCCATCGCGAATACCGCTTTGGGCCGCCCCGCGCCACGCACCGGCGTGGTGGGCACCATGTTCGTGCACGCCACTTTCAGCTTCACGTCGAATGCCGGGACGACGTACGGACCCAGCGACGAGGTCACCGCGATAATCGGCACGACAATACCCCAAGGCACGTACGCACCGTTATCGTGGACCACGGAGCCGCGCACGCCGAGGATCTTTCCGTCCTTGTCGAGCGCCATCTCGAGATTCCACAATTGATCACGCTCCTGCGTAATGCACAGGAAGTGCTCGCGCCGATCTTCGGTCCACTTGACCGGCACACCCAGCTTGAGTGCTGCCGAGGCCACGACCAACTCTTCCGGATAAACGATACCCTTGGGACCGAAAGCCCCTCCGACGTCCGGCATGATGACCCGGATCTTCGCTTCGTCGTAGCCGAGCGCTTGCGCGAGAAGACGTCTCTCGAGGTGCGGCGCCTGGCCTGAATTCCAGACGGTCAGATCACCGGTACCGGCATCTAGCCGCGCGAGGGTCGCGCGGCACTCCATCGGGTGCGCAGTTCCGCGATGATGGGATATCTCGCGCTTGACCACGTGCGCGGCGCGCGCGAAGGCCGAGTCGACTTCGCCGAAAGCAAACGGCATGTCGAGGAGGAGGTTTGTGGGAACGTCGCTGTGAGCCCATGGCGCATTCGGGTCGTATATCTTCCTGATGTCGCTGGCGACCGGCAGTACCTCGTAATCGATCTGCACCAGGTTAGCGGCGTCTTCGGCGATGTACCGGCTTTCCGCAATGACAACGGCAATCGCCTCGCCGACGTAGCACACCTCGTCCGCGGCCAACGGCGACCACATGCGCGGCTCATTCAGCATGTGCGTTGGTGCCAAGACCGGAATTGGCCGCCGATGTGCTTCATCCAGGTCAGCGAATGTCCAGACATGGTGTACGCCCGGTACGGCCTTTGCTGCTTCCGCATCGATGTGCTTGATGCGGGCGTGCGCGTGAGACGATCGCACGAAACAGCAATGCAATGTTCCGGGAAGGTGGATATCGTCGACGAATTGCCCCTCGCCTTTGAGCAGCGTGGGGTCTTCGGTGCGCTTGACGGGTTTGCCGACATATCGCGCACCCACGGTCGAATCCGAGGGGGGATCGCTGTCTTTTGAGTGTGCGGTAACCAGTCCGAAAACGGGATCGGGCTCGCCGCGCATTCGGGCGGCCGCGAGTAGCGCCGCTTCGACTATGGCCTGGTAGCCCGTGCAGCGGCAGATGTTCCCGCTGATCGCATCGCGAACTTCGGCCTCGGACGGGTCGGGGTTGGCTAGCAGAAACTCCGTTAGCGTAGTCAACATGCCTGGGGTGCAGTATCCGCACTGCAATGCATGGCGATCCTGAAACGCCTGCTGCAGGATGCCGAGCGAGCCGTCGGTATTCGCCAGCCCCTCTACAGTTGTGACCGTCCGCCCGTCGACCTGACCACAAAGCTGAAGGCAGGAGCGCATGGAACGTCCATCCACCAGTACCGTGCATGCCCCGCAAACACCATGCTCGCAGCCGTAATGCGTCCCTGTCTTGCCAAGCTGGTGACGAAGAAAATCGCCGAGCGTCGCTCTGGGGTCGATGTCGCAGGTCATTGCCTGTCCGTTCAGTTCGAAGGCAATCCTTCTCTGTTCTACGAACTCGATTCTCTGATCCATGATGACCTCAGCTTGCGTTCAAGGCGCGAGCGAACGCGCGCCCAAGCGCACGCTCGGTCACGGTCCACGCGAGACGTTTCCGATATGCGGCACTGGCGCTCGTGTCGCTAAGGGCGTCAATCCAGCTTGCTCTGCTGGCTGCTGCCTTTGCCAGACCGGCGCTGGGCTGCTGTCCCTGGAGGATGTCGTCGAGCTGCAGACGACAAGGTTTGCTGCCCATCCCGCACAGGACTGCATCAGCGCGCGTGATTGTGTGATTTACGTCGACCGACACCATGGCCGCGGCGCCGACGATTGCGAAGTCCCCATGTCTGCGCGCGAATTCCTCGAACGCATATCCGTGTGGCTGATTCCAGATACGAAGGCGAATTTGCGTCACCATTTCGTCCGGCTCGATCGAAGTAGTCATGAAGCCGCGCGCGAATTCTTGAAATGGGATGCGCCGCACTCCACCGGGTCCCACGGCGACGATGGTCGCATTGAAGATTTCGGCAAGAGCGGGCTGCTCCGAGGCCGGATCGAGATTGCAAACGCTTCCGACAAAAGTGCCTCGATTGCGCGTCTGAATATGGCCGACCAATCGATAGGCCTCCACCATCAGCGGTGCGTATTGTTGAATCAAAGGAGATTGCTCGATATCCCGCTGGCGAACCAATGCGCCGACGCAGACCTCGTCGCCTTCCAACGTTATCCCGTCGAGGCCAGGTATCGCGTTCACGTCGACCAGGTGGTCCACATACGCGTAGCGCATGGCCAACATCGGCATCAGCGTCTGTCCGCCAGCGACGATGCGTGCGTTGTTCAGCGTGGAGAGTAGCTCAACGGCACGCGCCACGCTTTCCGGACGGTGCCAGGTAAAGGGTGCTGACTTCATTTCTCACCTTCCAAGAATGTGTATCGCGCACGCACCGTGATCGAAGCCGTAGGCACCTCCACCGGTGATGTGCGCCAGCCCGATTCGTGGACCGCGTGGCTTGTCTTGCGCGACCTGCCGCGCGCCGCAGCGACCCTGCAGCTGGCGTGTTATTTCGACGATCTGCGCGATCCCTGACGCTCCAAGCGGATGGCCCCTGCAGAGCAGACCGCCGGACGGGTTGAACGGGATCCGTCCGTTCAGCGCCGTTTGACCGTCTCTGATCAAACCCGCCCCGTCTCCGTGGGCGGCAAAACCCAGTGCTTCGTAGTACAGCAATTCGGCGATGGTGAAGGCGTCGTGACACTCGACGAGATCGATGTCGGAAGGGCCGATACCGCAGGATTCGTAGGTTTCGCTCGCGCAACGCATCGTGACTTCGGGAGTCGTCATATCCCTCCCTCCCTGCATATAACGGCCCGACGTCAGATGGGACGCAAGAATCTTCACGGCGCCTTGCCGATTCGCAATGGGAAGGTCGGAGGCTGCGAGCACCACCGCGGCTGCGCCGTCGCCGAGCGGGCAGCACTGATGCAAAGTCAGCGGCGAGGCCACCTGCCGGCTGCTGAGCACTTCATCCACTGAGATGGTGCTGCGGATCTGTGCGTAGGGGTTGAGCGCTCCGTTCGCCCTGGCCTTGACAGCGATCTGCGCGAGATCGCGGGCTGATAAATCGAATTCATGCATGTAGCGCTGTGCGCGCATTGCATACAGCGCCGGCATCGTCAATCCGTTCGCCGCCTCGACATCCTCATCGCCCAGGTCAAGTGGCCCGCCTCCGAGACGAGTCAATTGCTCTGCTCCAACCACGACTGCACAATCCACCGCACCTGCGGCAATCGCGAGGTAGGCGTGCCGAAATGCGCTCGCTGACGACGAGCAGGCGTTTTCGAAATTCGCCGCTTCGATGCCGGTCAGCCCCGTCTCCCGTGCGATGCGTTGGGCAGCCAACGGACCACCGGATACCGTACCGCAATAGACAGCGCCGATGCCTCGTCGATCGATTCCGGCTTCATCAAGTGCCTCGATGACCACTGGCGCGGCGAGTTGGGAAAGACTCACTTCCGGGAAACGTCCAAAACGAATCATGCCTGTGCCAACGACGCTCACACTCCTCAAACCGCTCGTCACGCTCATGAATTTGCCTGCTGGGAAACTTCACCGGGTGCGGTAAAGAAATAGATGAATTGGCTCGCTTGCTTGTTTACTGGCTGCACTCGCAATTCGAGCTGCTGTCCCGTCTGTACGGCGCCAACCTGCATTTCGATGCGCCCGAAAACCCGCAGACCATCGCTCAGGTCCACATACCCGACGGTGTAGGGCGTGTCGACGCCTCTTGGTCCCATATGCACCACGCTGTGGCAGTAAAGGGTGCCGATCGCCGGCAATGGCGACGCGACGAAGTCACGACCGCCGCATTGTGGGCACACGGTGAGTACCGGATAGATCGGCGTTTCGCAATCGGAGCACTTCGCCCCTAGTAATGACCAGCCCTTCCCGCCTCTTACAACTGAGGCTGTCCCTAATCGTCTGAAACCGTTCACGCTGACTCCCACTCCTGTTCGCTTTCATGGTGTAGTGTGTAATACACTATACTAGCAAACGGCAGCCTGGAAGGTAGGGCAAACCCGGTGCTCGCGGTTGCCTTCAGAGAGAATCGACATGCCGCCTGCTGGTCGGGAGCGCCGTCGCTATATGCTGTTGCCGATGCATCGGCAACCGGTCAGTGCAGAGCGTGAGCCGCGAAGTCTGCTCATCCATCTGATTCCGAAAAATCGTCGGCGGTCTCGCTTGCTGGCGAGTTTCGCCAACGGCGGGCAGAATGCCTTGCAGACCGATAGTTTTGGAGCTTATAAGTGGCAATAGTGAAGGCAGGAAAGAAGACGTCCCTCTCGCGGGCGGAGAATCACGCGCCGGACGGCGTACAGGGGTATCAGCAGCGTGTTAGCAGGGAAAAGCGCGCTCTGATACTGGAGGTCGCAATTGCAACGTTTCTGGAAAACGGATACGACGCGGCCACGATGGATTCCATCGGCGATCGCGCGGCAGTGTCATATGCGACCCTGTACAAGCACTTTCCCGGTAAGGAGATCCTCTTCAGCGATGCGATGGACCATCTCTTCCATCAGATGTTCGCACGCTGGAAGGATCACGCCGTGCCGCCGGAGGTCGAGTCGGGCTTGCGTGAGATTGCCCGCGCATACAACGAGCTCGTTTCCGAGCCCAGCATGATTGCCGCAGTGCGGCTCGTCATTGCTCAAGTGCGCAGCTTTCCCGACATGGCACTTCGCTTCCAGCGCGCGAAAGATCTCTTCAGCGACGTAACGGACGCCTGGTTGACAAAGCGGGTCGAAGAAGGCCGCCTGAAGATTGCCGACGTGCGGCTCGCACGCGCCGAATTCATCGGCATGTTGGGAGAAACGCTTTACTTTCCCCGTCTAATGCGGATCGATCATGCGATCTCCGACGAAGACGTTGAAAGGATCATCGGCAGCGCAGTCTCCACGTTCCTGATGCGCTATCACGCGCATTGAATAACGCGTCGCGGCACATGCACCATTGTGAACGAGTCGGCGCTCCGCCCTTACGCGATACCTGTCGAAACAGCAAGCGACCAGCGCATCGCCGACGTGCGCAAGAATCATTTCGCGCCCGGATGCGGAGAGGGCAAAACCGGATTCTGCCGCAGCCTCGGCTTCGATGTTGAGGTATCGTAAGACCGGATTTTGTTGTGGGAGGTTGTATGACTGGTGCAACTGTAGGCGCGCCGCGATCAGAGCACAAAGCCCCTCAAGTCGAAGCACGACTCGTACAGCGGCACTCAGAACTGATGGAACATGCCCAGCGTGATGCCGGTCTGGCTCATCCCGGGTCCGGGCGTGGCGCCGGGGCCGCCCGAGCTGACGCTGTAACTCGCATGCCTGCTGTTGGCCAGGTAGGAACCCTGCGCAGAGTCGCCATCGTCGCCCGGCTGTCGTGCTGGTCGTTGATGATGCGAAAGGCCTCGCCGTCCAGCTCGACAAATGGTGTGATGAAATACTGCGCGCCGGCAAAGAACAGGTTGGAGTGCACACTGGCCACGCTGGCTGAACCGGTCGATACGTGCCGGCCGAGCCAGCCGGCGTCGAGCTTGACGCCAAAGAGCTTCACGTACGCGTTGGCCTGCGCGCGGGCGTCCTTGCCCCCGCTGCCCGTGAAGGGTGCGGGCGCCACGCCATCGAAGAAGTTGAAGGCGGCATTCGTGCCGCCTCGCTGTTCTTCATAGGACGCTGCGACCCCGAAGGAACCTGCGTCGTACTTCAGGAGCGCGGACCAGTCCGTACACTGTCGGAAGTCGCCCGCGACCGAACCCGCGCAGGTCCACTTCTGTCCCGGCGAGTTGCCGGTCCCCGCCGCGTCGCGGCCAAACGAGTAAGCCGCGCCCGCCGTGAACTGACCCATCGTGACCTTGTACGCAACGCTGTTGTCGGCACGTGCGTTCGGAATGTACGAGTCAAGCGATCCGATCCCATAGATGTCCGGACCCAGGATGTCATTGTCGGCCAGCGCCCAAGTGGTCATCGTGTACTGCCGCCCGAACGACAGGGTGCCGTAGCGGCCGGCGAGCCCGACCCAGGCCTGGCGACCGAAGAGTCGGCCGCCCTGCAGCGAACTGCCATTGTCCACGCCGAAACCGCTTTCCAACACAAACGTCGCCTTCAGCCCCCCGCCCAGATCCTCGGCACCCTTCAGTCCCCATCGCGACGGATACACACCCGTAATGGCCGGCATCCGGACCACCCGGTCGCCTTTCGCGTTCGCATGTGTCAGAAATTCGACCCCCGTATCGAGCAGGCCATAAAGTGTCACGCTGCTCTGCGCGTGTGCCGTGCCCGCTGCGGCGCAAAGCAGCATCGCCCGGCCCAATCCGTATTTCTTCATCGTCTCCACCTTTGCCTCTGTTTGAATACGTTTCTTGTAGTGTCATGCAGCAACAGCGATCCGGACGACTTCCTCCTGCAGCCGTCACGGGACCAATGGAAATCGTGGCGCGGGCTGGGAGCAGTCCCAGCCCGTCGGGCCCTGGTGCACAACTGGCGCCCACGGGTCGATCAGGTTGCGCCAACCTGCGCATGCGGTACCCGCGGTGCTCGCAGGGCGGTCAGCAGCCATACCGCGACCGCGGCAATCAGGCCGGGCAGCGCTGACACGGCAAAGAGGGAAGTGAGATCGAGTCCGGACGCAATGAGCAGCCCGCCGACCACGGGACCGATGATGGAACCGATGCGCCCGAATCCCAGGGCCCAGCCGACCCCCGTCGCCCGTATGGCGGTCGGATAGAGGTTGGCGGCCAGCGCATTCAAGCTGATCTGTCCGCCGATCACACAGAAGCCGACAATAAAGACCATCGTCATCAGCAGTGCAAACGGCGCCTGCGTCATCTGGCCGATGCCGTAAGTGCAGATCGCGGCCATCACGTACGCCGCGGCCAACACCGGTCCTGGCCGCCACCGGTCAATCACCAGCGCGCTGACCACGCCGCCCAGGTTCAGCAGGGCTGTCGAGATGATGGCCCTGTCGAGCGAAATACCGCCCTGCTTCAGCAGGGTCGGCAGCCAGTTCGCGAGGAAATACAGCATCAGCAGGTTCATGAAGCACGTCACCCAGAGCAGCAGCGTCCCGCCCGCCCTATGCTCGGTGAACAGGCCTGCTACCGGAATGCGAGTCGCGGGCGGTGCGACTTCCGCATCCATGTCAACCCGGGCGGCCCGCCGGGGACCCAGGACCCGGCGCAGGACCTGCTCGCCGTGGCCGCGCAGATGCGCACGGTCCGAGAGGAACCGGAGGGACTCGGGCAGGAAGATGGCCAGGACGGGCACCATGAGGAGCGGCAGCACGCCGCCCATCACGAAGACCGACTGCCAGCCCCACAGCGGAATCGTCCGGGCCGCCGCAAACCCGCCCAGCACCGCGCCCATCGGGAAGCCGCAGAACATCACACTGACGGTGGTGGCCCGCAGGCGGGCGGGCGCATATTCAGCCGTCAGCGCGATGATGTTCGGCATGGCGCCGCCCAGGCCCAAGCCGGTCAGGAATCGCGGCAGCAACAGCGCGTTGAGCGAACCGGCGAAGACGGTTGCAATCGAGAACAGGCCGAAAAGGCTGACCGAGGTGAGAATCACGGTTCGCCGTCCGAGCCGGTCCGCCACCGGACCAAGGAGCAGGGCGCCCACCATCAGGCCCGCGAGACCGGCGCCGAACACCCTGCCGAACGACGCGCCTGGCAGGGCCCAGTGGCTGGCGATGACCGGCGCCACGAACGCAATCGCCTGGGTGTCGAAGCCGTCGAGCAGCGCGATCAGCGCACACATGACGACGATGAATTGCTGCGAGGGACCGAACGGCGCGACGTCAATCGCCGCGCCGATGCCCACTTTCTGTTCGGACATGCGGCGTCTCCTCCTTGTAATATGAAAACGGCACCTCCAGGAAGGTGCCGTTACTGCCATTACGTCACGGTTAATGCGGGCGGTTTCCCTCTACCATATGGAAGACATGGCCCATTGGCTCTTCCCAGATCAGGTTGCGTTCCATCGCGCGCGCCGGCATGTCCTGGATCACGTACTGGATCGCGGGCTCGGCGCCCGTGTTGATGTGTTCGTGGCTGGCCATCGGCGGGCAGGCGAACGTGTCGCCACGCTTCCAGTCAAAGCGCTTGCCGTCGAGGATCGAGTAGCCCTCGCCCTGCATGATGTGATACAGCGCGTACGAGTTGTGACGGTGCGCGACGATGTGCTCGCCCGGATTGATCCCCTGGATGCCCAGAAAGATCGACGGGAACACGCCACCCGCTTCGCCGGTATCGCCGTGAACCAGCGAGATGAAACGGCGATCGGCGTTACGCAGCGGATCCTTCATCACCACGTCAAGACGCTCCGTCACATCCTCCCAGCGCCAGATGGCAGGGCGCAGGTTCTTCTTGACGAGAAACGGGTAATACTCGTCGTCCGTCATCATCTGCGCCCACTCGGTCCGGTCGACCACTTCGGTCACCGGCGAAGTCTCGTGTTTGACTGCGTTGTCCTGGCTCATGTTTGTCTCCGTAAATGAAAATGAGAAGGGTCGGCTAGTGCGCGTTAGCGTGTCCGCGCAGATGCCAGTTCAGGAAAGTCCTGGTGCGCTGCCAGGCGGCGCTCGACGCGGCCGGCCGGAAAACAGCGGGCCGAAACCACTCGTCGAACGCATGCGGCGCGCCCTGATAGATGAAAAGCTCGTACGGTTTCTGGGCCGCGCGCAGCTGGCTGACAAATCCGTCAATTTCCTCGCGGCTCACGAGGCGGTCCCAGTCGCCGTAGTGGCACAGCAGCGGTGCTTTCAGGGACGCCGCGACATCCACCGGTGCAACGGGCTTACGCGCGGTGCGCGATGCGTAGTCAAGCCGGCCGTAGTAGTCGACCCCGCAACCCACCGCGTGCTGTGCGGCCGCCAGTGCGGCGTAGGTCCCGCCGATACAGAAACCGAGCAGACCGGTCTTTGACAACGGGAAGCCCGCACTGCGCGCCCATTCCAGGATTTCAGCGAGATCCGCGAGCACGCGCCGGTCGTCCAGCGCCGCGACAGCCTCACCGATCATCTGCGGCGTGGAAATGTCCGGGACCGCGCCTTCGCGGCCAAAGTAGTCGAGCATCGCGACCGTGTAGCCGACCGTGGCCAGATCCTTCGCGCGGCCGACGATGTAGTCGTTGATACCGGCGATCGCCGTCAGCATGACGACCAGGGCTGGTTCAGCCTGGGTGACCGGATCCGGCCAAAGAAGGCGGCATGATCCGCCGCCGATAAGCGTAAGCCGCTGGAGTTCGCTGCTGTTCATGGGGATACCTGTCCTTGTCTCGTTGAAGAGGAGTGTCATCGGAAAGGCTTCATGGCACAATGCTGATACCTTAGTCATTACTATTCGCAGAATGAATGATCGTCCGTCGCTGGACCTGAACCTGCTCCTCGTGTTCCGTGCCATCTGGGAGCACCGGAACGTGTCCCGCGCCGCAGAGAAGCTCGGTGTCTCGCAGCCGACCGTCAGCCACGCGTTGCGCGCATTGCGCGAGCACTTCAATGACCGGCTGTTCGTCCGGTGTGCCGGCGGGGTGATGCCGACGCCACTCGCGCAAACGCTGGCCAACCGGATCGCGCAGGCACTCATCGCGCTCGAACAGGGACTCGAGATGCGCGACCAGTTCGATGCCCACACGAGCCGCAAGGAGTTCACGATCGTCATGACCGACATCGCCGCCGCGATCATCCTGCCCCGCATCATTGATATCTGCCGGAAAGAAGCGCCGTTCGTCAACTTCAGGGCGATCGAGCTGCCAACCGAATCGGTGCTGTCGGCGCTACGTGACGGCACGGCCGATCTCGCGGTCGAATTCAATCCCGCGCTTCACGCGAGCCTGCTTCACAAGCCGCTATTCAGAAGCGAATACGTCTGCATCGTCAGTGCGGACCATCCGCGCATCGGACGCAAGCTGTCGCGGACTGACTTCAAGAGGGAGCGCCATGCGGTCGCGCAGGCACAGGGAACGGGGCACTACGTGGTCGAGTCGACGCTGCAGCGTCTCGGCCTGGTCCATCAGATCGGTGCACGGATACCGCATTTCCTGGCACTGCCATTCATCATCGCATCGAGCGAGATGATCGCCACCATTCCACGACCGCTGGCCGAAGTGATGCTCGGTGTCGCGCCGGTGAAGATCTTTCCGTCGCCCGTGCGTCTACCCAGACCGACCATTGAGCTGCTGTGGCACGAGCGGCTGCACGACGACATGGCCGCACGCTGGCTGCGCGAACTGCTGCCGCGCGCGATGCAGCCCATCTTTGCGTCCGGGTTCAGCGGATTCGGTCACGCTCCTGAGTGAGCACGGGGGCCTCGACACGCAGACGGTACCCGGATGACGTCGTCACTTCAGTTCGTACCCGGGCGACCCCACGGCAGTAGCATGTCCAACCCGCTTCCACGAAACATTGGAACCCGCGTGAGATGGTTCGACGTGTCCGGCGCCAAACGCCGGCCTCTTCCGCCCCCGACAGGATGGAAGACGGTGCCCCGGCGCAACTGACGCGTTCAGCGCTCGCGCAACTTCTGCAGCACGGACGCACGGACAACCCGAAGCTGTCGGAAAGAATCCGCACCTTGCCACCCGGAAGGGCGATCCGCCTTGCTTTCCCCGGCCAGGAGGAACGGAGGCAGTTGTAAAGAAATCCCAGAAGTGGCCTACAGGTCAGGACGCGTCCATTGTGGCGACCGCTTCCCCGGCACGCACCGGGTCGCCACTGTCAGAAGTCGCGGTAAGTTTGAATGCCGACACGGCGCCATTGAGTTGAGTGGCCTGCTCCTCGAGCGACTGGGACGCTGCGGCTACCTGCTCGACCAGCGCTGCATTCTGCTGCGTGACCAGGTCCATCTGGATAACAGCCAGATGGGCCTGGTCGATGCGGCGACTCTGCTCTTCCGAGGCCACGGCGATTTCCCTCACGAAGTCCGAAACGTGCCGGGCCACACGCTTGATCTCACCCATGACCGAGCTGACTTCAGCGGCCTGTCGCGAGCTATCCTGAATCGTGGCAACCGATGAGGCAATCAGGTCCTTGATATCCTTTTTGCGGCCGTGGCAGATCGTTGCGCCAGACTACGGGCTTCGCTCGCCACCACCGCAAAACCCCGACCCTGCTCGCCAGCGCGAGCGGCCTCCACCGCGGCATTCAGTGCAAGAATGTTGGTCTGGAACGCGATCCCTTCAATCACCCCCGTGATCTCGGAGATCCGGTTCGAGCTGCCGCTGATCTGCTCAATGATGCCCACCATGGCCAGAACGGCATCGTTACCCGTATCCGCCATGTCCGTGGCTTTTGTGGCCAGAGCGTCCGCCTCACGCGCATTGTCGGCGTTCTGCTTCACCGTTTCGGTGATTTGCGTCATGCTCGACGCCGTTTCCTCCAGGGATGAAGCCCGTTCCTCCGTGCGAGCGGACAGGTCAAGATTTCCCGCGGCGATTTCGCGCGTGGCCGTGGTAACCATGCCCATCGACCGGTGTACGAGGGACATGGTTTCCTCGACACGACGCATCAACCTGTCGAAGGCGATGGCCGCGCGAGCAAACTCGTCCATGCGCGGACTCTTCGACCGCATTGACAGATCGAGTGTTGTTGCGATCGTTTCAAATCTCCCGCTCATGCGGTCCAGGCCACCGCATACCACGCGATGCAGGCGAACACCGCTGTAGATTGTCACGGCGCACCCCACCGACGCCAACGCGATCAGGCCGCCCAGCAACGGGCGGTATGACGCGGGCGTGATCATCTCCCCGTGCCACAGCCCAACTGTTCCCACCAGCCCGACAGCAAACATGAGCCCTGCGCACATGCCGAACGCCAGTATCAGCTTGAGCCGAATTGTAAAAGCAGTTTTCTGCACTTCGCTTCCTTCATGACAGATGACGCGATCGCGCCAAGGATGAGAGGACCGCACGCTACCTGACATGTCGTCGCCCGCTACGGTACGGTCCTTTCCGGTTGTGCGCGCGATGGATCCGCCTTCAAACCGGATTGCGCAGGCACCTGCAAGTCGAAGACGACCGCCGGCGATCAGCCCCGCCACTTCCTTAACGACCCGCATGCGTTCTTCATGCGCGTTTTCCCTTTGACCGAGAATCCGACGCTCATCGGGTGGTGGATAAGCTTGTGCCACGGCCGCGCTACCGCCCGTCCCCGCGCCGGCAAGGCGCATCGCGTCTTCCATCACGCACGCTCTGATCCAGGCTTGCCGGTCTCACGGACCTGTCCATTCCAACTATACGGTGAATCACAGGCGCGTCGAAAATTGGCCGATACCCATGGTTGGCCGCTCCCGATCAGGTGGAAAAATGCACTAGGTTCCGTCCACGCAATCGCGTTGCCGCCGCACGTGTGACGCGCTGGGGCACCCGGGAACCTGGCTCCTCAGGTGAAGCCTGCGAGGCGTATCGCCACACCGCACACACAAAGATCCAGGTCCAGACGGCGCGTCTATTCAGAGTCGGGTTGTCTGTTAGGATGTGCGGTCTGGAATGCTTCGTTCCAATGACAGCGTTCATCGATAGCCTGAAGCACCGGGAAGCGGGCCACATCGACGCCGAAGCGCCGCGCATTGTAGAGTTGGGGCACTAGGCAGCAATCAGCCATCGTTGGCGTATCGCCATAACAGAACCCCCCGCGCTCCGTGGCGAGTTCCCGCTCGAGCGCGGTGAGGCCCGTCTCCAGCCAGTGACGGATCCAGGACAGCTTCCGTTCTTCGGACAGCCCGAGCGGACCAGTGAGGAACTTCAGGACACGCAGGTTGTTGAGCGGATGAATCTCGCAGGCGATGTAATGCGACAGCGACCTGACGCGCGCGCGCCCCTCAACGGAGTCTGGCAGCAGCAGCCGGGCGGGAAAGCGTTCGTCCAGGTACTCAATGATCGCAAGGGACTGCGACAGCACGACCGTCTCGTCCTGCAACACCGGCACGGTTTGCTGCGCATTGACCTTGAGGAAGCTGTCCGAATACTGTTCGCCGCCATTGCGGTTCAGGTGAATCGCGACATATTCGTACGGCAGGTTCTTGAGGTTGCATGCGATGCGCACGCGATACGCAGACGAACTGCGGAAGTAGCTGTAAAGTTTCATATCGATTGGTCAGGTTAGATATCCGCAGGTCAGCGCCTGGCGATCCGGGCTCCGTCATCCGGCAGCCACGAAGAGAGTCTCACCCTTCACATTGGTCGGCCGGATGCGCAGATCGTCCGTGAGCGGCTCGCACAACGCGTTGCCGTCGCGCCCATTGAATCCCCCCTCATAAAAGCTCATAAAAGAGGGGCACTCGATTGCATGGATGTCGGGATAGCCATCGCAGAACCGCGTCCGTCCATGCGTACAGATGTTGTCCGTGACGCACATCTTGTGGTCAACGCTGAAGACCGCAAACCCCTGGCTGTCGGCCTCCACGGCCACGACGCCGTTCTGCGGAATATCTGCTACCTCAATCAGTTTTATCCACTTCGGCATCGTGGGCGCCTCAGACAGGTGAAATGGTGGGCACGCTGGCGCACAACGTGAATTCGTGCCGCCCGTCTGCCCGTCGCAATCGGCTCCATCGGCGGCCCGCCAGACGATGAACAAATGTTCGGCCACGGTGTTGCGGCTGCAATCGTCTCTCCGACGGGGCATACCGGCTTCGCGGCGCTGGGCCCGGCGCCCGCGATCGCAACGATGAATGCGCGCACTTTTCGTCACATGGGGTCCGGGCGCCCCACCGGACGCTGGAAGGCGGCCTGGGCCTCCGCCCCTCCATCGCGACAGCATGATTGCGGCAGGATCGAAGCCCATCTTCGGTCCTATTGTGAGGCCCCCTTATTGCCCGACCCGCACCACAATCCCGCCAAGGCGATCAATGGCACCCCGCATCACGTCGCCCGCCTGCACGGAGTTCACCCCTTCCGGCGTGCCTGTCATGATGATGTCGCCCGCCTCGAGCGTGTCGTATCGCGACAGATACGCGATGCTCTCCGCCACCGACCAGATGAGCTTCGAGATATCCGAGGACTGGCGCGGCTGTCCGTTGACGGTCAGCGTGATCGCGGCCGAAGAGAAAACCCCCAGATCCGCCGCCCGGTGAATCCGGCCGATGGGTGCGGACTTCGGGAACGACTTCCCGAATTCCCAGGGACGACCCTTGTCGCGTGCCTCCAGCTGGAGGTCGCGGCGCGTCATGTCCAAGCCAACCGCATATCCGTACACATGTTCGAGCGCCCGCCCGACCGGGATGTCGGCGCCGCCCTTGCCGATGGCGACCACCAGCTCGATCTCGTGGTGGAAGTTCGCCGTTCCGGGCGGATACGGGATACTGATCTCAACCTCACCTGCCTGGACGGCCGCGTTCGCTGGCTTCATGAAAAAGAACGGCGGGTCACGTTCGGGGTCTTTGCCCATCTCGCGCGCGTGCGCGGCATAGTTGCGCCCGACGCAGAAAACCCGGTTGACCGGGAACGTTTCGGGCCGGTCCGCGATGGCCAGCGTATGGATCGGCGCGGGACTTACTGCATATTCGATTTCCATTGACTTCTCCAGTAAAGATCAAAACATATCCTCTCGTTCAGCCACTGCATCAGCAGCACGGACCGGGTTAAGGAAACCAGAAAGCACCGCGCCGGTGTGGAGCTGAACTTCGCTCCGGAAACGATCATCGGCGCGCGTCGTCCATGTCTGCCCCGCCGGCCGCCGCGTTTTGCGAAAGCTGCGCGAGGGAGCGCGGTCAGCATCCCAGGATGGAGTCCCAGACACTGAGTTGCGAGAATTTCGCGACCATTCCGATCGCTTCGACCTGCACGCCAGCCTCGCCCCCAGCGCACGCAGGTCGCCGTCCCAGGCTGGTACAGCGGCCACGCGACGCCCGACGCGAGCATCGGTGCTGCGCTCTTCACGAACGAGGTTATCGCCGTGATCATGTCGCCCGATTGCGTGACTCAAGATCGGCAATGGACCTGCCGAAGTCGTTTCTTGCATTCATCAGGACTCCTCTATCTGGCTCTTGGTGATTTGCAAACTCTTCGGCCTAGCCCCAATACTGTTCACTTGATGACCGCTTTCGGTGAAATTCGCTGATTCAGCGGCTCCGATCGTCGGCGTATCCGGAAGTTCGACATCTTTCGCTTCACGCCGCGGGGATTACGCTTGCCGCGGCTTTGCACGGCACGCCCACTGGCGATTTCCCGCAGTAAGCTGAGCCTCCAACTTTGCCACTGCTCAGGGGGGAACGGCCGCCGCCTCGGGCAGGCGTCGGTTCAACACGCGTACGGCATGAACGAACGATAAGTCTTCCGGGTGCTGCCCGCTGTCCTGGGCAGCCTCATACATCAGTCGACGGATCGCCGCGTGGGTAAGCATTAACGCATAGAACTCCTGACGGACCAGATCAGGCGTCTTGCTACGCAGCACCTTCTTGCCGTCGCACAGATGTGTCTTGATCTCGTCAAACATCTCTTCTATTTTCCAGCGCCGGTGGTACAGCGCCGCGAGTTCTATGGCAGGCGCCACCGCTGCGTCCAGCAGATTGGTGATCAGGCGATACTGCGGCTCGGCATCAGGCACACCTTCCAGGCGATACTCGATGACCCGCACCTGCATGCCGTTGCGCTGGTGTCGCCTGTCGGTGTCACTGGCATAGACAGTGCTCAGGTACGAACCATCTGCCAGCGGCACTTCGCACGGCAGCCGCAAATTCGACTTCACGCGCCACAGCAGCTTCGCTCCGGTGGCCACCGCGTCGCGCCACATGTCATAGCCATAGAACAGGCGATCGGCCAGCACCAGCATGTCGTCCGAGAATGCCGGAAACAGCTGGCGTGTGAGCGCCTGTTCGCTGTGCTCGCATACCCCGCCCATCTGGACCTCACACAGCGCGTGCGTCGCACATTCGGCCAGCGCTACGAAGCGAATCTGCGGATACGCGGCCTCACCGCGCCCTCCCTGCGCATATCCGAACGCTTGCGCATTGGCCTTCTCATCGGGCACATCCAGCGTGGAGCCGTCCACGCTCATGACCCGATAGCCCGCATAGTCGCCGCCTGCGGTTCGTGGGTGTTGCGCCGCCTGCCGGGCGAACAGCTCGCGCATCACCTGCCATCCCAGGCGTGCGCGACCCTGCGAGATCGCCGCCTTGCTGACCTGCGCGTCGCGTACCTGGTCGCCGTAGATGCGCCGCAGTCCCTCGATCACCAGACGAAACACTTCCTCATAGGCCACGCGCGGATACAGGCACATCGCCATCACGAAATACACCAGCACTTCACGCGGCATGTCGCGGCGCACGCGCGTCTGCACGCCGCACTTCGTGAGCGCCTCCTTGACCTGTCCCAGGGAGCAGTTCAGCGCCAGATACCCCACCGCCAGATAGTCCGCGAGCCGCGCCCCGCCTGGCAGCGTTGCTTCCGTTCTTGCCATCCTTCAAGCTCTTCTTGTTGGTTCAGAGGCTTGAAAGTTAACACAAATTTGAGCTTGTTAACAGTATTGGGCCTAGCCCCCTCGCAGCAGCCCACCCTGGTTGCCCCGGGCGCGAGCCGCCAGGCAGCCTGCCGGGCTCACAGGACACCGTCCAGCAGCGTGAGAATCGGGCCTGCAGGGGGCAGCCGGACCATCCCCGACAGCATGGCTGGTGCCGTCGCAGGTCAGCGCGAACATTCGGCCCCGCCGGCCCGGCATGAATCGCCAGCCGGCAGCGCCGGGCGTGAGTGGGATACCGGTCCTGCATTCGAAGTCGCCGCGATCGCTGACGGCGTGACTATGCGTGTAACAGCACAGCGGTACCTCCCCGCGGGCCGGCGCGGCCTGCCCCTGCCCGGTTTGCCCCCTGCGCACCAGCACGGCATCCGCTTCCTTGCCCGTCTTGCGGCGTAGGTGTGCCACGACCGGACGAGTATGTTTCCAGAAACGTGACATCTCAAGCAGGATTATTTAGTCGATACTATTCTGAAAATAAATAACCGCGATCCGGTCTCGTGTGTGGAACCCACGGCGCGATCGGTGTCGTTCCAGTCCATGCATGGTGCGACGAGGGTTGGACTCCCGTTTTCCGGATGACCTGGACGCGATTGACACATTGTTGGTCATGGTCGCCTGGCCGCGCGTGGTGCGTCGCGACGGAATCCACTTCGAGGAGCTGAGCTTCCTCGATCCAACGCTTGCGGCCTATGTAGGCGAGGCCCGTGACCATTTGGTATGACCCCAGCCATAAGGGTGAAATACGGGTCTTTCACAGCAACACCTTCGTCTGCCGCGCCGTCAACACTGAACATGAAAATCGGAGCGTAACCCTGAAAGACGTGCAGGCCGTCCGCTCCGCCCATCGCCGTAGGCTGCGCCAAGAGATCGAGCAGAAGCGAGGGCGCGTCGCAGATCTGCTTCCAGCTCCGCCCGCCCAGATATCGGTTCCCTCAAAGCCGAAATCGGAAACGCCATTACCGGCGCGGCCGCGTCTTCGCACTTATGTCGAGGACAACGTGATGAGCGCGCTTGATGGCGAGCGGACCGGAACCTTCATCGTCACTCGCGACCATCGGCGTTTTCAGGGTTTGCCGACGCTGTTCGCAAGCACCGCTATATCGGTGTTTGTCATGGCCCCGCCGGTGTCGGGAAGACGCTTTCCGCCCGGCGCCAAGCTCGATGGGACATCGCCGAAACGCCGCTCGAAGAATGGGGCAACGCGACAAGTCGGACGCAAAAGTCTATGCCGCGCTCGCCCGATCTCGCTCGGTCTGTTATACGCCGACGGTAGGGGCGACATTGAGATCCCGCTTCTGTCTGAAACCTTCCTGTGAAAATTCGATGCCTTCCTGACAGGTCCGGAAGCAGTTTGGTATTCAGCGTTCCGAACAGCCGCTCCACCTTCCCACGCCCCTGAGGGCACCCAATCGCCGAATAGACCAGCTCGATACGGGCTATTTTCGCCCATCCCCCGAAATATGAAAAATCCCCCTCAAACCCTTACCGGTCAAGGCTTCCATGGACTGTGGGATGGCGTACTGGACATCGTGAAGGCGGAATATCTGCCGTCCGTGTCGTCCTCTTCGGCTGCCGCCTGCAGCATGCGGGCCCAGTACTCGGGATCGGCGTAACGGGAGGCGAGCGCATCGATATCGACGGGCGTGGTCGCGGCACCGAAGTCCATCGCACCGAAGAAGTTGACGTGCCGCCAGGCGACCGGCGACATGCCGGCGATGAAGGTCATCGCGGCCTCGTCGCCTGTGACCCGTTTTTGCTCGTGCACGCGCGAGAGCAAGGTCCTGTCGTAGTGGATGATGGCGTTGGCGATGAGGCGCGCGCACTCGTTCCACAGTTGCTGCTCGGCCTCGGTGTGCACGCGCGGGTTGCCGCCGTTGACGAAGGCGACGGCGCGGCGCAGCCGGTGATACGCTTCGCCCCGGTTGAGGGCCTTCTGTATTGACTGGCGCAGGCCGACATCGTTGATGAACTGCAGGATGTGGCGTGTACGGTAGAGGTTGTCGAGCTCCCAGAGCGCCTTTTTCGTCTGGTTCTGGCGCTTGTAGCTCGAGAGCTTGCGCACGATGGTGGCCTGCGAGACCTGCTTCTGCCCGAGCGAGGCCATGATCCGCTGGACGGCGGGCCATTCACGGATGATCAGCTCGTCATTGGATCTGCGCGAGGGTTTGACAAGCCACTTGCCGTAGTGACCCGGTGCATGACGGCCGACGAGGCCGGCAAGTTTCTTGTGGAAGTCGCGATAGCGCGGCGCGAACTGATAGCCGAATGCATACAGGGTCCAGTAGTTCACCTGATTGGTGCCGTGCGTGTCGGTGGAATGCAGCTGCGGGCGGATGTCGGAGGTGTTGTTGTAGAGCAGGTCGAACACGTAATGGCTCTCGTGTTCGTGAGCGCCGAAGACGGTCAGGTTGAACAGCACGTGGTTGGCGACGGCGGTGTTGGCGCTGATACCCTTGTCGAGGCCGAAGTATTTGGGCGAATGGCGAGCCTGGAAGGTATCGAACTGGGTCTCGAAGCGCTGGCCATCACTGCTTGAATGGATCTGGTCGCCGATGTTGAAGAGGTGAAAGGCGGGCAGCTCCGCAGTCGCATTGCTGATCGCGTCATTGGCCGAGTGCACCGTTTCAACGCGAAGATAGTTGCGTGCGCAACTCACAAGCGAAGCGTAGCGGCTCTGTTGCAGCAAGCGTGACGAGGCGACAAATGTCGATATGGTCAGTATTGCTTATGAGGCAAGGGAGTAAAACATCTGGGAAGCAGACAACGGGGCTTTGCCCGTACATTTCATCTGTCCTTTGCTGATCATATGCATTACCTCGATGCCGCCGAGAATGATCCTCGCACAGTGAAAATCCTTGAACCCCAGCATCGGCCGGGTCCGGCGTTTGATAGCCCGACGGTCCTCTTCGACGATGTTGTTCAGGTACTTGATCTGGCGCACCTTGATCGGCGTCTCGCGATCGGCATTCACCGCATTCAACGCGGCCAGATTGGAGCCGCTTTTGTCGATGGTCACGGTTTCTGGCGCACCATTGCGGGCGATCGCTTTTTCAAAGAATCGCCGAGCGCCAACCTTGTCCCGCCTCGCCCTGAGCAGGAAGTCGACCGTGTCGCCCGCCTTGTCCACTGCCCGATAAAGATATTTCCATTCGCCCTTGATCTTGATATAGCTCTCGTCCATTCGCCAGCTTTTCCCTACCGGACGCTTGTGCTTGCGGAACGTCTTTTCGAATAGCGGCAATAGCTGTAGATTGTCAATTACGATGGCCGCCGGCCAAGGTAATTGTCGTTCTCTAAATAGCTTCATTACCCAGCGGTACACCGTCGAATGATCAACCGCGATACCTCGTTCGTCCATCATCTCCTCAAGATTGCGCAAACTTAACGAATAGGCCACGTACCATCGTACGCACAGCAAAATCACTTCAAGCGGGTAGTGAAGCCGCTTCAGGACCTTCGCCAGGCCCGGGGCAAGCGCAGATCGCGATGTCTTCGTCTTCTTCATCGAACAGCTCAAAAAATTTGCTGCTCAATTTTAACCTGGCCCCTTACTGCAACAGAACCCTTCGTCGCAGGCAGCCGGTTTGCCTATCCCGGTGTAGCCGGCGAGCATCCGGTGCACGACACGCAAATCAAGCGGCTGCGGCACCTGAATTTCTTCCAGCACGAGTGATATCTGGAGGTCCGGGTGCCACGCGTGCGCTTGCCGGACGGCTCGGTGCGACTCGTGCAACCTGAGTGGATCGGCAAGCTCGATGGCTTTACACTGCTGTTTGAAGCGCTTGTACTGACGCTGTGCCGGGAGATGACATTTGCGGCGGTGGCTCGTCTGGTGAACCTGTCGTGGCATCGCGTGAAGGCGATCTGTGATCGTTACGTGGATCTCGCGGTGGCCGCGACTGACTTGTCCGACGTCACCGCGGTGGCTATCGACGAAACCTCGTGCCGACGGGGCCACGACTATGTTTCGCTGGTCGCTGACATGGACGAGCGGCGCGTGGTCTTCGTCACGCCAGGCAAGGATGCGGGGGTAATCGAACGCTTTGCCAACCACCTCGAAGAACACAACGGCACGCCCGGCCAGATCCGGTCGGTGAGCATCGATATGTCGCCCGCCTTCATCAAGGGCGTGGACGAGCATCTGCCCGATGCGCGCGTGACGTTCGGCAAGTTTCATGTGGTTGCCCACGCGTCCAAAGCCCTCGATGCCGTGCGCCGCGCGCAGCAGAAGACCGATCCCGCACTGAAGGGCATGCGCTGGTTGCTGCTCAAGGATGCTGACAAGCTGAATCTCGCTCAACTGACCGATCTCGAGGCGCTGATCAGCCAGTACCCGACCAACCGCACCGCCCACGCCTGGATGTACCGAGAGCAGTTGCGCGAATTCTGTCGCTCTTGAAAATTAAGTGGCTGATGGGCTCCACCAAATATGTCTGGCGCACATGGCGAAGTTTCTGTCCAGGATTTCTACAGCAGATCACGCACTCACGGAGCCGGGTTCTAGCGATGAGCCAGAGGCCGGGGCCATGCCGACAATGCAACATCAGCCAGCCGCTTCAGGGTTTCTCTGCTTGCTCCATCACAGGCTTGCGCTGACATGCCTTGCACTACTGCGCCATAAAAGCGTGCGAGTACTTCGGTGTCGGTATCAGGCGCAAGCTCGCCCTCGGAGACGGCACGATCGAAGCGTGCCTTGATGGTCTGTATCCCGATCTCCCGCCGCGCGGCGACCGTCTGGGCGACAGACTGGCTCTTTTCACCGTGTTGAAGAATAGCAGTCGAAATCATGCAGCCGCGCGGCCTTCCCGGGACGGTAAAGCGGGTCGCGGCGTCGTGCAGGTAGAACGCTATCGCATCGTAGGCCGGCATCTTTCCGTGCAGCGCTTCCAGACACTGCTTGTTCTCACGCGCGCTGATATGGTCGAGCGCCTGTCTGTATAGGTCCTCCTTCGACCCGTACGTCGCGTAGACGGACGGCGCTGGGACACCCATGGCTTCGGTCAGGTCGGCGATCGATGTGCCCTCATATCCATGCTCCCAGAACAGCCGCGCGGCGACATCGAGCCCCACTTCGCGGTCCAGCAACCTCGGTCTGCCTCGTTTCCGCGGGGGGCCGCTCATTTTATATCAAGTCCTATAAAAATCGTTGACAGGGGTTTTTCAGCGTCATTATTATAGCGATCACTATTCAACGTAGTCGAAAAGGAGTGGTCGATGTCCGCGAAACTTTCAAACAAATCGGCCCTGGTGACGGGAAGCTCACGTGGTATCGGTCGTGCTGTAGCGCTGGCTTTGGCAAGAGAAGGCGCTGCGTTCATCGGCGTGCACTACGGCGGCAACGCGGATGCGGCACACGCCACCGTCCGTGAGATCGAGGCTCTCGGATCGAAAGCCGTCGCGATCAAAGCGGACCTGAGTCGCGGGAAAGAAGCCACGGACAGTCTCTGGGAGCAGTTCAAGGCAGCCGCGATCGCCGCCACGGGCGCCCCCCGGCTTGACATTCTCGTCAACAATGCCGGCGTGGCACCAGCGATTCCCCTGTCTCAGACCGGTGAGTCCGTCTTCGACGAGATCATGACGATCAACTTCAAGGCACCGTTCTTCCTGATCCAGGCTGTAGCAGATCACATCCGCGACAATGGACGAATCATCAACGTTTCGACGGGTTTTACGCGTGTCGCGGCTCCGACGCATCCCGCCTACGCCGCGTCGAAAGGTGCCCTTGAAACCCTGACGCTGGCGCTTGCCCCTGAGTTCGGTCCACGCGGCATCACGGTGAATGCGGTCATGCCAGGTGTGACGGAGACCGACATGAATGCGGCGTGGATCACAGTGCCGGAGGCGCGCGCCGGCGCAGAGGCCATGTCGGTCTTTTCGCGAGTGGGTCAACCTGCCGATGTGGCTGACGTCATCGCCTTCCTCGCATCGAATGAGGCCCGCTGGACTACGGGGCAGGTGATCGACGCGACGGGCGGTGCCCGGCTTTAAGAAGCTGTTGCGAAATTGACTCATAGGGGCTGTAACGCCGTTCAGTTAAGGTCTTTCCGAAGATATCGAACGGCATAACGAGCAGGACGGGACTTGACGGCCCGATCGCATTTGCGGTCGGGCCGTTTTACGTTGATGAGCCGCTTGAGGTGCTCACGCAGCCGTTTGAGAACGGCGGGGAGCTTGGCCAATGCCCGCACGAGTCAGGCGAGTGCCGCGCGTAGTACGCACAAAGAGCTGAACGCCGAGGTCTTCTTCCAACTCCTTGATCGCCCGCGATAGCGGAGACTGCTCAATGTGCAGTCACTCCGCGGCTCGCGCGAAATGCAATTCTTCGGCGACCGCAATGAAACAGCGTAGGTGGCGTATGTCCATCCTGATTTCCAGTCACACTGTCGCGCCGTCGATCAGAGAAAGTCGTTTGTCAGGCACTCGTTCGGAGGAAATGCCCTCCGCCTCGGTCAATCAAATTGCGATCACAGCCTTGGAGATGACTTGCTCCCAGTGGTGTTGTGGACCTGCCGGTGAGGACGTGGCGTCGGTGATTCAGCCAAGATCGATGTTCAAGGCGAGGTCCCAGGTGCCGGCGCCGTTTCGGGCCAGGCCGATCATCATCAGGCCAAGCGCCTCCAGCGTCTGGGCCATCTGCAGACCGCCGACATCGAACGGACGCAGCCCGAGACTTTCGAGGAAAGTTGAGACGCGCGCCTTGGCCTCCGGATCGTCGGCTGCGATGAACGCGTCGAGGCGTCCACCCTTGGCAAGTACGTGACCGAAGATGGTGTTGAACGCCTTCACGACATGCGCGCCGGCGGGGACGCCCTTGGCGGTCTCCTGCGCACCAGAACTGCCGTGGGGGGTGACGAGGCCCGAGAGGTCGGGGGCGACCGGGTTGGTGATGTCGATGATTACCTTGCCGTCGAGCGCGTTCCCGTAATCGGCCACCGCCGCCGCCGCACTAGAGTACGGCACAGCGAGGATGACGATGTTGCCCGCCGGCACGGCGCCATACGTCCCTGTGGTCGCTCCGGCTGCGAGGTGGTCGGCCAGCGCCCGCGCCTTGGCGGGGTCGCGGCTGACCACCTCGACGGTGTGTCCAGCCTTGGCGACACGGCCGCCGATCGCCGCGGCCATGCTTCCTGATCCGATGATGCTGATGGTGCTCATGTGCAGTTTCCTCGTGAGTTGGGGTATTGCTGGTAGTCCTTAAACGGGGCGTCCCCCGGTTGATATTCCGTGTGTGCCAAGCCGCGTGCGGCTTCCCTCAGGGCATGCCCAGTTCGAAAGAGTCTTGGGGCGAACGGACCACGGCATCGCGACATTGCTGTCCGCCGGACTCGTTGCGACCCGGCTCTCTGCCGTCAGTTCATCAGCCGGCAGGGAAGTAATGGCCGTTGTCCAAATCGGCGAGCAGGCTGGGCTGAGCGGGTTCCCAGCCGAGGGTCTGGCGGGTGATGAGGTTGGACGCCGGGAGGTCCAGCGTGACCAAATTCGCGAGGAACCCAAAGTATCCCGGCAGCATCAGGACGTCCGCAGGAATGCTCACGGCGGGCAGGCCCAGACGGCTGCCAATGGCCTCGGCGATCTCGCGGAACGAGATACCCTCGTCGCCGACCGCATGCCAATATTTGCCAGCCGGCCCCTTCTCCAGCGCCAGGCGGAACAAGGAGGCGAGGTCGCGGACGTGCACGGCCGACCACAGGTTCGCGCTGTCTCCGGGGTAGCCGATGACGCCCTTCTCCTTCGCGAGCCCGATCAACAACGGGAGGAAGCCGGCATTGTCGGTCGTGCTGTGCATGATGGGAGGAATCCGAACGATCGAAGACCGCACGCCCCGCTCGGCGAGGCCGATTACGGTGGTTTCCACGACGTTACGAACCCGCAGGGTGCCCTTGTACTCATCGCCGCCGGGAAGGGTCGGGTCCTCCTCGGTGGCTGGCCGGCCCAGGTTTTCCCACCCGGGCGAGCCGATGCTCCCCGACACGACCAGCGGCTTTCCGGTTCCCGCCAAGGCCTCACCGTACGCGAGCATGATCGGGACCTCCGCGGCGGCGACGGCGGCGATCCCGCCGGTGGGCAGCAGGTCTTGCCTATGCGCGACGTGGATGACGCCGTCGGAGTCCGCGGCGGCCATCTTGAGCCCGTCGAGATCCTCGAGGCTGCCGCGACGGACCTTCGCGCCGAGCGCGGAGACCGCAGCCGCGGCCGCGTCCGACCGGGCCAGGGCGCTGACCTCGTGGCCGGCGGCGATGAGCTCGGAGATGATGTACGGACCGGAATGGCCGGTCCCGCCAGTGACGAAAACGTGCACGTTGCTGCTCCCTGTAAGTTGATGTGGTGCGAGAAGTGGTGGTAGCGGTGCGTTCAGCCGAGCAGGCGGATGCCGAGCGAGAAGTTGGTGTGTTTGACGGAGTGGGTCATGAGGCCCAGCCACAGCATGCAGGCGTGCTCCAGCGTCCGCGCCATGACCAGCTGCCCGGCATCCATCGGGCGCAGTCCGAGGCTGTCGATGAACGCCGATACGCGTGCCTTCGCCTGTGCACCGTCCCCGGCAAGAAACACGTCCAATGGGTGGCCCTCGACTGGACCGGCAGCCAGGACGTGGGAGGACTGGGTGTTGAACGCCTTGACGATATCTGCATCGGCAGGGGCGACCTTCGCGATCTCCTGCGCGCCGAAAGTGTCCTCAGGGGTTAAGAAGCCCGTGAAGTCGGATCTGATGGGGTTGGTGATGTCGACGAGTAGCTTGCCTGCCAGCTCTTCGCCGTACTGCTTGACCGCGTCGAGAACGGCTGAGTAGGGAACCGCCAGGATGACGATGTCCCCGGCCGGGGCGGCGCCGAACGTCCCTGTCGTCGCGCCAGCTCCGAGCTGCTCGGCCAGCGCCCGTGCCTTCGCGGCGTCGCGACTCATCACCTCGACCGTGTGTCCGGCCTCGACGGCAAGGCCGCCGATCGCAGCAGCCATGCCGCCTGATCCGATGATGCTGATAGTGCTCATGCGCAGTCTCTTCGTGAGTTGGGTGGTGCTCGTACTCTCCAAATCGTACGGCTTGCTGTACCATATGGATCGGTGATCCAAATATATGGACCAGCGATCCATTTGTCAAGAGGCAACCCATGCGAGCCGACGCAAAAAAAAATTACAGCCACATCCTCGCGGTCGCGCGTGAGGTCGTCACCGAGCATGGTGCCGATGCGTCGATGCGCGATATCGCCCGTCGGGCTGATGTCGGGTTGGCCACGCTGCTTCGTCACTTTCCGACGCGAGAAGCCTTGTTCGAAGCGTTGCTGTGTACGAATCTGGACGCACTGACGCAGGAGGCAGACGAACTCGAAAGGTCACAGCCACCTGACGAAGCGCTCGTATCTTGGTTTCGCGAATGGGTGGCATTCGCCCAGAGCTATAGGGGTGTTGTCGCCTTGATGGCGGCCGCCCACACAAACCCGGACTCCGCTCTTTATGCTTCATGCGCAGCGGTGCACTCAGCGAGCGCGCGGCTACTGCTCCGTGTTCAGGCCGAAGGTATGGCGCGCACCGATATCAATGGGGGACGACCTGTTCGGCCTGATGGCGGCGCTCGGCTGGCTCGTCGACCTGCCCTCATTCGCGCCACGGGCCGATCATCTGGTTCACGTTATTACGGGCGCCATCCTGACAAATCGGCCTAGCAACGATGTCAAGAAGACAACGTGTTGAATCAGATCGGCTTCAGATGGCTATTGCCGATGCAGAAACCGACCTGGATGATCAGCAGAACCGACGCCGGATGATCATCCGGCCGGCGGTGATCAGTTCACCGGCATAGTTCGCTATGGGGCGGAAGCAGACCTCGACCGCCCGCGTCGCCCTCGCTTCAATCAAACCGTGGCTGCCCTTTGTCCACGACGCCCAGTTTTGCCAAATAGGCAGGATCACATCGAAATTTGCGATCAGGATTCATTAGTCGAACTTGACCAAGTCCTTAAAGATCAGTTGACCCCAGCTATTTCCGCGCGCCTGCACAAGCAGTCCGCCTTCCGAAAGCCCGCCAAGTTTGATCGGCGAGAAACCGAGATTTTCCGCAAGCGCACCAATCTCCGCTGCGGCGCCGTCATCGTCGCTCGCCAGGAACACGACTCTCCTGCCACCATGTACGGCCGGGTCCTGGGCAAGGACCGCGGCGGCCAAATGATTGAAGCCCTTAACCAGTCTACCGCCAGTGAAGGCCAGCGCGATGACCTTGGAGGAAGGCTGTCCTCCCAGTTCCTCAGGGGGCACGCCATAGGCATTGGTCACATCGATGATGGTCTTCCCCTGCCAGGTGGGGAGCGACTTCGCGACATCCGGGTGCGACTCGAAACGGACAGCCAAAAAGATGATGTCCGCCTTGACGGCGTCCGCCAGTTTTTTGGGAATGATCTCGAGTCCGATCGCGGCCGCATCGGATGCAAAGCTTTCCGGGTCGCGCGTGGTTGCAACGGATACTTCGATGCCGTTGCGGGCAAATGCCTTGGCCAGAGCGTGGCCGATCTTGCCGAAGCCGATAATTGCGTAGCTCATATATTCTCCTTCGGTTTCCCACGCCCTACGGGCTCCAAATATTGAATGGAGTGACCGGCCGGGCGTAGCGCGTCAGATTTGCGCAAGGCCGCCGTCAACGGCGACTTCGCTGGCGGTCATGAAACTGCTGTCCGGCGACGCGAGAAAGGCAGCCGCCGCCCCGAGCTCCGCCGGATCAGCCATGCGCTGGAGCGGATTCATCGAGGCGAAGGCCTTCATGCCCTCCTCGCCCAGCGCTTCCTTCGCGAGTTCGGTCGCCGTCGGCCCGGGCGACAGCACGTTTACCCGGATGCCGGTGCCCTTCAGGTCCTCCGCCCAGGTCCGCGCGAGGTTGCGCACTGCCGCCTTGCTCGCGCTGTAGGCGCTGAACGCCGGGGCGCCCGTGGTGCCGGCGCTCGATCCGGTCAGGATGATCGAACCGCCCTGGCCCATCAGCGGCAGCGCCTTCTGGACCGTGAAGATCGAACCTTTCACATTGGTGTCGAAGATTTCGTCAATGTGCTCGGCGGTAATCTTGCCGAGCGGAAGCTGGCTGCCCGCCCCGGCATTGGCGAAGACGATGTCGAGGGTTCCGCGCTCGGCCTTCACCGCCGAGTAGAGTCGGTCGAGGTCGGCAAGATCGGAGACCGAGCCCTTCACCGCGCGGGCATTGGGCCCGAGGTCGGCCACAGCGGCGTCGAGCGCTTCCTGCCGGCGGCCGAAGATGAAGACGAAGGCGCCCTCGTCGATGAAGCGCTTTGCCGCGGCGAAGCCGATGCCGGTAGCACCACCGGTGATCACGGCGGTCTTTCCATTCAGTCTGGTCATGTCGTGCATCCTTGGTTGGGGTTGCACAAGTATCCAGTCTCGATTACCTTAGGACAAGTATGCACTTTTTGGTGAGTACTAGAATATGACGACGCCCTCTCAAATCTGCGATACCGGCTGCGGGCTCAACGCTACGCTCCGCATCATCTCGGGCAAGTGGAAACCGCTGGTCCTGTTTTTCCTGCGCGACGGCCCGAAGCGCTACGGCGAGCTCAAGCGCTTGACCCAGGGCGTCAGCGACAAGGTGCTGATCCAGCAATTGAAGGATCTGGAGGCCGATCGCGTGCTGGCGCGGACCGACTACAAGGAGGTGCCGCCGCGTGTGGACTACGCGCTGACCCCGCTCGGTCGCAGCCTGGCCGACGCGATCGTCCCGCTGTGTACCTGGGGAACCGAGAACTCGGCGGAAATAGCAAGCATCTTCGCCAAGCGCGACGCTTTGCCCTACTGAGACGGACGCCCCCGCAGTCGTGGGAGCGCGGCAGGTCGAATACGTCCGATCAAACTGTCAGGATGCCCGGTTTGGGAGCTCTGGCCCATGTTTTGTGGCAGCGATCTCGTCAGGCCTCCTGTTTTCGTGTGAAAACGAGCAGACCCGCTTCCTCGCCCAGCAGCTCCCGAAGTGGGCGGCCGGCTCGATCCCGGCCGACAGGCAGAGCAAGACGCGCAGCCGTAGCCGGTAACTACGTCCTTCGTGACCATGATGTTGAAGCGGTAGCCCGGACGGATTTCAAGCGTCGGCTGAATGTCGAGCCCGCGTTGCGCGAGCTGCATCCCGAGCTGGCCGAGCTGCAGGCCGAGCGAGCTGGCGACGATCTGTTGCGAGCTGTAGTTTTCGCCGTTCGTCGCTTGCGGCTGCGATAGCTGGCACCTGCAAGAACGGCACGTTGTTGAACTTCGAATTCACCGCCCCTTCTTGACGAGACGGATTCAAACGAACATCCGGGACGCCCGCGATGTGAGTATAGTCTGGCCGAGGCGTCGTTTCGTGCCCGCGCGCGTGCGCCGGGTCACCGATTTTTTTGCGGCTGCGCTGCCCCAGCGCTTGTAGAGCCGCGACGTCCGGAAGGCACTTCGAACGCGGTACGTCACGCAATGTTCGCCCGTCGCGTGTGTCGAGTACCTGCGTCGTTCGACATCGATTCGCGTACGTGGCGCGCGAATTCCTGCGCCGCCGGTTGAGCCGTCGCGGGCAATCGCAGGCAGATTGCGAACGGGGGCAGCGTGGGCAGGCCGGTTGCTTGAGGCATGAGCGTTTCCAGATCGGCCGGCACCGTGGAGACGAGCCAGGTCGTGACCGCGAGGCCCGCGCGTACCGTCGCAGCGGTTGCCTCGATATTGCCGCTCTCGAACACCGTGCGCCACGCGATGCCCTCGTTCGCGAGCGCGCCGAGCACCACCGGTCGGAACGCACAACGCTCGTCCACCATCGACAGCGGCAATGGCCGCTTCCGCCACGCGTCGCTGCCGCGCCCGTTGACCCACACCAGCGGCTCGATGCGGACCACGTCGCCTTCGGCTTCGCTCGCGACGGATTCGACCAACGACACGTCCACACGACCGCTATCGACCGCTTTGCGCAGTTCCGGTGACGCCGCGCATACCAGCGAAATGTCGACGTGTGGATGCGCCTCGGCGAATGCCTTCAGCGCCGGCGCGAGCCGCATCACGAGATCGTATGGCACACCCACACGCAGGGCGCCGCGCAGCGGCCGGTCGATCATGTCGGCCCAGATTTCGTCGTTCAGCCGCAGCAGCTTGCGCGCATTCACAAGAAACTGCTCGCCCTGGCGCGAAAGCTCCAGCTTGCGCGTCTTGCGCACGAATAGAAGGCAATCCAGTACGTCTTCGAGACGCTTCACCTGCTGGCTCACGGCGCCTTGCGTCATGTGCAGCAGATTCGCAGCGACCGTCATGCTGCCGTTATCGGCGACGGCAACGAAGGTACGGATCAGATCGAGGTCGAGGTTTCGGCTCATCTATGCATTATTCCGCATAATGGATCGCATCAATATTATTACCTTTCACGATGTGTTGGCGATCCGTACAGTGCAGATCTCACTCACCCGGATGTGCGCCGATGACCTCGCTCCTGCCGCTTCTGCTTTTCGTCGCCGTCTCGACCGCGACGCCAGGTGGCGCAACCACGCTCGCCACCGCTTCGGGCGCACGCTTCGGCTTCGTACGCTCGATTCCGCTGATGCTCGGCATCGCAATGGGCCTCGCCTCGCTCGCTGCGGTCGCCGCGCTTGGGCTGGCCGGTCTGCTGCTCGCGCTGCCGTCGCTGCAAACGGCGGTCAAGGCGCTCGGCTCGGCGTACCTGTTGTGGCTCGCGTGGCGCGTCGTGCGCAGCGGGCCGCCAAGCGCAGCCAACGGTCCCGCGCGCCCGGTTACGCTCGTCAACGGCTTGCTGCTGCTCTGGCTCAACCCGAAAGGCTGGGCGATGACGGTCGGCGCGGCGGCGTCGTTCGCGCTGCACGCGAGCAATCCGGGCCGACTCGCGATGCTGCTCGGGACCGCGTTTGGCGTTGCTGCGTGCGCGTCGCTCGCGTTTTGGTGCGCGCTCGGCGTGCTGCTAGCGCGGTTCTTTCGAACGCCGCGCCACTGGCGCATTCTCAATCTCGCGATGGGCGCGCTGCTCGCCGCCTCTCTTATTCCAATCTGGAGATAAGCATGTCGTCCCATCCGTTTGCCGAATCGTTCGACCTTGAAGCTGCGTTCGTCGACGTGTCCGACTATTGGTCGCCGAAAGTCGTCGCTCAGGTCAACGATCAGTACGTGAAGGTCGCGAAAGTGCGTGGGCAGTTCGTGTGGCACGACCACGAGCACGAGGACGAGCTGTTCTTCGTCGTACGCGGACATCTGAAGATCGAATATGAGGGCGGGCGTGTCGTCGATCTGCCCGCGGGCTCGATGCACGTGGTGCCGCGCGGCACGCTGCACAATCCAGTCGCAGACGACGAATGCTGGATCGTGCTGATCGAGCCCGTGCAGACAAAGCATACGGGGCACGTGGAATCACCCTCGACGAGGACGATCGAAGAGCAGTTACGCGGATCACTCTGAATTCACTCCCCGTTACTATCTTCACTCCTCGATAATTGAGGATTTGGCCAGCCAGGCCCGGCATGATTCTCGCCCCCAGTCGCAGTCATGATCCGGGGGGTGTTGTCACCGGGCCTGGTGGGTGGCTGGTGATCGCTAATAGGGGCTCGGCCAGGATATCTTGAGGCCGTCCGTAACGTGGATGCCGAGACTTGCCACCGATGTTGCAGGCCAACCAGCTCAATCTGCATAAACACTTCGATGCAAGAAAACCAACAACATAACTCCGTCGACGTCTTCGTTGGCGTTGACGTAGGTAAAGGCCATCATCGCGAGATACGGTCAAGTCTGGTGTATGAGCGGTTGATAGCCGGCGACGTCAGGCGGCGAGTTTCTGCTGACCGGGTTGATCGTCTTGCACCGGTTCGCCGTCCCTGAAGGCAATGCCTTCCCGCAACAGCTTGATCTGTTCAGGGCCGTTGATGCGGCGCCAGGTTTTCTCGGCTTCCTCGATCAGTTTGAATGCCAGACCCAGGAAGGTCGGTCGCGACACGCAGTTGCGCGTACGCGTCGTCCGGTGGCGCACGGTCGCGAACGTCGACTCGATCGCATTCGTGGTCCGCAAATGCTGCCAATGTTCGGCTGGGAATTCGTAAAAGGCTAACAGGCTCTCCCGGTCCTTCTTCAGCGTTTCCGTCGCCTTCGGATATTTTGCCGCATAGATCGACACGAACCGGTCGAACGCCGCATATGCTTCGGCGCGCGTGGCCGCCATCCAGATGCCCTGCATATCGGCCTTCGCGCGTGCCTGTTGCGATTTCGGCAGCGCATTGAGCACGTTGCCCATCTTGTGGAACTTAGGCCGATATCGGCCTAAGTTCCATTGTACTAAACCGCTGACGCGGTAGGGGGAGGTGGGCACAGGTCTATGGCTGACGTTTGATGAAGAGGGTTGTCTGACGCTGAACCCCAGCGAGGTGGTGAGCGGTGTCGCCAGGAGCAGTATGTGAACGCCCGGTTGGGCATTCCACCCACTGCTTCCAGGAGGCTCGCCATGACACCACTGCGCCAACGCATGCTGCATGACATGCAGATCCGCAACCTTGCGGATAATACCCAGAAGTCCTATCTGATTCAGGTACGCAGTTTCGCCCGGCACTTCCGCCGCTCGCCCGAACTGCTGGGTCCCGACGAGATCCGGGCCTGGCTCGTCTACCTCCTCGAAGAGCGCAAGCTGGCACCCGCCAGTCTCGGCGCAACGATCGGTGCACTGCGCTTTCTTTACCGCGTGACGCTCAAGCGCGACTGGAGTGACGAGGACTTTCCCCTGCCCAGGAAGCCGTTCCGACTGCCCGTCGTCCTCAGCCTGGAGGAGATCACCACCTTCTTCGAGTCGGTCGCCAGTCTCAAGCACCGCACCATCCTGATGACCGCGTACGCCGCCGGACTGCGGGTGTCGGAAGTCGTGCATCTGAAGGTCACCGATATCGACAGCAAGCGCATGGTTATTCGTGTGAACCAGGGGAAGAACCGTAAGGATCGCTATGTAATGCTCTCGACGAGGCTACTCGAGATCCTGAGGCTGTACTGGCAGGACGCCCATCCGAAGGAATGGCTCTTTCCAGGCAGCATTCCGGGGCGGCCCATCACCCGCCATGCCGTGGGCGACGCATGCGAGCTTGCACGCAAGCGCAGCGGCATCACCAAACCCGTGACACCCCATTCTTTGCGACACGCGTTCGCCACGCATCTGCTGGAAGCCGGTACTGACGTGCGCCGGATCCAGCTGCTGATGGGCCATAGATCCCTATCGACAACGTCCCGGTACCTGAAGGTGGCCACCAGCACCGTGTGCGCCACCACCAGTCCCTTCGACCTGCTGCCGCACCCTGCACCCGTTCCATCCCCGCCACCTGCGCCCGAGTACTTCTGAGCGCAGTCATGCGGCCGGCGCTCGAAGTGGCGGACATTTTCCGCCAGTGTGGGCCCAGTTTCCGGCTATCCCATGCCGAGGGGCTCAGTCGTGTGCAGCGACGCGTGATGAGTGCCATCGAGCTGTGTCGTACCGCATCGCTTGGTGCCCATCTCGAGCAGTGCGATGCATGCGGCCATCAGCGCATCAGTTACGACTCATGTCGTAACCGGCACTGTCCGAAGTGCCAGTCACTCGCCCGCGCGCAATGGCTCGAACGCCGGCATGCGGAGCTCCTCCCCTCGACCGAGTATTTCCATGTCGTCTTCACACTTCCGGAATCCATCGCCGCTCTCGCGTTCCAGAACAAGAGGACGCTCTACGATCTGCTGTTTCGCGCCAGCGCCGAAACGTTGCGCACGATCGCCGCCGATCCGAAGCACCTAGGCGCCGAGATCGGCTTCCTCACGATCCTGCATACGTGGGGACAGAATCTGCAGCATCACCCTCATGTGCATTGCGTTGTGCCGGGCGGCGGCATCTCCCCGGACGGCGAGCGCTGGATCGCCTGCCGTCCCGGCTTCTTCCTGTCCGTGCGGGTCCTGTCACGGCTCTTTCGCCGCCTGTTTCTCGAACAGCTGCGCCGCGCTTACGACGCCGGCGGGCTGCGCCTGCACGGTCAGTTCGAATCCCTGAGCGATCCCGTCGAATTCGCAACCTGGCTTGCACCCGCGGCACGGGCGGAGTGGGTGGTCTACGCCAAGCCACCCTTTGGCGGTGCCGAACACGTGCTCGATTACCTGGGCCGCTACACCCACCGCGTCGCCATCTCCAACAACCGGCTGCTCGCCTTCGACGGGCACACCGTGCAGTTCCGCTGGAAGGACTACCGGCACGAGCCCAGACAAAGGACCATGACGCTCACGGCCGACGAGTTCATCCGTCGTTTCCTGCTGCATGTGCTGCCTGACGGCTTCAAGCGCATTCGCAGCTACGGGTGGCTCGCCAACTGCCACCGTGCCGACAAGCTCGCCACCTGCAGGCAGCTGCTCGGTGTCGAGGCTCCCGCCGCTGCCGCAGCCGAGCCCCGGGAAGACTACCGTGACCGCTACCAGCGACTCACCGGCAAGTCACTGCGCGACTGTCCCGTATGTGGCAAGGGACACATGCTCCGCATCGAAGACATACCCGGCAGCCTTCCACGAGCCCCGCCAGGTCCCACCCATGCGCGCTAGTTGCCACCGCACCTGTTTCCGTACACGTTCGCCTTTCCTGACGAGGTCAACGCGGCTGCACTCGTGCCTTCGATCTGCTCGCGCACCAGCGTACTCCAAAATGGCGGATGATTTGCCGGTTCACGCGCACATTCCCGCGTCCTTTACACGTGATGCTTCCCACTCTCGCCGGAAGTCCGTGTGTGATCGCCCCTGCAAGACATCACAAATTACCGCGGCGGTCATTCAATGCCCATAGCGGCCACCGCCTGTGGAGCGGTTTAGCACAAACATTTTTTTGATTACCGGTCGCGGATCAGGTTCGACGACATGTCGATGCGCTGGTTGCCGCGACCGCCAACCAAAAAAATCTCTGCCTTATGCCGACCTCCGGATTACGCCGGTGTGCAGCCGCAATGCGGCGGTGCTGGCGGTGAACGCGGCGTAGGAATCGGCATAATCAGAGCGATTCCAGGAAGGTGAGAAGTGGATCGGAGGGACGATACCGGGCCGGGTTCGCGTTCGGCATTCGGGCCCGGGCGAGAGCTTGCTCCTTGATGCCTAGATGTGCATGAAGGTAGGTAGTGGTGTCGACATATTCATGGCCTAGCCATAGAGCGATTATCGTGGGATCGACTCCCGCTTCCAGAAGCCGCATCGCAGCCGTATGTCGAAGCACATGGAAAGTAACGTTCTTGTTTGCCAAAGTCGCACACGCAGTGGATGCTTTAGCTGCATGGAGAGTGATACGGCGCTCAATCGCGTCTCGGCTGAGAGGTGTACCGGTGCGCGTTGGGAACAACCGCGCAGCTGGATTGGCTTCACACTCGGCAAGCCATACGCGCAGCACGTTAGCCACAGGGACGCTCAAGGGTGTGATGCGATCCTTTCGGCCCTTACCCTGACAGGCGACATGTGCGCCAGCGCCGAGGTGAACGTCAGTCCGTAGCAGGCCGATCACCTCTGAGATTCGCAAACCGGTTTGCACCGCGACCAGTAGCATCGCGTAGTCACGTCGTCCTGACCATAAGGTGCGATCGGGTGCCGCAAGCAACGCTCGCACTTCAACTTCGGTAAGGAAGGTAACGATCGCGCGCTCAAAGCGCTTGGGAAGTATCGCCAGCACCCGAGCGATGGTGGCTGCGTGTTCGGGGTGGCGTAACGCCGCGTAGCGAAACAGTGAGTGGATGGCGGCGAGCCGAGCGTTCCGAGTACGCACGCTGTTTCTACGCTCCCGTTCGAGGTGGTCCAGGAAGGCGCAGACAAGCGAAATGTCGAAATCAGTAAAATCAAGTGCCGAAGGTGATTTGCCTGTTCGCTTTGCGCAGAAACCAAGCAACAATCGCCACGTATCGCGATACGCCGCAACCGCGCATGGACTCGCGTGACGCTCCCGGATGAGTCGATCAGTGAAGAATGCTTGCAGAGTAATGGCAAGTTCAGTCATGTTTGCTCTCCATGCAGATGCTCCAGACGCTCGGCTGCCTTAGCGAGTAGCTCCGGAGCTGCTGACAGATACCAATAGGTCGATGCCGGGCTTACGTGCCCAAGATAAGTTGAAAGCAGCGTGAGGCGTTGCTGCGTGTTCGAACCATCTCGGTAGGCCTCGAGCATCGTATTAACGGCGAACGCATGACGCATGTCATGAATACGGGGGCGACAATGAGTGGTGCGCGACACGAGACCTGCTTGGCGGACCACTCGCTGGAAGGTCCACTGAACGTTGCAGTACAGGAGCCGGCTGCCCGTCGGAGATATGAACAGTGCAGAGGTTCCCTCGGCGCTGGCCATTCGGTTGCGGCGGGCGAGATAACGCTTCAACGACGCGACCGTTGTTGGGTGCAAGGGAATTTCTCGCATCTTATTGAACTTCGCATTTCTGATGATCAGTGTGCCATTGCGCGCATCGAAGTCATGCAGATCGAGGTTGATCGCTCCACCCACTCGCATCCCGGTCACGGCAAGCAATCCGATCAAGCTCTGGTAGGTTGCTACTCGTAGCGGTGAGCTGAGCGCGCCGGCGGCCTTGATTAAGGCGATGATCTCTTCCTCACGATACAGATACGGGCAGGCTCGGTGCGGCCGCCAAGGCAATAAGTCGGATGGTGGAACCTCGATGGAAGGATTGGTGGCTTGCAGATACTTAGTGAATCCACGAACGGCCGATAGACGATAGGCCCACCAGTTGTTGCTGCCGTCGTTTGGTTGGCACGCCCACGTTAAAGCGTGTTGAATGGTGATCGCCGGTGCTCCTGTGGCCAGGAAAAAATCAATGAATTGCTTCAGCAGCTTCTCCGACCGTCGCAGCTTGTAGCCCAGCGAGCGGCGCAAATTCAAATACTCAGCCAGAGCACAATGTAATTCGCTCATGCCGCACCTCCCGGCCACGGACGGGCGAGCAGGCGCAGCCCATCCCGGTCGACCTTCGCGTAGATTGACGTGGTCATCAGGCGCCGATGACGCAATACCTGGGCGACCTCGGGAAGTGCAACACCCGAGCGAACCATCTGGGTTGCAAGCGAATGGGGGCTGGTTCGCACGATCGCCAAGGGACTGGAATGGTCCTACGGCTGGGAAGCACCCGCCGCCCAGCGGCTGCGCTTCCTGCTCGACTTTTCCTATGCGACCGGTCTGCGTGCGAGCGAACTGGTCAGCGCGAGGCTTGGCGAGATCCGGATAGATGAACGCGGTGCCCACTGGCTCAATCTCGTGGGCAAGGACGGCAAGCCCGGCAAGGTGGCTTTTCCGCCACTCGCGCGCGTTGCACTCGAACAGTACCTCGTCCAGAGGCGTCTGCCAGTGACACCGCAGCGCTGGAATCCGAAAGCCCCGCTACTGGCGAGTTTTGACGGGGAAGGAGCAACGGGCATCACCCGTTCCCGTCTGTGGTTCGTGATGCGCGGCTTTTTCCGCCTGGCCGCCGATGTCATCGGCACCGATCATCCCGTACTAGCTGAAAAGTTGCGTCGCGCCAGCCCCCACTGGACGCGCCATACCCACGCCACCCATGCGCTCGCTCGCGGCGCGGAGCTGACGACCGTGCGAGACAACCTGCGCCACGCCTCTATCGCAACGACCTCGATCTCCCTGCTGAGCGACGAGGCCAAACGCTCCCGGCAGATGGATGAGGCGTTCGCCGCGCCGTAGCCCACGCCCTCCGACCCGGCGTCGTCGGCTAAACGTGCTTTATTTTCCGTTTTCTCAAGCGACCCCTATCTGAAGTTCCTTTGCTCTCCCTGGCGATTTTTGGGGTTATGCGCGCACGAGGCCTGTCATTGGCCGCATTCCCGCGGTCTGGCCGAATAGCGCGGCGGCGGTACGCTGGGGATCGAGTCCGAGGCTTTCGCTCGCGGCGCCGGCGATCAAGGCATCCAGCGACTGCGTCGGCTTGAGATCGCGCGCTTCGTAAAGGTCGCCCGGTTTCAGGCCGGGCCAATCGGCAAGCACGCGCCCGCCCGCCACCGATCCGCCCAGCACCATCGCCACCGAACCCGTGCCGTGATCGGTGCCCCCCGTCCCATTGGCGGCAGCGGTTCTACCGAACTCGGTTGCCACGACAACCGTCGTCCTGGTCCACAACGGCCCCATGCCGTCGCGCAACGCCGCGAGCATGGTGTCGAGCGATTTCAACTGATTGGCGAGGCGCGCGTTCTGCGCCGTATGCGTGTCCCAGCCACCGGTTTCGATCATCGCAATACGTGGGCCGTCGTCGCGCGACAGAAAACCGGCCGCGAGCTTGCCGAGGCTCGCCGGGTCCTGGCGCGCACCGGCGTCGCCTGCGAGGCCGCGCGCGGTCATGGCCGATTCCCAGAGCGGGCGCAATTGCGCGTCCTGGTCGTACAGTTGCGAGACCCGCATGAGCAGATCGTCAGGCGCTTGCGGCAACCCCGAGGGCGCGTACGACGTCACCGCCGCCTTGCCGCGCAGCGCCATCGGCACGGTCGGCGCGAAGGCGATCGCGTTCTCGCGTGTGGCGGGCATCGAGGCAACGAGCCGGTTCAGCCAGCCGTCCTTCATCTGATACGGCGACGTGCCGCCGGTCTCCAGCACGTTCTGCCCATCAAAATGCGAGCGGTCGCGGTACGGCGACGCCACCGCGTGCACGAACAGCGCCTGATGATTCGCATACATCGCGGCGGTCTGCACCAGTGAGGGATGCAGCGCGAAGGTGCCGTCGAGCCGGGTCGCGTTGGAGGCGTCGATCGCCAGCGCGCCGCGCAGTGTCGCGTAGGCGGGCTCGGCATACGGCACGACGATGTTCAGGCCGTCGGCCGCGCCGCGCTGGATCACGAACACGAAACGGCGATCGGTTGCGACGCTTGCAAAAGCGATCTGCGGCGACACGAGAATCGCGCCCGCGCCTGCAGCGGCAACGCTTAGAAACTTGCGGCGTGAAAGCATGGCATTCATCTCCGTTGAAAATCCGGCGAGACCAGCAGCAGCGCGATCGCCGTCGATGCGCTGTCGGCTCGCGCCACAGCCGTGGCAGTCGGCGCGCTGAGCGAGCCGGCCAGCAAGGTCTGGCCGAGCGAGCGCGCATCGAGCCGGTCGCCGACGCGCGACGCGAAGCGCTGCGCCACTTCGACCCGGCGCACGAGCGCGTCGGGTGCCGCCCAGCTCGCGGCAATGTCGTCGTAACCAGCGGGCGAACCCGGACGCCATACCGGCTGGCCGAGTTGCGTCAGGATGGGTGCGGCCTGCAAATTGCCCAGGTCCTGCCAACCCAGCCCGCGCATCGAGGAAATGGTCCATTCCCACGGCGTCTTGAACTTCACGGCGGCCGGCGACCACGCCTGCGGCATGTCGATCAGCGTCCGGTACACGGTTGGCAGATCGCCGCCGCTACGTTCAAACGCGTTCGCCAGCCGCTCGCTCGCTTCAGGCGGCGGATTGTCCGCGATGAAGTGACGGGCGAGCTTGCCGCCGATGTGCTGTGCCGTCGCGGGCGCGCTCGCGAGATCGTGCAGGATCGCCAGCGCCTGCGCTTCTCCCGGTTGGTCATAGCGGCGGCCCATGATGGTTCTCGAGCCCGGCTCGTGCAGCGCGACGCGAAACACGAAGGTGCCTGGGGCTGCGTTCGGCTGCATGCCCGGCCGGCCCGGCCGGCCCGGATTGCCGGGATTGCCGGGATTGCCGGGATTGCCAGGATTCCCAGCGAGACTCCAGCCGGTCAGCGCGCGGGCGAATTCGGTGACGTCTTCCTGGCTATAGCCACTGCGCACGCCGAGCGTATGCAGCTCCATGATTTCGCGCGCCAGGTTCTCATTGAGACCGCGCTTCACGCCCGGATTGCGTTCTGCGGCGCGCATGGCCGCCACGCTGTCCGGTCCGACCGAGCGCGTTTGATCGAGAAACAACTGCATGGCCGGATGACGTTCGACCGCGACCAGCATGTCTTCGAAACGGCCGAGCACGTGCGGGCGAATCGCTTCCGCTTCGAAGGAGCCGGCCAGTGCCGCGACACCAGGCTTCTCCGTGGATACCGCGAAGTGGTTCGCCCAGAAATGAACCAGCCGCTCGACGAAAGGCGTCTGCGTGGTCAGCGCGCTTGCAACACGCGCGTTCACCGAGGAACGATACATTTCGACAATTTCGCCGCGCAGTGCTTTTCGTTCGGCTTGCTTAGTAGTTTGAGCGGTGGTGTCCGATGCACCTTGCGCAGTGTTTTGCCCGGTGTTTTGCGTGCTGGTTTGCGCATTCGCCTGATTGGCCGTGCCTTCGCTAACGCCCTGCTGATTCTGCTGACTTTGCCGGTTCAACTGGTTGATCTGCATACGCTGCTGCACCAGTTCGGTGGACAGCGCCACCGAATCAGGCTGACCCGCCCATGCGGCAGGCCGCGGCTGATACTGCTCGAACTGCGCGAGCAGCCACCCCTTGGGATCGGCAGGCGGTGTGTCGTCGACACGCGCGCCAAGACCGAAGCGGTTCAGCGCAATCGCCGCGGCATTGATGTTCGGTGAGGTAGCCATACCGTCCTCTTCGGCGTTGGATATTTCTTTAAACGGCCGCCACAATGAAATCCGTCGCGCCCGTCCAGAAATTTTTATTCGCCCGACGCTTCACTCGAAGCGTCACTTGCGGCCGGTTTCGGCGGCTTTTTCGCGTTGGCGGCCGGCTGCGGTTCACGCCACTGGCCGCGCAGCTTCAGGCTGTCGGCGAATTCCACGCGCTCCTCGGGCGAGAGCGTTGCCGCAAAATCCGCCACGCTGCCCTCCACTTGCGCGCGCAAACTGCTGTCGGCTGCACGCGTGCGGGCCAGCGCCGCGTCCAGTGCCGCGCGATCGAACTGCGGCGCGGCGAGCAGGCGCAACACTTCGTGCCGCCCTTCGCGGCCATCGCGGGCATATTGCCGGCCCTCGCGGCGCGCATTCTTCAAGCCGTCGACAAAGGCTTTCTGACGTTCGGCTGGCAGCGTTTCGGCGGCGAAGCGCAGCGCCGTGCGTTGCTGCGCCAGCACCGGGGTCATCGCGCCATGCGCCGCGAACCATTGATAAGCACCACCCACAATCGCACCCAGCAGAAACACGTTGAGCACCAGCGACGCCACCAGCACGATTTTCCATGACCGGCCGTTCATTCGCCACTCCAATCGGCGGATGAACCACCGAAGCTCGAAGTCAAATAAGAGAACTCATGCACTTGCGGAACCGTCCCCGTCAACACGAAGAACGACACCGCGAAAGCGCCCGCTGCGCCACCCAGCAGCCCGACGCCAGCCACCGCCGCGCCCGACCACCACCAGCGCCGGCGCGGCACGACGGGCTGCCGTACCGGTGCGCTGCCGATAACGCGCTGTTGCAACGCCGCGCCCGGCGGATCGACTTTATCGGCCGCCAGCCACGCGTCGATGCCGGCCGCGTCCGCCAGCACCGCGGCGGCCCCGGCACGATGGGCCGCGGCCCAGGCCTCTCCCGCTGCGCGTTCCTGTTGCGGCCAGCGGCGCGGATCGGCGCCGTAGGCTTCGACCATCTGATGGAATCTTTCGGGCGTCATGACTTGTCCTTGCTAAGGCCGCTGCCGGCCAGTTGGGCGCGCAGATTGCGGCGCGCACGTGCCAGCAGACTTTCCAACGCATCGACCGTGATGCCCATCAGGGCGGCAGCGTCGATGTTCGACATCTCCTGGTAGTAGTTGAGCACCAGTGCCTCGCGCTGCCGTGCCGGTAACGCGGCGAGCGCTTCGCGAACACGCTCGTCCTGGGCGCGTGCTTCGAGGGTGGCGTCGGGCAATGCGGCTGGGTCGATCTCGTCGGGCATATCGTCGTGCGGGACTTCGCGACGGCCGCGCAAGCGGTCATAGCAAAGATTGAGCGCGACGCGATGCACCCACGTATCGACCTTCGCCTCGCCCTCCCGCCAGCGCGAAGCTTGTTTCCAGATTCGCACGAAGACCTCCTGCGCCACGTCTTCGGCTTCCATGCGATCGCCCAGCATGCGCGTGGCGAGCGCGAGCAGACGCGGCAGCTTGCGCGCGACAAGCGAGCGGACGGCGGCCGGGTCCTGCCGGGCAACTCCTGCCAGCAGTTCCGCATCGGGATCGCGTTCGCTCAAGGCATGCGGCTCCACAGCGCGCGCGGCACGCGCAGCAAGGATCGATTAGTTGTGTGCGCACCGATTCGGACGGCGCGCACCGGACGGATTGCGGCATGCATGCCCGTCAATATACGACGACCGCCGGCCGATAGTAGGCCGGCCGCGCCGGGTAGACGACACAGCCGGCGAGCGTGGCCGCCAGCAGAATGATCACGAGCGTTTTCATTGGAACCTGTCCAGTTGGGTTGCAACACGCGCCGAAGCGCGCCCAGGCGCGCCACGGCGCGCAACGTTCAGGCCCAATGCCCTCCGACCCAGCGCCAGTTCGGGCCGCGCTGCACCCAATGCCCCGGCACCCAGCGATACCCGACGCGAACCGGCTGCCAGTGGCCGGGCACCCACACATAACGGCCGTGGTCCCAACGCCAGCGGCCCTGATCCCAGACGTAGCCCGCACGCGGCGCCGGCATCACTTCGACGCGCGGTGGCGGCGGCGCCATAGGCGCCACGATCACCGCTTGCGCGAAGGCGGGCGCGACCGTCAGCGCGGCGGCGCACGTGATTGTTGCAACGAGCACGGAGGTCAGTAGGCGGATCGATTTGGTTGATGTCATGCCGGGTTCTCCCATAAAAGCCAAAACCAGAAGTGGCTTCGTTTCTTCTTGAACGCAGCAGCCCTGAAAATCCGTCGCTTTGATTTGCATTGAAAGAAATGCACAGACGCCTGCGAGTCTTGACGGGCAGAACAGCGTTCAAATTACGTCCCGGCGAAAGCAGAACGACAGCAACTGTTATTGAAATGAATGCAAGCAGATAGGTAGCGTAATGTTCGCGCCCTCAAATCTTAATCAGCAGATGTTTCAATGCGCGGAGTTCCAAGCGGTAAGACACCTAAGCTGTATTCCTAACAATATCCCCAGCGAACCTCCACACGCGCATTACTGGAAACGTTGAACGGCGAAGTCGAATCTGGAACCTGTCACATGTTTCGTAGAACCCTCTTACCCATCCCGTTTGCCGCGATGCTTGCGCTCGCAGCATGCGGCCACAACAGCGTGAACTCGACGACGTCGACGCCGGCAGCAACGGTGTCGGCGCAGGATGCCGTCGCAACGGCCACGCCGATCAAACACGTCGTGGTGATCTTCGGCGAGAACGTTTCGTTCGACCACTACTTCGCGACCTACCCGCAAGCCAACAACCCGGTCGGCGAGCCGCAATTCACGGCAGCCGCAGGCACGCCGACGGTCAACAACCTCAGCAACAACAACCTGATCGTCGCGAACCCGAATGCGCTGTCGACCTCGCCGAACACGGCGGGCCGCACGGTCGGCGCCGTGACGATCGCGGGTCTCGGCCTGCCGGCTGCCGATCTGCTGCCGTTCCGTCTCGATCGTTCGCAAGCCAATACGTCGAGCCAGAACCACGCCTATGCCGCGGAAGAACTCGCCTATAACAACGGCGCGATGGACTCGTTCCCGTTGTTCACGGCAGCGGGTTCGACGATTGCCGGCAGCACCGGCGCGTTCGCCACGAAGGGCCAGGTGCTCGGTTACTTCGACGGCAATACGGTCACGGCAATGTGGAACTACGCGCAGAACTTCGCGATGAACCAGAACGCGTACACGGACACGTACGGTCCGTCGACGCCTGGCGCAATTGAAGTGGTGTCGGGCCAGAACAACGGCGTCGTGGTAACGGGTGGAACCTCGGCCAACGCGATTCCGGATTCGGCCGGCGGCTTCACGCTGGTCGGCGACCTGGACCCGACCGGCGACACCTGCACGGTCGCGGCAAAGAGCACGGTGACGGCCGCGATGTCGTCGAGCAACAAAAACATCGGCGACCTGCTCAACGCGAAGGGCCTGACGTGGGGCGGCTTCATGGGCGGCTTCAATCTGACGACCACCAATGCCAACGGCACGACCGGTTGCGCACGTTCGACGTTCTCGCAAGTCCTGAACGCGACCAAGACCGACTACGTGCAGCATCACGCGTGGTTCCAGTACTACCCGACCACGGCCAACCCCGCGCATACGCGGCCGTCGTCGACTGCGGTGATCGGCATGACCGATCCGCTCGACAACACGGCAACGCCGGTTCACCACCAGTACGACACCGACGACTTCTTCGCCGCGGTGAAGGCGGGCAACTATCCGTCGGTGAGCTTCCTGAAGGCCCCGGCGGTCAACGACGGTCACCCGGGCAATTCGGACCCAATCGACGAACAGGCTTTCGTCACGAAGGTGATCAACTTCCTGCAGCAACAGCCTGACTGGAAGAACACCGCTGTGATCATCGCTTACGACGATTCGGACGGTTGGTACGACCACCGCTACACGGCGCCGAAGAACTCGTCATTCGATTCGACCACGGCGCAATCCGCGGGCGGCGCGACGGTTGCGGGCACCGACAACCTGAGCGGCACGGGCCAGTGCACGGCAACGGGCGCGGTTCAGCCGCAGGGCGTGAGTGGCGGCGCGGTGAACGGCCGTTGCGGTCCGGGTACGCGTACGCCGTTTATCGTGGTGTCGCCGTGGGCGAAGGTCAACTTCGTCGACGATACGCCGATCACCCAGGCATCCGTGGTGAAGTTCATCGAGGACAACTGGCTCAGCGGTCAACGACTCGGCAACGGTTCGTTCGATGCAACGGCGGGCAGCATCATGTGCATGTTCGACTTCACGGGCTCGGGCAACAATCCGACGGTGTATCTGGATGAGAACCCGGGCACGAAGCTGTCGGCGCCGCCGGCCAGCTGAGCGGCACGCGTGCGCACTGCCCTTCTGGTACGCCGGCCATCGCGTCATGCACGACCGCTTCTCGTGCATGACGACACGAGGCCCGGCGCGGTGAAGAGCAGGAAACACATCAAGCTGTAGTTGGGCGTCGAGCCAGTGCAAACGTGCTGGCTCGATTTGCTTTTTGATCGCACCTGATCGAATTACTTGTCGCCACCGCCATGAATCATCCTTCTGACGCCACTCTGCCCTCGCATAAGCCTGCCGGCGGTGAGCCCGGTCCCGTCATGCCCCGTCGCTCGTGGCTCAAACTGCTTGCGTGGAGCGTCGCCGGCATCGTGCTCGCGCTCGTCGTGCTTTGCGCGTATGCGCTCGTCTACCCGGAACGGATGCCGCCCGCCGTCGGCTCGATCGTCGAAGAACTCACCGGCGCGAATCCCAATCCGGTTCATTTGACACGTCCGCAAGACGCGCCGCTGAGCGCGATAGCGCTGCTCGGCAAACAGATTTTCTTCGATCCGTCGCTATCGGCGTCGGGGACGCAGTCGTGTGCGTCGTGCCATTCGCCGCAGCATTCGTACGCACCGGATAACGCGTTCCCGATTCAACTCGGCGGCGCGCACATGAATCAGCCCGGCTACCGTCCGCCGCCGTCGCTGACGTATCTGTACCGCCAGGCGCCCTTCAGCATCGGCCCGGATCAGGGCGATACCGACGTGCCGGTGGATATGACGCAACTGGCGTCGCAGGCGGCCGGCGTGCAGCGCGCGCAGAAGACGGCGCTCGCCGCGCCCGCCGCTCCGGCAATGGTGCCGCAAGGCGGACTGTTCTGGGACGGCCGCGCCGATACGCTGCAGATCCAGGCGATCGGTCCGTTGATGAATCCGGTGGAGATGGCCAATGCGACGGAAAAAGACGTCGCGCGCAAGCTGCTGCAAACGAAGTATGTGAATCAGTTTAAACAGATCTTTGGGCCGGGCATTGTCAACAACCCGAGTCTGCTGATTTCGGAAGCCATGTTCGCCGTGGGACGCTATCAGACCGAGGACCAGTCGTTTCATGCCTTTACCAGCAAGTACGACTACTGGCTCGAAGGTAAAGCGCGGCTGACGCATGCTGAGTTGCATGGCTTGCAGTTGTTCAACGATAAGGACAAGGCCAACTGTGCGGGTTGCCATTTGAGCCAGCCGAGTAAGGATGGCTTGCCGCCGGTGTTTACCGATACGCAGTACGAGGCGCTTGGGGTGCCGCGTAATCCTGCCATTCCGGCCAATAAGGATCCGAAGTTCTTCGATATGGGCGTGTGTGGACCGTTCCGCGACGACATGAAGAAGGAGACGCAGTACTGCGGGATGTTCCTGACGCCGACCCTGCGCAATGTTGCCGAGCGCAAGGTGTTCTTCCACAACGGCGTGTATCACGACCTCAAACAGGTCATGGACTTCTATAACCTGCGTAATACGGCGCCGGAAAAGATCTATCCGCGGGACGCGTCGGGCAAGGTACAGAAGTACAACGATCTGCCGGCTCAGTATCATGCCAATGTCGACGTCGCCGATGCGCCATTCGATCGCAAATTCGGCGATCAGCCGGCCATGACGGATCAGGATATTCAGGACATCATTGCGTTCATGAAAACGCTGAGTGACGGGTATAAGGCCGCGGGGTCCTGATCTCTCGTGAGGGGCGGTTACGTAGTCTTTGAGAGGGGTCGTGCGAGCCGGTGAGGTATCCTTCCCGGTTCCGCGACCTCTTTTTGTACCCTGCCCGATGGCCGATTTCCCCTTCGTCTTCCCTTTCGACGCCGTACTCTTCGACTGCGACGGCGTGCTCGTCGACTCCGAACCCATTACCAACCGCGTGCTGACCGCGATGCTCGGCGAGTTGGGCTGGCACTTAAGCGTTGAAGAGACGATGCGCATTTTTGTCGGCAAGGCCGTCAAGGATGAAGCAGCGCTCATCGAAGCGCGCACCGGCTTTGCGATTACAACGGAATGGCTCATGCAGTTTCGCGCGCGCCGTAATGAGGCGCTCGATCGCGAGCTGGTGGCGATCGACGGCGCGGCGCCGTCAGTACGCGCGCTTTACGCCGCACTCGACGGACGTATTGCCGTTGCGTCAGGCGCCGATCGAATCAAGGTCGAATTACAACTCGTGAAGGCCGGCATTCTCGACTGCTTCGAAGGGCGCATTTTCAGCGGCCACGAAACACCGCGCAACAAGCCGTATCCCGACGTCTATCTCGCCGCGGCCGCGGGATTGGGCATGAAGCCGCAACGTTGCGCGGTGGTGGACGATACCGTCACGGGCGTGACTGCAGGTGTGGCCGCCGGCGCCACGGTGTTCGGTTATTGTCCGAAAGAACTGGGGCATAAGTGTTGCTGGTAAACGCGTTTGAATTTTGTTAACTTCGGCGAACCCATTGCGCCGGAGTCCAGATGAAGTGTGTTGTAGAGCTGAGCGAAGCCGAGGAAAAGACCTTGCAACAGATGTCGTTGAACCACCAGCATCGCGACATGCGCATCCGGGCCGCGGGCGTGATGATGCTCGGCCGCAAGATCAAACTGACTGAAGTGGCTGCGCAGCTCAGCGTGAGCGGGCAGTCGGTCTACAACTGGGCGCGCGCGTGGCGGGAATCCGGCATATGTGGGCTGCTGGTCGGTCATAAAGGCGGACGTCCCCGTTCGTTGTCTGAAGCCATGATCGCCACCGCCATCGAGGCGGCCAGCGCCGAATTGATGACGCTCAGACAGATTGCGCAGCGCGTTGAAGAAGCTCATGGTGTGCCGTTTCCCTGCCGCCTGGATACCTTGTCGACTGCGCTCAAACGAGCGGGGTTTTCCTACAAGCGTGGTCGCTATTCGCTCAAAAAAAGCGTAACCCCGAGGAGTTCGCCGTGAAGGCCTCCACCCTCGCGAAGCTACAGCAGGCCGCACTCGACGGTGCGTGCCAGCTGTTCTACTTCGATCAATCGGGGTTCAGTGCTTCGCCCCCGGTGCAGCGCGGCTGGTCGCCCATCGGCGAACCGCATCGTGTGTTCCCGCAACCGCACTGCAAACGCTCCGTCCTTGGTGCACTGGATTTCGGCGCCAACCTGCTGACGTATCACACCAGCAAGACCACGATCAAACGCCCCGATGTCGTGCAATTCCTTGAGCAGATCGCGCGGAAAAGCACGCCCGGTCTGACGACCGTAGTGGTGCTCGACAACGCCTCGATCCATCACAACATCGATCAGGAAACAATCGACCGATGGTTTCTCGAACATCGCATGGTGCTGTTCTATCTGCCGCCCTACAGCCTCCGAGTAGACGGGGACGTTACCGCCCCCATCCCTCACAGATCCGGACGAGCCCAATTAAGGCATCCGGTTCTTCATTGCACAGATTCGCTCACTTATTTATGGGTATAGCAGTGCACAATTCGAGCGGGTGGCAAGGGAAACCTCGTGAGTATCTCTTTGAATGCGGCCCATGGAATGGTGCTTTTGGACGATCTGCTCGATAGCCACTTGCGCCAACAGTGGGCGGCGAAATATCTTAGCCTCCCGATGCGCTTGGCGTTACCGCTGATGCCAAAGTAGGCGTAATGCCCCTTGAGCATCCTGCCGAGCTTCTGATGCTGATCCCTGATCGGCCAGTGCCGCATGGCGCGACACTGCTGGTTGATCTCCTTCAGGGCGCGAGCCAAGCGATCCTTGGCCGTCAGTTGCCCTGGCATCGGCCCTCCCTTCCTCGATTTCACCCAGACATGCGTGAACCCGAGGAAGTTAAAACTCGTCGCTAGCGCCTTATCGTCCTCTTCCTTCGCAGACTTCGGCCTGTAGCGGAAATCGACCATGGCGGTCTTGTCCGGGTGAAGCTCCAGCCCGTATTTCCCAAGCCGCTTACCCAGCACCTCCAGCACTCGCTGCGCGTCATCCTTATATGCAAATAGCATGACAAAGTCATCCGCGAAACGCACCAGCGTGCTCGGCCCTCTCAAGCGTGGCTGCACCTCATTGCTGAACCATTCGTCGAGCACATAGTGCAGGAATACATTGGATAACAATGGGGAAGCAACACCGCCTTGAGGCGCGCCCGTTTCGGAAAAGGACAACTGTCCACCTTCCATTACACCCGCCTTCAACCACTTATCGATCAGCCTTCTGACTATCCCGTCAGTGACCCGTCGGGCTAAAAACTCCCTCAGTTTTGCGTGCGAGATGCTGTCGAAGAATTTCCGAACATCCACATCTAACACCCATCGCCCACCATTCTTGGTGATCCCGCTTCTGATCGCTTGCAGCGCGTCGTGCGCGCTGCGTCCACGGCGGTAGCCGAAGGAACTGTCGCTAAAGTCGATCTCATAGACCGGCTCCATCAGCAGAACGATGGCACGCTGTGCCACCTTGTCCTCAAAAGAAGGAATTCCAAGACCGCGTTGACCGCTGCCATCTGCCTTGTCGATGTAATGACGGCGAACCGGCGGCGCACGGTAGCTGCCCGATTTGAGCCGGTCGATCAGGCTGGTCAGATTCTGCTCCAGATTGGCAGCGTAATCTTCTCCGGTCTGACCGTCGACTCCCACCGCGCCATCCTTGCGCGTGCAGTCGTATGCATACCTGACCCATTCATAGTCGATGTGATGGGCCAAGGTGGTCAATGTCATCGCCGGGTTGTTTCTCGCCAGCTCGGCTATTCGTTCCTGTTTCGTTGACACGCTTTCAGGCTTCAATGTTCCTCCGTGTTTCTCATGAACGATTCTGTACAACGACGCCTCCCTTTCCTCGACCGGGTCCGCCCGAGCGGCGTTCCCCGGCGTCATCAGTACTATGAAGGCGCTAAGACTTCCTGTGCCGAATACGAGGTCGCTTATGGATTCGCTTGCTCGCTCCAATCCTTCCTCTCCTCGTTTTGCTCCTTGCGGCGGAGAGCCCCGCAAGGTGTGGCCCGGTTTATATCGCCCCGTGCCTCAGGGCCCTACAAGATCGGTCGAACACAGGACCTCCCAGGTTCCTGGGGAATCCATCCTCGCACCTTTGCCCTGCTCTCGGACCCCGGTCGGTCTGGCGAGCCTCACCATTACGGCTCGCACAGTGCTGTCCCCAGTGTTCGGAAAGTGAAGACACCAACAGTTGATTATCTCGAGGCTCAATCACATGGCTTCGGTACCTGCTGCCTACGCTTCAAGTAGTGCGTCACCGCACTCGCATGCAAGGCTCGCTTCCGGCTGGTGGCTAGCCTTTACCGGGAGGGAGTCGAACCCTCTGGATTCCAATGACTGGTTTCCGCAATACACACTTCCTCCAATCCCAGGCTTCGCCTGGCGCTACCGAACTGAATCTCATCGAAATCCTCTGGAAGCACGCCAAGTATCACTGGCGCGGCTTCGTCACCTGGACCAAGGAAACCATCGATGCCGAGGTCAAAAAACTGCTCGACGGATTCGGCTCAGATTTTCAAATCAGATTTTCGTGAACACTTAGCAGTGCCACGGCGTTGCATGGCGCGGGCGCGGTGCATGTCTTTCGGGACATGAGCGAATTGCCCACCCTGCTCGCCGGATGGCACGGCGCGCAGCGTTGAGGACACGTTCCGTTGCTCGAATGCAGGGTCGATCGGTAGGCGATACCCCGCCGCGCGGCGGTTAGTCTCATGCGCACTGTTGGCAGCGCACCGACATCGTAGCGTCGCGAGTCGGTCTCTCCCAATCACCTTGCGCTCGCAAAATCGGTGGACGTTGACGGTATGCCGCTTTGCGGTGGATGGCACGGTGTGTGCAATTGGAACACATGAGCGCGGCGAGGTCCGGGCTCGTTGCCAATCCAACCATACGGAGATCCACCATGAAAGCGCTCGTTCTCAAAGATTTGCCCCGCGTCGATGAACTCGACCAGTCAGCGTCCCAATCCGTTCGCGGCGGCGTCGCCTGCCTCACGCGGGAACCACCTTCTTGCCCCGGCGAGATGATGCCGCCTATCGTCATCCGGCGCGGTTGGGATCAATGTCCGCCGATTCACTGGGGTTGCGGGCCGGTCCATTTGCCGTACGGCAAGCCGCCTTCGCACTGCGAACCGGTGGTGGTGCCGCTTTGATCCAGGCGAGAAGCCGCATGAAAATAGACGGGTCAGCATGGCTGGCTCGTCTATTTTCATTGCTTTTTCACGCAGAGATCGATGTTCATTTCTCTTGATGCGCCTTCAGTCACGCGAGCACGTCGGCCAAAAGTCGATCGGATGGACACACGGGATATCGCTACTTTGCCGTACCCAGCGGGCGCAGTACCTGCCCACTCGCGCTGTCTTCGACATGCCAGCCCTCGGCTCTTAACCGGTCTCGCAAACGGTCAGCCTCGTTCCAGTCTTTAGCCGCGCGGGCCTTTTCACGCTCATCGGCGAGATGCGCGATATCGGCGGGAATGGAAGACTCCTGTTCTTTCCAGTCGACAAGCCGCAATCCGAGCACGGCATCGAAGCAATCGACCGTTGCCCGTCGCGTCGCTGCCGGCAGATCGCTTCTCACCACCTCCCACAGCACAGCGAGCGCGCGCGGCAAGTTCAGATCCTGATCGACCTCGTCCTTGAAGCGGGTGACAAAACTCATATCGGGCATACCCCCTTCCGGCCATTGCGCATACGTTCGACGCAAACGGTCCAATGCGGATTGCGCGGCATCGAGCGCTTCCGCATTGAAACGTAAAGTGCTCCGGTAATGCGCGCTCAGGCATAGGTAACGATACGCAAGCGGATCGACGCCGCGCTCGATTAACGTCTGCAAACGCACGAAGTCACCGCCCGACTTCGACATCTTGCCGGCGTCCAGCGTGAGGAAATGGCCGTGCATCCAGAAGTTCGCGAGGCGGGTTCCATGGCGTGCCTGCGTCTGCACGATTTCATTGCTGTGATGCACGGCGATGTGATCTTCTCCGCCGCAATGAATGTCGAACCACGGGCCCAGGTATTTCGCCGACATCGCCGAGCATTCGATATGCCAACCGGGAAAGCCCCGGCCCCATGGGCTATCCCACTCCATTTGCCGCACGGTGTCAGGTGGGCTGAATTTCCACAGCGCGAAATCCGTTGCGCGCTGCTTCTCTCCTAATGCAACACGTTTTCCGGCCTGCAAACCCGCTACATCGAGACGCGCGAGAAAGCCGTAGTCGTCCTGTTTGCTTGTGTCGAAGTAGACGCCGTCGGCCGTGCGATAGGTGTAGCCTTTGCGTTCGAGTTCGGCAATGAAATCGATCTGTTCGGCAAGGTGATCGGTCGCGCGGCACCATACGGTTGGCTCCAGCAGATTCAGCGCATGCCAGTCGTCCATGAAAGCCGCCGTATATCGCTCGGCGATCGCCCATGCCGATTCGCCCGTGCGCCGGCTGCCCTTTTCCATTTTGTCTTCGCCTTCGTCCGCATCGGAGACGAGATGGCCGACGTCGGTGATATTGACGACGTGCCGCACGGTATAGCCGTTCAACGCCAGCACGCGCCGCAGCACGTCTTCGAACACGTAGGTTCGAAGGTTGCCGATATGCGCGTGGTCGTACACGGTGGGGCCGCAGCAATACAGGCCCACGTGGTCCGCCTGAATCGGCGTGAAAGCGCGTAAGGTGCGCGACCAGGTGTCGTACAGGACGAGTGGCATGTGAATTCCTGTGGTGCTAAGCGTGTAAGAATCAAAAAAGCCACCGGTCTGGCGACGGGTGGCTTCAGGGAAACGGACAGTACAGCTCGACTCGCTAGACGCAAGCTCCCCTTGGCACGCTGCAACAGCATGCGCGCAAAGAATGCGAACGGGAATGGATAGAAGCGGTCATGGAAACGATGCTAACGCGTGTTTCGCAGCGGGTCAATCTCAAATGGTGGCGCTGTGTGCCGATAATGCCGCCTTCGGAATGCATGAAAAAGCCCCGCAATATCTTCACCTTGCGGGGCTTTCCTTCAACCTTCAACGTTGCCGTTCTAGCGGGAATGGCACTTACTTAAGCCTGCATGGAGGAGAAGACGCGGGTAAGTGCTTGAAGAGAAAGGGAGGGGGCTGATCCAGGGGTTGATAGGATGGTTGTTACCAGGCAAACACCCGTCTCATTCCAAGGACCGGCCCCCATGGATCGTAATGCACGAAGTCATCAGAGGCAAACACGAGGCGGCGTTCAAAGCCGGGCACGCAAGGCCCAGGCGGTTGACTACTTCAACATACTGACGAGCCCCGGGCTGTTGGACATAACGGAAGCGCATTTGCCAGAACATCGGGAACGGCTGTATCCGCCGACGGTGACACGGTCGATGTTCATGCGCCAGGCGCTGGAAGAGGACGCCTCCTGTCAGAAGGCCGTCAACGGGTGGGCCGCGCAGCGAGCTGCCGACGGGCTGCGACCCATGAGTGTGCGTACGGGAGGCTACTGCCGCGCTCGCCAGAGACTGCCGCTGACGATGGTGCGGGAGTTGACGCGCGAGACAGGACGTCAACTGCACCAGCAGGCCAGAGCGGCCTGGAAGTGGCGCGGGCGCCCGGTCAAGCTGGTTGACGGTACAGGGATCCCGATGCCCGATACGCCGTCGAACCAGGCCCGCTTCGCGCAGTCCAGTTCTCAGGCCGAAGGAGTGGGATTTCCGTTAGCCTATCTGGTTGCGGTGATCTGTCTGGCAAGCGGCGCAGTGCTGGAGGCGGGTATCGGAACGTACGCGGGCAAAGGTAGCGGGGAGCTGACGGCGTTTCGCATGCTGCAAGACACGTTTCGCAAAGGCGATGTGATCGTCGCCGATGCCTTGTACTGCCACTACTTTCTGATGGCCTCAATGATCGCCGCCGGAGTGGATATCGTGATGGAACAGCATGGGGCGCGCCGCACCGACTTTCGGCGAGGCAAGTCGCTGGGCATGCGCGATCACATTGTGACGTGGCCCAAACCCCGGCAGCGTCCCGACTGGATGACGCGTGAGCAGTACCAGGCCTTCCCCGATGAACTGATGGTGCGCGAGTCCAGGCTGCATCACCGGGTGCTGGTCACCACGATGCTTGATGCACGCAAGACCAGCAAACAGGACCTCTCGCAGTTGTACGCCAGGCGCTGGAACGTGGAACTGGATCTACGTAACATCAAGACGACGATGGGTATGGACGTACTGCATTGCCAGACTGCCCACATGAACGAGAAGGAGATCTGGGTCCATCTGCTGGCCTATAACGTGATTCGGTTGCTGATGGCTCAGGCCGCGAGCCACCATGCCACCGATCCGCGAACACTGAGTTTCAAACACACCGCGCAGCTATGGACTGAATGGCTGGCCCGAGGTCTGACCGCAACTCACAACCCGAGTCTCCTGTTCAACCTGATTGCGCAGTCTTGCGTCGGGAATCGCCCCGGTCGCATCGAACCACGGATGCGAAAACGAAGACCGAAGTCCTACCCATGGCTGAAAGAGCCTCGTCACATCGCACGTGAGCGCGTCCAAAAATATGGGCACGCTCCACGGGCTTAAGTAAGTGTCATTCGTTCTAGCGGGACATCATATGCATGCTGACGTTATGCATGATCCACAACGACCCGACGATCAGAATCACGGCAGTAAGCACCGTAAAGCCGAACGCCATGACGTTCCAGCGCTGTGCCGACGACGCGTTCATGTGCAGGAAGAAAATCAGATGCACGACGATCTGCACGAACGCAAGACCCGCGATCGCGAGCAAGGCGTTCTCACCCGTCAACTTGCCGGTCAGCACGAGGCCGAACGCCGCGGCGGTCAATACGACGGAGAGAATGAAACCCGTCGTATAGCTGCCGAAGCTGCCGTGACTTTCACCCGAGTGTGCCAGGTGTGAGTGATGGCTATGGTCCATTTAAATCACGCTCGCAAGATAGACAAAGGTGAAGACGCCGATCCACACGACGTCCAGGAAGTGCCAGAACAGGCTCAGGCACGTCAGGCGGATCATGTCGCGTTCGGTCAGATCGCGATGACGCATCACCTGCACGGCGAGCACCGCCATCCAGATCAGGCCACACGTCACGTGCAGACCGTGCGTGCCGACCAGCGTAAAGAACGACGACAGGAACGCGCTACGGCTCGGGCCCGCGCCCTCGGCGATCAGGTGCGAGAACTCGCGCATTTCGAGCACGAGAAACGCAAGGCCCAACAGGAACGTCACGCCGAGCCAGAACAGCAGCACGCCCTTCCTGTTCTTATGCGCGCCCAGCATCGCGAAGCCGTACGTGATGCTGCTCAGCAGCAGCATCGACGTTTCGAGCGCGACACCCGGGATCTCGAACAGATCCTTGCCGCTCGGACCACCCGCGAACTGGTGGCCCATCACCGCGAACACGGCGAACAGCGCGGCAAAGATGATGCAGTCGGTCATCAGGTACAGCCAGAAACCGAATACCGATTGCGACGGCACATGGTCCGGCGCGAGATGCGGTTGAACCGCAATAGTTTTCTGTAGCATCAGTCCACCTCGACTGCAATGTGGGCGCCCGCGCCGGTGCGCTTCTCTTCAATCAGCGCAACCGTGTCGGCCGGAATGTAATAGCCGTCGTTATTCTGGAAGCTATAGACGATCACCGTACCGACCGCACCGACCAGGCCGACAATCGCCAGCCACCAGATGTGCCACACACCGGCAAAGCCGAGCGCCAGCGAGAACAGGCCGACCAACAGCCCCGCAGACGTGTTCGAGGGCATATGAATGTCGCGATACACCGGCTCCGCTTGCTGCCCTTTCCGCGACTTCATTTCGGTGAACGCGTCCAGCTTACGTACCGTCGGGATGATCGCGAAGTTGTACACCGGTGGCGGCGAGCTCATCGCCCATTCCAGCGTATGACCGTTCCACGGGTCGCCCGTGACGTCGCGATTTTCCGGCAGATTGCGGTAGCGGATACTGACGTACAGCTGCGCCAACTGGCACGCAATGCCGATAGCGATCAATCCTGCGCCGAACGCGGCGAGGATCAGCCACGGATGCCATGCCGGATTGTCGTAGTGATTCAGACGGCGCGTCATGCCCATGAAGCCGAGCACGTACAGCGGCATGAACGCGACATAGAAGCCGACCAGCCAGAACCAGAACGCAGCCTTGCCGAGCTTTTCATTCAGCTTGAAACCGAATGCTTTCGGGAACCAGTAATTGAAACCGGCCAGATAACCGAACAGCACGCCACCGATAATCACGTTGTGAAAGTGAGCGATCAGGAACAGGCTGTTGTGCAGCACGAAGTCGGCACCCGGGATCGCCATCATCACGCCGGTCATCCCGCCGATCGTGAACGTGATCATGAAGCCGATCGTCCACAGCACGGGCGTGGTGAATTCCAGACGGCCCTTGTAGATCGTGAACAGCCAGTTAAACACTTTCACGCCGGTCGGAATCGCAATCACCATCGTCGCGATACCGAAGAACGCGTTGACGTCAGCGCCCGACCCCATCGTGAAGAAGTGGTGCAGCCACACGAGGAACGACAGCACCATGATCGCGCAGGTCGCCCACACCATCGTCTTGTAGCCGAACAGCGGCTTCTTGGCGAAGGTGGCCACGACTTCCGAGAAGATACCGAACGCCGGCAGGATCAGGATGTACACCTCCGGGTGACCCCATGCCCAGATCAGGTTCAGGTACAGCATGGCGTTGCCGCCGCCGTCGTTCGTGAAGAAATGCATGCCGAGGTAGCGGTCCAGACCGAGCAACGCGAGCGTCACGGTCAGGATCGGGAACGACGCCATGATCAGCACGTTGGTGCATAGCGCGGTCCATGTGAACACGGGCATCTTCATGAACGTCATGCCCGGGGCGCGCATCTTCACGATGGTCGCGAAGAAGTTCACGCCGGTAAGTAACGTACCGATACCGGAGAGCTGCAAACTCCATAGGTAATAGTCGACCCCGACACCCGGACTGAACTGCAATTCGGACAACGGCGGATAAGCCAGCCAGCCCGTTTGCGCGAACTCGCCGATCACCAGCGACACGTTGATCAGAATCGCGCTGACCGCGGTCATCCAGAAGCTCAACGAATTGATGAAGGGGAACGCCACGTCGCGCGCGCCGATCTGCAGCGGCACGATCAGGTTCATCAGGCCGATCATGAACGCCATCGCCATGAAGAAAATCATGATGACGCCGTGCGCCGTGAACACCTGGTCGTAGTGATGCGGCGGCAGATAGCCAGGACTCATGTAGCCGAGTGCCTGTTGCAGACGCATCATGATCGCGTCCGAGAAGCCGCGCAGCAGCATGATCATCGCAACGATGATGTACATGATGCCGAGCTTCTTATGGTCGACTGAGGTCAGCCACTCCGTCCACAAGTAGCGCCATTTGCCGAGATACGTGACCGTGCCGAGCACAGCCAGCCCGACGAGCGCCATGAAGACGCCCGCGCCCACGATGATTGGCTCGTGATACGGAATCGCATCGAGCGTAAGTTTTCCGAACATGCGTTACCCCTTACCCTTTGGCGCGCAGTTAGCGTCTTTCATGTTGTCGAGGACGTTGCCGTTGTTGTATCGGGCAATGATGTTGTGAAAGAGCTTCGGATCGACCGACGAGAAGTAGCGCACCGGCTCCTTCTCCGTAGGCGCCGATACCGCGTGGTAACGGTCCATGTCGAGACGGTCGGACGAGGCGCGCACCTTGGCGACCCACGCATTGAATTCTTCAGGCGACGTGGCGAGTGCACGGAACTTCATGTCCGAGAACCCCCTGCCGCTGAAATTCGCCGCGGTGCCCGCGTAGTTGCCGGCTTCGTCGGCGATCAGATGCAGACGCGTTTGCATACCCGCCATTGCGTAGATCTGGCCGCCGAGTTGAGGAATGAAGAAGGAGTTCATCACCGTGTCGGACGTGATGACGAAGTTCACCGGCGTGCCGACCGGAAACGCCAACTGGTTCACCGACGCGATGCCGAGGTCGGGATAGATGAAGAGCCACTTCCAGTCGAGTGCGACGACTTCGACGTTGATCGGCTTCACCTGTGATTCGAGCGGCTTGTACGGATCGAGCTCGTGTGTGCTCTTCCACGTCAGCACCGCGAGGAACAGAATGATCAGTGTCGGAATGGTCCAGATGGCGATTTCGATCCCGGTCGAATGCACCCAGCCAGGACGGTATTCGGCGTTCCTGTTCGACGCACGATAGCGCCATGCGAACAGCAGCGTGAGCGCGATAACCGGCACGACCACGATCAGCATGGCCCAGGTCGACGTGGCAATCAGCTCACGTTCGGCCAGACCCACACTCCCCTTCGGATTCAATATATCAAGGTTGCTGCAACCCGAGAGCAACAACACGAGGCCGGTGGAAAGGAAACTTATCGACCCTCGCAGCGTCTTTCCTTTCATATCCCTTGCCTTTCTTCTACGACTTCAACGAACGTCATTCGACCGCTCTCCCTTAGTAAGCGATCGCATAATAGGGGGTCGTCAAGGGGATATAAACACTCGATTTAGCAACGATCTATTGCGTCGCAACACCGTGTGACACGTTGCCGCATACCTGTGCGCACGCGATAACCCGCCATGCTCCATTGCTAAGTAGCGGCGGCGTCGCTCGATCACGAAAACCTCTTTAAATAAGCGTTAGAACGCAGCGCGACCTGAGTGGTCGCGCTGCCTTTAGTGCTTTAAAGAGAACGTGTGTCGATGCGAAAGAGACGCTTCGGCAAACGCAGCATCCGCGTGACGGATGCTGCACCTGCCTGGCGCTTCGTTTCGATCAGCCCGGCGTGCGTGCCGCGACGGTAGCAGGCGCTGCCGCCTGCAGGTGCTCGCCACCTTCAGCCGGTGCGGAGTCCGAAGGATGGTTACTCCGCTCCGACTGAGCCAGCAGCGTACCGACCGACGGGTCGATCGCATCGGTGAAAGGCTTCGGATTGATGCCAATGGCCAGCACCAGCAAAGCCATCGCGCCGAGCAGCGCGAACTCGCGTTTGCCGAGGTCTTGCAGCTTGGCGACACGTGCGTTGGCAATCGCGCCGAAGATCACCCGCTTGTACATCCACAGCGTGTAGGCGGCGCTCAGAACCAGCGTGGAGGCCGCGATCGCGCCGATCCAGAAATTGAAACGGATTGCACCCATCAACACCATGAACTCGCCGACAAAACCCGAGGTGCCCGGCAGGCCGATATTGGCCATCGAGAACAACATCACGAACGCCGCGAAGCGCGGCATCGTATTGGCGACGCCGCCGTATTCGGCGATCGAAGCAGTCTTCGTGCGGTCGTAGAGCATGCCCGTGCACAGCAGCATCGCGCCGGAAACCACGCCGTACGACAGCATCTGCACAATGGCGCCCGCCTGGCCGATGCGGTTGAAGACGAACAGGCCAAGCGTCACGAGACCCATGTGCGCAATCGTCGAATATGCGAGCAAGCGGCGCATGTCAGTCTGCACGAGTGCCAGCAGGCTCGAATAGATCACCGCAACCAGCGACAACGTAATCATCATCGGCGCGAAAAAATGGCTGGCCTGCGGGGCGATCGGCAGCGCAAAACGCAGCAGGCCGTAACCGCCCAGCTTGAGCATACCGATCATCACGGCGGCGCCGGTCGGGCCGTCGAGGTGGACGTCGGGCAACCACGTATGCAGCGGCCACATCGGCACCTTCACACCGAACGCAGCAAGGAAGCCGAGGAAAACCAGGACCTGCGCCCAGGTACCCAGATGCGCTTCGCGCCACAACGCGAGATCGAAGCTGTGCGTCTGGCTGTACAGATACAGCATCGACATCAGCATCATCAGCGAACCGAGGAACGAGACGAAGAAGAACTTCACCGCCGCGTACGAGCGGTTCGAATTACCCCACGTACCGATCAGCAGGTACAGCGGAATCAGCGTCGCTTCGAACGAGATGAAGAACAGCATGCCGTCCATCGACGTGAACACACCCTGCATGAAACCCGACAGCATCAGGAACGCACCGAAATACTGCGCCGTGCGCTCGGTGATCGACTCCCACGAAGCGACCACGATGATGATCGTGGTCAGCGCCGTCAACGCGACGAGCCACAGCGAAATCCCGTCCACGCCTACATGCCACGCGATATCGAACGTGGGCGACCAGCGGACGTTCTCGACGAACTGCATCGACGTCACGTCGTTACGGAAAATCGACACCAGCGGAATCACCGGCAGGAAACCCGCTACCGCGCCGATCAGCGCGAGCCATCGCGTGCGACTACGTGCCGCGTCAGATCCGGCACGCAAAACCACCAGGCCGGCGACAATAGGGATCCAGATGAGTAGGCTAAGAAGCGGAGGCAATGGCATGTGTTCTGTTGAAAACTTGAAATACAAAACGCCGCGTCAACGCCCTCAAAACGAAAGCATTGAAATGGATATGTAAGCTATATTTCGCTGAAATTGACGTTGAAACGGTGCTGCTCGCTTCACGTTTACCCGCAGTCGAATGACCAAGGGTGGGAGATTACCAAGATACGAATACTTTTGCATCGCAACAACGCTGCAACGCCCTTGGTAATGCATTGTTGCCGCGCCCGGCCTTGCGAAACGCCGAAAAATGTGCAGATGCACAAACTCGTTCACGCAGGATATATGCCATGCTTTTTGCATGCAGAAGAAAGCCGTTGAATGGCAATTAACCACTCTTGCGCGAGCGCTTCCGCACAGCGATTGCACTGGAATGGTTCATGCGCGAGCATGATGCGCCATCGAGGCCAATTTCGAGCCATCGGCGAAAATTTAGCGCGTCCACGAACAGAAAATTTTTTTGATCCGGCACTCTAAAGGAGCCTCGTTGCGCGCCCGAAAGGACCTGTGCACTTCCCTCGTCAGCCTGCTTTCAGACGGATATCGGGCGATGTCGGCATGCGCCTGCGAGCCTTACAGAACCCGAATATACTTCGGCGGTTCGGGGGCCGGTGCTCGTGCGCAGCACTGGTGTTTCTTCGCACGGTTGAACGCCGCCCTCACCGGCCAGACTTATCGGATACCGCATGGTGCTTCGTGATGAAGGTGTCGTTCCCGCGCTCGAATGCCGCGAGCTTGGCAAGGCCTACGGCGCTGGCCGCATCGTGCTGGCACACCTCGATTTCATGCTCGCGCCCGGCGAATTCGTCGCGATTATGGGCGACTCAGGCGTCGGCAAATCGACCCTGCTGAATCTCATTGCCGGGCTCGACAGCGCGGATAGCGGCGACGTGATCATCGACGGCAGCGCGGTCTCGCGTCTGGATGACAACGCGGCAACGCGTTTGCGCCGGCAAAAACTGGGCTTCGTGTTCCAGGCGTTTCACGTATTGCCCCATCTGACACTTGCGCAGAATGTCGCGCTGCCGCTGCTGCTAAACGGCTTACCGACGGCCGGCGCGCTCGATATGCTCGCGGCCGTCGGCTTGAGCGGCCGTGGCGACGATTTTCCGCGCCAGTTGTCGGGCGGCGAGCTGCAGCGCGTCGCCATTGCGCGGGCGCTCGTGCATCGTCCGAAACTGATTCTCGCCGACGAACCCACCGGTAATCTCGATCCCGATACCGCACACGACGTACTCGGCCTGTTCCGCGCGCAAAGCAAGGCGACTGGTGCGGCTACCATCATGGTCACGCACTCGGAGGCAGCCGCGGCCGTGGCGGACCGCATCCTGATTCTGAGCGACGGCGGGTTGCACGCGTCGTCCGGACGCAGCGCCTTTTCCGGCTCCTCTCCCGACTCGCGATCCATCGCGCGCTCAGCCGATGATGCACGCTGACCCGCGCCCGCTGCAGCGCATGCGAGGTCATCGCCTGCTCGCGCGTTGGCTGTTGGGCGCGGAGTGGCGCAGTCATCGCGGACGCGCACTGGTTGCAATCGCAACGATCGCGCTCGGTGTCGCGCTCGGCTACGCCGTTCAATTGATCAACAGCGCGGCCTTCAATGAATTCTCGGCGGCAGCGCGCAGCCTCTCCGGCCAGGCCGATCTGCAGGTGCGTGGGGCACAACCTTTATTCGACGAGTCCATCTATCCGCGTCTGTCGACTGAGCCAGGTGTCGCGCTGGCGAGTCCCGTGCTCGCTCTCGATGTCACCGTGCCGGACCAGAGCGCCGCGCTGCCCATGCTCGGTATCGACGTCTTCAAGGCAAGCCGCATTGCGCCCGATCTGATCGGTGTGCCTTCGCCGGAACGGCCGCTCGATACGCTCGCGGCTGATACGGTGTTTCTCTCGACAGCGGCGCAGCAATGGCTGAAGGTGAAGATCGGCGACGACGTGGCGTTGCGAAACGGCACCTCGATCGTGCACTTGCGCGTGGCCGGCGGTCTTGTGAGAACCCGGCCGGGGCAGCGGCTCGCGGTGATGGATATTGCCGCCGCGCAATGGAAGTTCGGTAAGGTGGGCAAGCTGTCGCGCATCGACGTGCAACTCGAACGCGGCGTCGATCGGGAACGCTTCAAACGTGAGTTGCAGGCGCGGCTCGGCAGCCGGTGGGGGATCTCCGAAACACGCGACGCGGAAAGTCGCACCGATCGTCTGTCGCGCGCCTATCGGATCAATATGAACGTGCTTGCGCTGGTGGCGCTTTTCACCGGCGCCTTTCTCGTGTTTTCGACGCAGGCGTTGGGTGTCGTGCGGCGCCGTGCACAGTTTGCGATGCTGCGCGTGCTTGGACTGACGCGTGGCCAGTTGCTGCGCCAGATCCTGATGGAAGGTGCGCTGCTCGGCCTGCTCGGTTCGCTGTCCGGACTCGCACTCGGCTATGCGCTGGCGAGCGGCGCGTTGCGATTTTTTGGCAGCGACCTGGGCGGCGGATATTTTCCCGGCGTGCAACCGCACGTTGGCTTCGAACCGCTGGCCACCGCGCTATTTCTGACACTCGGCATCGTCGTTTCGATATTGGGCAGTCTTGCTCCCGCTTTGGAGGCGGCGCGCGCGCGACCTGCGGCGGCGCTCAAAGCCGGCGCCGAGGAAGGCGCATTGGCACGACTCGCTACACCGTGGCCCGCTCCGGCATGTCTGCTGATTGCCGCCGTGCTCACCCAGGTGCCGCCGCTGTTCGATGCGCCTATCGCCGGCTACCTGGCCGTTGCGCTGTTACTGGTCGGCGGGATTGCGCTGATGCCGCGCGTGACCGCGTTCATATTCGGCGCGGCGAGCCGTGCCTTTGGCGCGCGGCGGCGCGCCGGCGCGGCCAGCACGCTCGCGCTGGCGCGCCTCGCAAATGCGCCGGGACATGCATCGATCGCAATGGGCGGCGTGCTGTCGAGCTTCGCGCTGATCGTGGCAATGGCGATCATGGTGGCCAGCTTCCGTGTGTCCGTCGAAGACTGGTTGGGCCACCTGCTCTCGGCCGATCTGTACGTTCGCGTGGCGCCGAACGGCGACACCGGTGGCTTGCGCCCCGATGAACAGACTCTCCTGCGCAGTGTGCCCGGCATCAAGACCGCCGCGTTTGCCCGCATCTCGCATCTCACGCTCGACCCCGCACGGCCTGATATCGCCCTGCTCGCGCGTGAAATCGACACGGCCGATCCCGGTGCGAATCTGCAGATGACCGGTCCAGTCCTGCTTCCCTCCCAACTTCATGACGGGGAAACACCTGTTTGGGTGTCCGAAGCAATGGTCGATCTGTATGGATATAAGCTTGGCCAGCGCCTGCAGTTGCCGCTCGGCGAGCGCGGCCATGTGTTCGTGGTGGCCGGCATCTGGCGCGATTACGTGCGTCAGAACGGTGCGATCCAGATACGACTTCCGGATTACCGGCTCCTAACCGCCGACACAGGCGCGACCGACGTGGCTGTCACCGTTCAACCGGGAGCGAGCGTCGACCGCGTGATGGCCGGCCTGCGGGCGCTGCCGTTCGGTGCATCGCTGGATCTGTCACAACCGGGCGAAATTCGCGCACGCACGCTGGTTATTTTCGATCGGAGTTTTGCCGTCACCTATCTTCTCGAGGGGGTCGCGATCGTCATCGGGCTGTTCGGCGTTGCGGCGACGTTTTCTGCGCAGACTCTCGCACGGGCTCGTGAGTTTGGCATGCTGCGACACGTGGGCGTGACCCGCTCGCAGGTTCTCGCGATTCTCGCACTTGAAGGCGGAATGCTCACCGCTTGCGGTATCGCGATGGGATTCGTTCTCGGATTCGCGATCAGCCTGATCCTGGTGTTCGTCGTCAATCCACAGTCGTTTCATTGGAGCATGTCGCTGCACGTTCCATGGAGCGTACTCGGCACGGTGGCGTTGGTGATGCTGGCTTCGTCGTGCTCGACGGCGGTGATTGCGGGAAGAGGCGCGGTGTCGGTGGATGCGGTGCGCGCGGTGAAGGAGGATTGGTGATGGATGGATTGCCACGCGAGATGGCAAGAGAGTCGGCGTACGACGCGGTGCACGGATCGACGTATCAGGTGACGTATCAGGTGACGTATCAAGCGGCCTATCAAGCGGCCTATCAAGCGACCCGTCAAGTGCCGGCGCGCTCTTATCGAATCGGTCGCAGTTGTCTGGCACACAGCATGCCAAGCAAGTCATCGGTGGCGCTACATCGCCGGGCAAGTGCATGGCGGCTGAGCGCTACGATTCATGCAGCGTTGCTTTGCATGGGGTTGATGGCTACAGCATCTGTGGTCGCCGCGACACCCGAGTTCGCAGCGGTCGAACCGGACCATCCGATCGTGCTGCCGCAGGACACCGGCGCACACCCGGCTTTTCGCACCGAGTGGTGGTACGCAACAGGCTGGCTCACGACACCGGACAATCAGCCGCTTGGTTTCCAGATTACTTTCTTTCGCTCAGCAACGGGTCACGACCCTGCCGACCCGAGCGCGTTCGCTCCGTCGCAATTGATCATTGCCCATGCCGCGCTGAGCGATCCTGCACGCGGTCATCTGACGCACGATCAGCGCATTGCCCGCCAGGGCTTCGGGCTGGCGTATGCGAAGCCGGACAATACCGACGTCAAACTCGACGCATGGAAAATCACCCGTGCCGACGACGGCCATTACGACGTTACCGTGGACGCGAACGGATTCGCGCTGCACCTTGCTCTGACGCCGACACAAGCGCCCCTGGTCCAGGGCGAGCGCGGCTATTCCCGCAAAGGTCCGCGGCCTGAACAGGCGAGCTATTACTACAGCGAGCCGCAATTGCGTGTAACCGGCAACGTCGTTCGACCGGTCTTAGCAGGCAGCAAATCGACAGGCAATACGGCCGTTACCGGCGCGGCGTGGCTCGATCACGAATGGTCGAGCACTTTGCTTGATACCGACGCGGTCGGATGGGATTGGCTCGGCGCGAATTTGACTGATGGTTCAGCGTTGATGGCTTTCAAGGTCCGTGGTCGCGATGGACACGCAGTATGGGCCCATGCAGCACTCAGAAATCGCGATGGCCAGGTGACGACGTTCAGCCGTAATCAGGTCGATTTCATTCCGGTTCGCACGTGGCGCTCGCCGCGCACGAACACGTCGTATCCTGTCTCGATGACGGTCAAAACCGGCGCGTTTACGTGGCGCCTCGATCCGTTGATGGACGATCAGGAACTCGATTCCAGTCAATCGACCGGCGCAGTGTATTGGGAAGGTGCAGTGCGAGTGAGCCGCGATGGTGCGGACCTCGGGCGTGCTTATCTGGAGCTGACGGGTTACGCGAAGGCGCTGCGGATCGGGAAGGAGTGAGCGCCGGAAGAACGGAAACAGGCGCGGGAGCGCGGGGCACCAGGTCGCGTTTTTGCGGGCCGTAAACGCAGAAACCCCACCTTTCCGGGTGGGGTTTCTGTTTTCTGCGGGGGAGCCTGACGATTACCTACTTTCACACGGGAATCCGCACTATCATCGGCGTGGAGTCGTTTCACGGTCCTGTTCGGGATGGGAAGGGGTGGGACCGACTCGCTATGGTCATCAGGCATGACTTGTTGCCGTGTCGCCCTGGTGGGCGGCACAACCAATCGGGAAGAAGTAGTTTCTGATGATGGTTTCATCAGATGAAGTCTGGGCTGTGTTGTTTCCGGCACAACACTGATCTCAACCGTGCGTGTGTAAAACACACCGGTTATAGGATCAAGCCTTACGGGCAATTAGTATCAGTTAGCTTAACGCATTACTGCGCTTCCACACCTGACCTATCAACGTCCTGGTCTTGAACGACCCTTCAAGGGGCTCGAAGCCCCGGGGATATCTCATCTTAAGGCGAGTTTCCCGCTTAGATGCTTTCAGCGGTTATCTCTTCCGAACATAGCTACCCGGCGATGCCACTGGCGTGACAACCGGTACACCAGAGGTTCGTCCACTCCGGTCCTCTCGTACTAGGAGCAGCCCCCTTCAAATATCCAGCGCCCACGGCAGATAGGGACCAAACTGTCTCACGACGTTTTAAACCCAGCTCACGTACCTCTTTAAATGGCGAACAGCCATACCCTTGGGACCGGCTACAGCCCCAGGATGAGATGAGCCGACATCGAGGTGCCAAACACCGCCGTCGATATGAACTCTTGGGCGGTATCAGCCTGTTATCCCCAGAGTACCTTTTATCCGTTGAGCGATGGCCCTTCCATACAGAACCACCGGATCACTATGACCTGCTTTCGCACCTGCTCGACTTGTCGGTCTCGCAGTTAAGCACGCTTATGCCATTGCACTATCAGCACGATTTCCGACCGTACCTAGCGTACCTTCGTACTCCTCCGTTACACTTTGGGAGGAGACCGCCCCAGTCAAACTGCCTACCATGCACTGTCCCCGACCCGGATCACGGGCCAAGGTTAGAACCTCAAACAAACCAGGGTGGTATTTCAAGGACGGCTCCACGCAAACTGGCGTTCACGCTTCATAGCCTCCCACCTATCCTACACAGATCGGTTCAAAGTCCAATGCAAAGCTACAGTAAAGGTTCATGGGGTCTTTCCGTCTAGCCGCGGGGAGATTGCATCATCACAAACACTTCAACTTCGCTGAGTCTCGGGAGGAGACAGTGTGGCCATCGTTACGCCATTCGTGCAGGTCGGAACTTACCCGACAAGGAATTTCGCTACCTTAGGACCGTTATAGTTACGGCCGCCGTTTACCGGGACTTCAATCAAGAGCTTGCACCCCATCATTTAATCTTCCGGCACCGGGCAGGCGTCACACCCTATACGTCCACTTTCGTGTTTGCAGAGTGCTGTGTTTTTATTAAACAGTCGCAGCCACCAGTTTATTGCAACCCCTTCACCCTTCTCGCGCAGGCGAGTCAGGCTACAGGGGCGTACCTTATCCCGAAGTTACGGTACCAATTTGCCGAGTTCCTTCTCCCGAGTTCTCTCAAGCGCCTTAGAATACTCATCTCGCCCACCTGTGTCGGTTTGCGGTACGGTCTTGTTAAACTGAAGCTTAGAGGCTTTTCTTGGAACCACTTCCGATTGCTTCTTCACCTAAGTGAATGGCCTCGCACCCTTGAATTACGCGCCCGGATTTGCCTAAGCGCCTTCTCCAATGCAAGGACCGGGACTTCCAACACCCGGACAACCTTCCGCGATCCGTCCCCCCATCGCATTTAACAATGGTGCAGGAATATTAACCTGCTTCCCATCAGCTACGCATTTCTGCCTCGCCTTAGGGGCCGACTCACCCTACGCCGATGAACGTTGCGTAGGAAACCTTGGGCTTACGGCGAGGGGGCCTTTCACCCCCTTTATCGCTACTCATGTCAGCATTCGCACTTCCGATACCTCCAGCGCACTTTTCAGTGCACCTTCGCAGGCTTACGGAACGCTCTCCTACCATGCACATCAATGTGCATCCGCAGCTTCGGTATATTGCTTAGCCCCGTTACATCTTCCGCGCAGGACGACTCGATCAGTGAGCTATTACGCTTTCTTTAAAGGATGGCTGCTTCTAAGCCAACCTCCTGACTGTTTTAGCCTTCCCACTTCGTTTCCCACTTAGCAATATTTGGGGACCTTAGCTGGCGGTCTGGGTTGTTTCCCTCTTGACACCGGACGTTAGCACCCGATGTCTGTCTCCCGTGATTGCACTCTTCGGTATTCGGAGTTTGCTATGGCGTAGTAATCCGCAATGGACCCCACAACCATGACAGTGCTCTACCCCCGAAGGTGATACACGAGGCACTACCTAAATAGTTTTCGGAGAGAACCAGCTATTTCCAGGTTTGTTTAGCCTTTCACCCCTATCCACAGCTCATCCCCTAACTTTTCAACGTTAGTGGGTTCGGACCTCCAGTACGTGTTACCGCACCTTCATCCTGGCCATGGATAGATCACCTGGTTTCGGGTCTACACCCAGCGACTGAATCGCCCTGTTCGGACTCGCTTTCGCTACGCCTGCCCTAATCGGTTAAGCTTGCCACTGAATGTAAGTCGCTGACCCATTATACAAAAGGTACGCAGTCACCCCTTGCGAGGCTCCTACTGTTTGTATGCATGCGGTTTCAGGATCTATTTCACTCCCCTCCCGGGGTTCTTTTCGCCTTTCCCTCACGGTACTGGTTCACTATCGGTCGATCACGAGTATTTAGCCTTGGAGGATGGTCCCCCCATCTTCAGACAGGATTTCACGTGTCCCGCCCTACTTGTCGTACCCCTGGTTCTTCCTCGCTGTTTTCGTCTACAGGGCTATCACCTGCTATGGCGGCACTTTCCAGAGCCTTCGACTAACAATGAAGATAAAGAGTACAGGCTGGTCCCATTTCGCTCGCCACTACTCTGGGAATCTCGGTTGATTTCTTTTCCTGCGGTTACTTAGATGTTTCAGTTCACCGCGTTCGCTTCACATGACCTATGTATTCAGTCATGGATGACCCATTCGGGCCGGGTTTCCCCATTCGGATATCGGTGGATCAAAGCTCGTTTGCCAGCTCCCCACCGCTTTTCGCAGGCTACCGCGTCCTTCATCGCCTGTGATCGCCAAGGCATCCACCACATGCACTTGTTCGCTTGACCCTATAACGGGTGTGTCTCCCACCTCATCCACTGGGAATGACGTGTTCCTCACAATCGCTACAGGTTGAGTATTCGTGTTGCGCCGTATTCCAAAAGCGATCTTTCGATCCCTCTTTTCATACATTGATACAATCACAACCCTGATTCACCTACTCAATCACCCATCTCCAGGCGATCTTTCGTGAATCTCTTTACTACTTCTTCCTGATTGTTAAAGAACGACAGCCGATATTGCGGTTGCTATAACCGCATATCACTCTGACTGGCTCAATCGCCAATGCCCGTTTCACTACACCGCAAACCTCTTTCAGGGTTCGCCGCAGTAAAACCGGCATTGAAGATTGGTGGAGGATGACGGGATCGAACCGACGACCCCCTGCTTGCAAAGCAGGTGCTCTCCCAGCTGAGCTAATCCCCCAGTCACACAAGTACTTCAGGTGTCTCCGGTTGGTTAGTTCAGCCACCGCAGAAACAGTGGTGGGTCTGGATGGATTCGAACCATCGACCCCCGCCTTATCAAGACGGTGCTCTAACCAACTGAGCTACAGACCCCTGAGTCTGTCCTGTTCACAGCCGATAAGCGTGAGCGCTCAACGCATTGACACGTTAGCTCGAGAAAGGAGGTGATCCAGCCGCACCTTCCGATACGGCTACCTTGTTACGACTTCACCCCAGTCATGAATCCTACCGTGGTGACCGTCCTCCTTGCGGTTAGACTAGCCACTTCTGGTAAAACCCACTCCCATGGTGTGACGGGCGGTGTGTACAAGACCCGGGAACGTATTCACCGCGGCATGCTGATCCGCGATTACTAGCGATTCCAGCTTCACGCACTCGAGTTGCAGAGTGCGATCCGGACTACGATCGGTTTTCTGGGATTGGCTCCACCTCGCGGCTTGGCGACCCTCTGTTCCGACCATTGTATGACGTGTGAAGCCCTACCCATAAGGGCCATGAGGACTTGACGTCATCCCCACCTTCCTCCGGTTTGTCACCGGCAGTCTCCCTAGAGTGCTCTTGCGTAGCAACTAGGGACAAGGGTTGCGCTCGTTGCGGGACTTAACCCAACATCTCACGACACGAGCTGACGACAGCCATGCAGCACCTGTGTTATGGCTCCCTTTCGGGCACTCCCACCTCTCAGCAGGATTCCATACATGTCAAGGGTAGGTAAGGTTTTTCGCGTTGCATCGAATTAATCCACATCATCCACCGCTTGTGCGGGTCCCCGTCAATTCCTTTGAGTTTTAATCTTGCGACCGTACTCCCCAGGCGGTCAACTTCACGCGTTAGCTACGTTACTAAGTCAATGAAGACCCAACAACTAGTTGACATCGTTTAGGGCGTGGACTACCAGGGTATCTAATCCTGTTTGCTCCCCACGCTTTCGTGCATGAGCGTCAGTATTGGCCCAGGGGGCTGCCTTCGCCATCGGTATTCCTCCACATCTCTACGCATTTCACTGCTACACGTGGAATTCTACCCCCCTCTGCCATACTCTAGCCCGCCAGTCACAAATGCAGTTCCCAGGTTAAGCCCGGGGATTTCACATCTGTCTTAGCGGACCGCCTGCGCACGCTTTACGCCCAGTAATTCCGATTAACGCTTGCACCCTACGTATTACCGCGGCTGCTGGCACGTAGTTAGCCGGTGCTTATTCTTCCGGTACCGTCATCCCCCCACCGTATTAGGGCGGAGGTTTTCTTTCCGGACAAAAGTGCTTTACAACCCGAAGGCCTTCTTCACACACGCGGCATTGCTGGATCAGGGTTGCCCCCATTGTCCAAAATTCCCCACTGCTGCCTCCCGTAGGAGTCTGGGCCGTGTCTCAGTCCCAGTGTGGCTGGTCGTCCTCTCAGACCAGCTACAGATCGTCGCCTTGGTAGGCCTTTACCCCACCAACTAGCTAATCTGCCATCGGCCGCCCCTGTAGCGAGAGGTCCTAAGATCCCCCCCTTTCCTCCGTAGAGCGTATGCGGTATTAATCCGGCTTTCGCCGGGCTATCCCCCACTACAGGACACGTTCCGATGTATTACTCACCCGTTCGCCACTCGCCACCAGGGTTGCCCCCGTGCTGCCGTTCGACTTGCATGTGTAAGGCATGCCGCCAGCGTTCAATCTGAGCCAGGATCAAACTCTTCAGTTCAAACCTGTTACTGTTTTTCGGTTGTTTTACCAACCGGTCGCTCACTCAACGTACTGACGAATGATCATCCTGCCAGCATGAATCCATACCAGCAGGAAAACCTTCCTTTAATACTAGTGTGAGACTTGATACTTTCGCTTACGCCAGATCCCGAAAGATCCGGCTCGCGTCGCGCATCAAGCGCCCACACTTATCGGCTGTTAATTTTTAAAGATCGAGTCCGCATCCACTACCAGACCGGCACCGCGCTGCAACCATCACAACACCCGGCACCGCTTCGTTCTGCGTCGCTGCATCAGCAGCAGAGAAACGAGATTATGGAGATCGGTCGGCATGTCGTCAATCCCCCTTGAGCAATTATTTTCAGAAAATTGAGCAGCACCCGAACAGCCTCTCCTCAGACACGGAAAAATAGTTAGGCATCCGACATATTTACCGCAAATACCAGTGATTACGATTTTTTGCAAGCGAGAAGCACGACCACGGAGGGAGGTTTAGTGAAGTACGCGTCGGCGCGCGCAGCGCGCGCCGGAAGTATGACTGCCTTGTCACCGGAACTGAATGTGCGAGGGCACGGATTCCAGATGCACCACTACCGTGGCTGCGCGGGGGACCCGCTTAAGAATTAGCGGTGTGAGCCGCTTTCTCTTGCCTGCTTGTCTTTGCGGCAGGCAAAGAGAAGTAGGTGCCGCCCCGCACAGGGGCAACGCTAATAAACCAATAAGAAAACAAGGAGAGGCCAACGCCACAGGCAAACCTCATAGACAAACAGACAAACAAAACCCCTAAAGCTCCCCCCAATCGCAGCCGTAAACAAGTAATCCCGCCACGTATTTAGCAGCCGACCATGGAAAACCCAGCAGAAGCCCGCGCCGAAGCCCAGCCAGAACCGCAAGCAGCGGCCCAAGCCGCAGCCCCATCCCTGACACCAGAAGCCATCCCAGTAGGCGCCCCTCTCCCCTGGCCAATCGCAGACTCCGACGGCACCCTCCTCTTCGCCAGCGGCACCATCCTGGCGACCACGGACGAGCGCAAATTCCTGTTCGACAATTTCCACCCGCACCGCGGCGACCTGCTAAACACAGGCACGCAACCAGAATTCCAACCCGACCACCACCCCGCCGACACCACCGGCAGCCTCACATTAAAGGACATGCACCTGACCATAGGTGCGCTAATCGGCGTGCGCTCCCAGCTCGGCAGCGGCGCCCCGATGCATCCATGCCGCATCATCGGCTTCGCGCCCAACCACGCGCTCTTCGTCACACCGCCACTGCAAGATGGCCGCATCCTCCCGCTAAGTCTCGGTGAAAACATCGAGATCGTCGCCATCGCGAGCCACGCCGTGTTTCGTTTCGTCTGCACGGTCGAGGCCGTGTGCCGCGCCCCGTTCGACTACGTGGTCCTGTCGAAACCCGGTGTGATCCGCCGCCTGCGCGAACGCAAGTCGATCCGCGTCCATGCGCATCTCGCGGTGCGCTTCGGCATCGGCGAAGCGGGCAATTCATATGAAGGTCTGGGCCTCGCCAGAAGCATCAGCGCACTCGGCATGTCGCTGACCACCTCGTGGACACTGGGCGCAGTGGGCGAACGGCTGCGTGTCGCCTTCTGCCTCAAATCGGCGGAGCTGCAAACCGAGATCGAAACGACCGTCATCATCCGCAATGTGCAAAAAGGCAGCGCGCCGGGTGAGCCGTCGACCCATGGCCTCGAACTCGATCAACTCGACGTCGCGCAGCAGATGGCGATGAAAGTCTTCGTCTTCGACCGGCAAGACGATGTGCAGTACTGGTCCAACGGTTTGAAATAAGCGCGCGAAAGCGCACCGCTCAGGCGATCAGTTCATCCGGCGTAAACAGCGCCGCGCCCCATGCATCGGCCAGCGCGTGGCAGCGGCCGAGCCGTATCGCTCCCCACTCGAAATCGACGAATACCACCTCATCCGCGTGACTCGGCCGCGCCGGCTGATCGCCACTGCGGCCGTCGGTCAGGATCCACAGCCAGCGCTGCTGCGCGGGCTTGCGCCGGGCGCTGCGCTCCAGTACCTGCGCAGCCCGACGCACACCGGACGCGAGCGGCGTGCCACCGCCTCCGCCCACCGGCCGCAGCCACCGCTCGTTCCACCAGCGCGGCACAGCGGGGCCGAAACGCAGATCGGCGCCGGCACCGCCAAAACACACCAGCGCCGCCTCGGCGCGCGCGGCGCTTGTGCGGTCGAACAACGTAATCAGCAGACCCTTGGCGAGTGCAAGGCGCTGCCCGCCAAGCATGGAACCGGAACAATCGAGCACGAAACAATGCAGCACACCGCCTTGCGGCGCCTCGTGCACGAAACGCAGATGCTCGGCGCGCAGCGTATCCCGGCGCTTCGCCGTGAGCGTCGGCAGCCATGCAATGCGTTTGCCCGGCGCACCTTGCAAACAGCTACGCGAACCTGCGCCGGCACCTTGCCGCCATCGAAAACCGCTGCGCGAGTCAGCGGCGGCGCCCTTCCGATGGCTCAGCGTTTTTTTGCGTTGAGCGGAATGACGCCTTTGACCTGCGTGACGCCCGTGGGCTGCGGTGGCAAGTAACCCCAATCGCTATCGGTAGCAGCGGCGTCTGGCAAAGGTTGCAAAGATGCGGCGTCCACATCGTCGGCAGTCTGCCGCGGCGCTTCGCTCTCGCGAGCGTCACCCCCCGCACGCGTTTCGCGATCGTGACGCCGATGCGCCAGCACCGCCTCAGCAACCCGCCTGACATGCTCTGTAGTAACCGCAGCCGCCTGCTCCAGTGCCGCCAATGCCCGCGCTGCGCGCAACATCACAAGATCGGCACGCAAGCCATCGACCGCCGCGTCGATGCACAGCGCGCTGACATGCGCATGCACGGCGTCGTCGAAGCCGAGTTGCGGCAGTGCTTCACGCGCCGCACGAATCCGCTGAACATATGTTCCCTGTTGGTGCATATAGCCAGCACGAAAACCCTGCGGATCGAGATCGAACGCCAGACGTGCCTTGACGATCTGCTGACGCACCTGCGGCTCAAAACAGTTCTGCAACTCGACCATTATTCCAAATCGATCGATCAGTTGCGGCCGCAGCTCTCCTTCTTCTGGATTCATCGTGCCGATCAGCGCAAAGCTCGCATCGTGACTATGCGAGACACCATCGCGTTCGACGGTATTCACGCCACTGGCGGCGGCATCGAGCAACGCATCGACGAGCGCGTCGGGCAGCAGATTCACTTCATCGACATACAGCACACCGCGATGCGCTTTCGCAAGCAAGCCAGGCGAAAAGCGCACGGAGCCGTCGCGCAACACGGTTTCGATATCGAGCGTGCCGATCAAACGGTCTTCACTCGCGCCGAGCGGCAAATTCACCAGTTGCCCTTCCGGCAGCAACTCGGCGAGCGCGCGCGCCGCGGTCGATTTCGCCGTGCCGCGCGGCCCGCTCACCAGCACGCCGCCCAGACCCGGATCGATCGCGGCCAGCAATAACGCCTGCTGCAACGGCGTCTGGCCGATCAGCGCAGCAAAGGGAAAAACGGGCCGTTGGGTCGCAGCGTTCATGTTTGCATTCCTTCGATCTGCTGCTCGCTCGCAAGCAGATGCTGTTCAACTTGCGCGCGATAGTCGCCGGGCGCCTGCCACAATCCGCGCTGCATCGCTTCGAGCAGACGCTCGCAGATCGAATGCATGGCGTGCGGATTGTGCCGCTGCAAGAACTCGCGCGTATCGGCGTCGTTCAGATAAGCATCGGTGACAAGCGCATATTGATGATCGGCGATCATGCGCGCGGTTGCATCGTAGCCGTAGAGATAGTCGACCGTCGCGGCGATTTCGGCGGCGCCTTTGTAGCCGTGACGCTTCACGCCGTCGAGCCATTTCGGATTGACCACCCGCGAGCGGATCACACGCGCGATCTCTTCATGCAGCGTACGCACGCGCGGCGCGGCCGGGTTGCTGTGATCGGCGTGATAGATCTGAGGCTGATCGCCCGCCAGGTGCCGCACTGCCGCGGCCATGCCGCCCTGGAACTGGTAATAGTCGTTCGAATCGAGCAGGTCGTGCTCGCGGTTGTCCTGGTTCTGCAGCACGACGTCCATCGCGGCGAGACGCGTGCCGAATGCATGGCGCGCTTCTTCGCCGGCGCTTTTCTGCGCGTACGCGTATCCGCCCCACGCCTGATAGGCGTTCGCGAGATCGGCGTCGGTTTGCCACTGCTGCGAGTCGATCATGTCCTGTAAGCCCGCGCCATACGCGCCGGGTCGCGCACTGAACACGCGCCATCCGGCGCGCTTGCGTGCCTCGGTGGCGTCCATGCCGCGCGCAATCAGCGCGTCGCGTTCGCGCAGCACGCGTGCGCGGATCGGGTTCAGGTCTTCGGGCTCGTCGAGTTCGGCCACCGCCTGCACGGCAGCATCGAACAGATGCATCACGTTCGCGAAGGCATCGCGGAAAAAGCCGGACACGCGCAACGTGACGTCGATGCGGGGCCGGTCGAATACCTCGATCGGCATGATCTCGAAGTCGGTGACGCGATGACTGCCAGGCGCCCACTTCGGCCGCACGCCGAGTAAAGCGAGTGCCTGGGCGACGTCGTCGCCGCCGGTGCGCATGGTTGCGGTGCCCCATACCGAGAGCCCGATTGCGCGCGGATAGTCGCCTTTTTCCTGCAAATGCCGTTCGATCAATTGCTGCGCGGATTTCAAACCGAGCGACCACGCCGCTTGCGTCGGAATGGCGCGCGTATCGACCGAATAGAAGTTGCGGCCGGTGGGCAGCACGTCGGGCCGTCCACGCGAAGGCGAACCGCTCGGACCCGGCGGCACGAACCGCCCTTCGAGGCCGCGCTTCAGGTTCAGCATTTCCTGCGGACCGCAAGCGTCGAGCCGCGGCAAGACGTCGTTACGCAGGCGTTCGATCACACGTTCGGCCTGGGGCAACGCCCCGCTCGCGGGCGCCGTGTCGGATGTTTCATCACCACACACGCCACGCAACATCTCGGCCGCCAGCAGCTCCAAACGCTCGCGTGTATCGCCACAGTGTCGCCACGGCGCGTCGCTCACCTGCTGCAACACGTCAGGACGAGGACCCTCCCACGCCGCCGACCAATCCACCGACAGCGGGTCGAACAGATGATCCATTTGCAAATCGCGCGCCAACGCATCGATCAAACCGGCCTTGCCGCCCTGGCCATCGCCGACCGGAAAGCGTCCCAAAGCCAGCAACGTATCGCGCCGCTGCACTCCGGCGGGCGATTGCCCAAACGTGTGCAACCCATCGCGAATCTGCGCCTCCTTCAACTCGCACAGCCAGGCATCGACGCGCGTCAGCAGCGCGTCTTCATCGTCCTGGCCGTTCGGTTCCGTGAAACTGAGCTCGTGATGCAGCTTATGTTCGACGATCGCCGCAAGAATGGTGCGCCTCAACAGCTTCGAGCGGCGCGGATCGACCATCAGCGCTTCATAGTATTCGTCGACCTGGCGTTCGAGGTCCTGCAACGGCCCGTACGTTTCGGCGCGCGTGAGCGGCGGCATCAGGTGATCGATGATTACAGCCTGCGCGCGGCGCTTCGCCTGACTGCCCTCGCCCGGATCGTTGACGATGAACGGATACAGATGCGGCATCGGCCCCAGAATCAGATCGGGCCAGCAGGCATCGCTCAACGCGACGCTCTTGCCCGGCAGCCATTCGAGATTGCCGTGCTTGCCAACATGTACGACCGCGTCGATGCCGAATTGATGACGCAGCCAGAAATAGAACGCCAGATACGCATGAGGCGGCACGAGTTCAGCGTCGTGATAGCTCGCGTAATCGCCCTGCTCGCGCGAGCGCGAAGGCTGAATACCGACGAACACCTGGCCGCAGCGCCACCCCGCGATCATGAAGCGGCCGCGCCGCAACGTCGGATCCTGCTCGGGCGAACCCCAGCGTCCGTTCAGCGCATGGCGGGCTTCCGCGGGCAACGCGTTGAAATACACGAGATAGTCGTCGAGTGCGAGGCTTTGCAACGCCGGCCGCAAGTCACGTACAACCGGATCATTGGTCACGCCTTCGGTCAGTTTCTTCAACAGCGCGTCGCCATCGGCGGCCAAATCGCCTAACCGGTAACCCCCATCGCGCAGCATGGACAGAATGCCGACCACCGATGCCGGCGTATCGAGCCCCACGCCATTGCCGATCCGCCCTTCGCTCATCGGATAGTTGGCGAGGATCAGCGCGAGTTTCTTCTGCGTGTTGTCGAGCGTGCGCAGGCGGCACCAGCGGCGGCTCAGTTCGGCCAGAAAACCGACGCGTTCGAGGTCCGGTTGATAGCGGACCACATCGACTTCGGTGTGCGGGCAGCGATAGGCGAGGCCCTTGAAGCTGATCGCCCGCGTGATGATGCGTCCGTCCACTTCAGGCAGCGCGATATGCATGGCGATGTCGCGCGAGTTGAGGCCTTGATTGTCCTTGACCCAATCTTCGCGATTGCCGCCGCTCAGGATCACCTGCATCACCGGTGCGTCGCCGGCGAGCGCGAGCGGTTCGGGATCGTCGATGGCGAACGCAGCGAATGCGGTTGTATTCAGCACCAGCGCGACGTCGTGCTGCGCGCATAACTGTTGCACAACGTCGCGGCTCATCGCGTCTTTCAGCGAGGTAATCGCGATCGGCAGCGGATTTAGCCCTTGTGCTTCGAGCGCATCGATAAGGGCGTCGAACACGACTGTATTAGCCGCTTGCAGATGCGCCTTGTAGAACAGAATTGCAGCGACCGGCGCGCCCCGACGCCAGCGCGCCTGCCAGTCGGCCACCGTCGGCGTATCGCGTTCGGGATGGTAGAGCGTGGCGGCAGGCAGTGCGCGCGGCGGCGCAGGCTCGCGCCCCCAGCCAAGCGAGCGGTACGCGATGCAGCGCAGAAACGCCTCGGCATTCTTCGGGCCGCCTTCACGCAGATAGCGCCATAGCTGATGACACAGATCGGCGTCCGCGGTACTGCGCGCGAGCAGGTTCGGATCTTCCTGCAGATCGCCGGAGAACATCGCGAGCGTCTGCTGCTTGCGTTCGGCGAGGGCGACCACCTGTTCGATTCCGTACGGCCAGTACGCCTCACCGCCGAGATGATCGACCACCACGACACGCGCATGCTGCAACACGTCTTCGACGTAGAAATCGACCGAGGCCGGCTGCCGCAAATACGTGACGTTCGCGAGCCGCACGCTCGGAAACCCCTCGCCCAGACGAGGAAACACGCTCGCGAGCAGCGACAGCGTGGTATCGGCGGAACTGAGCACCACGATATCGGCGGGCCGCTGATCAATACGGATCACGCCTTGCGTATCGTCGACAAAACCGCCCGGCGTGGTGCGCAGCAGATGCATGACCGTTTACGCCTGTTGCGGCTGGGCGTTCGCCACGGCGCCCAAGGCGGCGTCGAATGCGTGTTGCAGCGCGGCCTGGTCGATGTCCTCGCCGATCAGGACGAAGCGGCTTTGCTGCCCTTCGCCAGCTTCGCCCGCCTGCCAGCGCCGGTCGAAGTAACTATCGAAACGTCGGCCCACGCCCTGGATCACCAGACGCATCGCCGCGCCCGGCAACGCCGCGAAACCTTTGACGCGGTAAATCGTGTTCGTTTCGACAAGCCCTTGCAACGCTGCGATCACAGCCTCGCGCGACGCAACATTCGCGTGCACCACGACCGAATCGAATTCGTCGTGATGGTGATCGGCATCCTCAGCCGAACCGTGGTGATCGTGGCGCAAGTGGATCGTTTCTTCAGAAGCCGCTTCGAGACCCAGCAACGTATGCAGATCGAGCTGGCCCATCTGCGCGCGCACGATCTTCACTTGAGGCGGAATTTCTTCGCGGATGACGGCTTCGACAGCCGCTTGATGCGATTCGTCGAGCAAATCCGTCTTGTTCAGAATCACCAGATCGGCTGCCGATAATTGATCTTCGAACAATTCGTGCAGCGGCGATTCGTGATCGAGATTCGGATCGGCCTTGCGCTGCGCATCCACGGCGACCGGATTGTCGGCGAACTGGCCGCTCGCCGCAGCCGGGCCGTCAACCACGGTGACGACTGCGTCGACGGTAAAGCTGTTTTTGATCTGCGGCCAGTTGAACGCCTGTACCAGCGGCTTCGGCAACGCGAGACCGGAGGTTTCGATCAGCACGTGATCGATCTGCTCGCGGCGCTCAACCAACTTTTCCATCACCGGGAAAAACTCTTCCTGCACGGTGCAGCACAGACAGCCGTTCGCGAGTTCATACAGTTGGCCTTCAGTTTCGACGCCGTTTTCATCGCAGCCGATGCCGCAGCCCTTGAGGATTTCCCCGTCGATGCCGAGTTCGCCGAACTCGTTGACGATCACCGCGATGCGCTTGCCGCCCGCATGCTGAAGAATGTGCCGCAGCAGGGTGGTCTTGCCGCTGCCGAGAAAGCCCGTGACGATGGTGACGGGGATCTTGCGCATTTGAGTTTGCATCGTGAGGTCCATCCGTAGGAGTTGCACATGCACACCGACGCGTCCGCGCGTTTGTCTCGTTTGTCTCTATAGGCCGGGGCAACGAGGCGCATGCGCCAAGCAACGACCAGGTCACGACAAAAACCACACACGGGGACGAATAACGGCGTTGCCAAAGCAACAGAAAAACAGAAAACGGGAATGAGGTCATGAACGCGCCACCGCATCCCCGCGGAGGTCGTTCTTCGTAGTCTGGCCGGTATCCGGGCTGGCGAAAGCGCCGCTTCCCCTTCCCGGACGAGTGGTTTCTCGCCCAGTGGTTATATGCCGACGCGGCCTTGCGCGTGGACATCGAAGCCGGCTCCGCGGCGCCAGGCAATCAACCCGACACCGCTTTTCGCTTACCGTTGCGGGGGCAGCACAGGTTGGCCCGGTCCGTTGCAGGTGGGCCCCCTGTTTCCCGTTTAACTGCATGCGCACGAGCGCGCACACGAGCACCAAAGTGCGTGCGAGTTTAGGCCGAGCGCCCTGTGCCGTCAAGGAAACGCGGGGCGCGGCAGGGCCTTTCCGCAGTGCCGGCGCGGCCTGCCCTGTGCTATCGTATGCGCGCATTTGGCGCCCACCTATGCGCTCGCATGTGCAGTTAAACGGGAAACAGGCTGCGCTCGCCGCGCTCGACCTGTGCTGTCCCTGCAACGGTAAGCGACCCGCGGTGCTTTCGCATCGCGCATGCGTTTTTGATGCCACTGTCTGACAAATAATCCGTAGCGCCGCATGACCTCAATATCCGCCGCCCCCAGCCTCCTCGCGCCTCACCCGCTCCCGCTTGTCACGACATGGCGCGCGCCGTGCACGCCGCGATGAGCCGCGCCTGGCTGATCGGCGCTGGCCCCGGCGATGTCGAACTGATGACGCTCAAGGCAACGCGCGCTCTCGCGCAAGCCGATGTGGTGCTGGTCGACGATCTGGTGAACCCCGACGTGCTGCAGTTCGCGCGCGCCGATGCGCAGGTCGTGTACGTCGGCAAACGTGGCGGGCATCCGTCGACGCCGCAGGACGGCATCGTCGCGCAGATGCTCGAGCACGCCAAGGCCGGGCGCAGCGTCGCGCGTTTGAAAGGCGGCGATCCGTTCGTGTTCGGCCGTGGTGGCGAAGAACAGCAGGCGCTGCGTGCAGCGGGCATTAGCGTGGAGGTGATCAACGGCATCACCGCCGGGATTGCGGCGCCCGCGGCAATCGGTATTCCCGTGACGCATCGCGATTACGCGCAAGGCGTGGTGTTCGTCACCGGACACGGCGCCGGCAGCGGCGAACCGGACTGGGCCGCGCTCGTTGCCACACGCATGACGCTAGTGATTTACATGGGCATGCGTCGGCTGAACGATATCGCCGGTGCGTTGCTCGCCGCCGGCATGAGCGCCGACACACCGTGTGCGGCGATCGAATCGGCCACGCGTCCCGAGCAACGGCATGCGCTTGCGCAACTCGGCGAGTTCGCGAATGCGGTCTCGCGCGCCGGACTCGGCTCGCCGGCGATCGTGGTGATCGGTGGCGTGGCGTCGCTGGCTTTGGCGCGGGATGCTGTGAAAACTGGTGCGGTCGGCGCGCTGGACACGCAATGAAAACACTCGCCGTCGGCATCGGTTGTCGCTTGCATAGCTCGGCCGAGCAGATAGAAACCGCTGTGCGTGCCGCGCTCGGCTCACACGCATTTGATGAAATCGGCGCGATTGCCTCGATCGAAACCAAAGCGCACGAAGCCGGCCTGCTCGAATTCTGCGCACGTCACGCGCTACCGCTTAAGCTGTTCAGCCGCGCGCAGATTGCGGCGATTTCCGTGGACGATCCGTCGGCAGCCGCACGCGAGCATCTCGGCATCGACGGTGTCTGCGAGCCTTGCGCGTTGCTCGCCGCGGCGGCCGAAAGATCTGATCCGACCAGCGCGCGTCTTGGGGCGCATGCACCGGTTGCATTAGTCGCCTCAGCTCAAGGATCGATTGCGCCCAACGCCGCCGACGCGCGGCTGCTCGTACGCAAAACGATCCACGACGGCATCACGGTAGCGATAGCCTCGACCACCGCCCAGCCCGTCCGCGCACAGACAAACCACGCCCCTCAAGAACAGGACCCTTCATGAAGACCGATCCCGAATCGCATCAACGCATGACCGAACGCCGGCGCGAAGGCCACGAGAAAAAACAGGCTAGCGCCACCGTCGAAAAAGGCCTGCTGATCGTCAACACCGGCACCGGTAAAGGCAAGACCACCGCCGCCTTCGGCATGGCCGTGCGCGTGCTTGGACACGGCATGCGCCTCGGCGTCGTGCAATTCATCAAAGGCGCGCTGCACACCTCGGAGCGCGACTTCCTCGGTGCAATCGCCAATTGCGACTTCGTCACGATGGGCGACGGCTACACCTGGAACACCCAGAATCGCGACGCCGACATCGCCACCGCGCGCAAAGGCTGGGCCGAAGCACGCCGGATGATCGAGAGCGGCGACTATCAGATGGTGATCCTCGACGAACTCAACACGGTGCTGAAGTACGAATACCTGCCGCTCGACGAAGTGCTGTCCGTGCTGAACGCGCGCGCGGAGATGCTGCACGTGGTGGTGACCGGCCGTCATGCGCCCGACGCGCTGATCGAAGCCGCCGACCTCGTCACCGAAATGCGCATCGTCAAGCACCCGTATCGCGAGCAAGGCGTGAAAGCGCAGCGCGGCGTGGAGTTCTGAGCAATGTCGGAGGGGACTTCCGTCGTAGCCTGCCCCGCCCTGTTCATTAGCGCGCCCGCGTCGGGTCAAGGCAAGACCACGATCACCGCGGGTCTCGCGCGCTACCACCGGCGGCTGGGCCGGCGCGTGCGCGTGTTCAAGACGGGCCCCGACTTTCTCGACCCGATGATCCTGACGCGTGCCAGCGGCGCGCCGGTCCTATCGCTCGATCTGTGGATGGTGGGCGAGTCGGCCTGCCGGAACCTGCTCGCGCAAGCGGCGGCTGAAGCGGATCTGATCCTGATCGAGGGCGTGATGGGTCTGTTCGACGGCACGCCGAGCAGCGCGGATCTGGCAACCACGTTCGGCGTGCCGGTGCTCGCGGTGATATCAGCGAAAGCGATGGCACAGACCTTCGGCGCGGTCGCCTTCGGCCTCGCGCAATTCAGGCCGCAGTTGCCGTTTTACGGTGTGCTCGCCAATCGCGTTGGCTCGCCAAGGCACGCGCAGATGCTCGAAGAGGCATTGCCGCCGGCGCTGCGCTGGTGTGGAGCCATCAGCGGCGACGACGAAATCGAGTTGCCCGATCGTCATCTTGGCTTGCACCAGGCCGCGGAGATCGCCGATCTGGACACGCGTCTGGATCGCGCCGCCGATGCGCTCGCGCACACCGCGCTGGCTGAATTACCGCCGCCAGTCGAATTCAGCGTGCGCGCACCGGAGGCACTGCCGCAGCTTCTGCAAGGCAAGCGCATTGCCATTGCGCGCGATGCCGCGTTCTCCTTCATCTATCCGGCCAACGTCACGCTATTAGAAGCGCTCGGCGCGCAGGTCGACTATTTCTCGCCGCTCGCCGACGAAGCCCTGCCGGAGCACGCCGACGCCTTATACCTGCCAGGCGGCTATCCCGAACTGCACGCGCCCTTGCTGGCGGGCAACACGCGCAGCGCCGCCACGATTCGCGCGCACGCGGCCGCCGGCAAACCGGTCGTCGCCGAATGCGGCGGTATGCTCTATCTGCTCGACCGGCTCACCGACACGCACGGCGTCAGCACGCCGATGCTCGGCCTGCTGCCCGGTCATGCCACAATGCAAACGCGCTTCACCGCGCTCGGCATGCAACAGATCGACAGTCTGCACGGTCCTATGACCGGCCACACGTTTCATTACTCGAAGCTGACAACGCCGCTCACGCCGCTGCGTTCAGCCACCCGGCCACACGGCGATGCCCCCGGCGAGGCCGTATTTCGCGCCGGGTCGATCGTGGCGACGTATATGCATGCTTATTGGCCCTCCAACCCGGCCTTCACGGCCGCCCTGTTCCATGGCGAAGCCTTTTAACGATTCCGAGCGCGAAGCCGTCTACCGCGCGATTTACGAACGGCGCGACATGCGCCACTTCGTGCGCGATCCGGTCGACCCTGCCGTGTTGCAACGCCTGCTCGACGCGGCGCATCACGCGCCAAGCGTCGGCTTCATGCAGCCCTGGCGCATTGCGCGCATCACCGACCCGGCTTTGCGCACGGCCTTGCACGCAACGGTCGAAAGCGAGCGCCTCGCCACCGCCGACGCACTCGGCAAGCGTCGCGAAGAGTTCATGAAGCTGAAAGTGGAAGGCATGCTGGAGTGCGACGAACTGCTGGTGATGGCGCTGATGGACGGCCGCGAGCGGCACATCTTCGGACGCCGCACCTTGCCCGAGATGGACCTGGCTTCCGTGGCGTGCGCGATCCAGAACATGTGGCTGGCCGCGCGCGCGGAAGGTCTCGGGATGGGCTGGGTGTCGCTGTTCGACGTCGACACTGTCCGCCGGTTGCTGCATATGCCCGAGGGCGCGCGGCCCGTGGCGATCCTGTGTCTCGGCCACGTCGATCAGTTCTATAGCGAACCGATGCTGGAAACCGAGCACTGGGCAAGCCGTATGCCGCTCACCGATTGCGTGTTCGAAAACCGCTGGCCGGAAGACTATAAAGCGCCGGAATGAGGTGGTGTTTTACGGCTGAACAGGCTGAACAGGCTTAAGCGAAACCACCTCCGGCACACCACCCGTCGGATCGGTGCGCAGTTTCACGCGCCAGTCGGGTGGCGCATCGAACGGAAATTTAGCCAGCGCGCTTTTCACGAGCAACGGCATGGCGTGCAAGGGATCGGCGTCGCGATCGCTACTGGCCGCGCTCACTTTGTAGACTTCCTGTCCGCTCGACCGCTCGAAAAACCGCAGCGACAACGCGTGCTGATAAGCACGTCCGCCGAACAGCGAAAACGGCGGTTCGGGTGAGCGCTCGCATGTACCCAGTGCGCAATCCTTCGCGCCCACGCTGACCGTGGCCGGCCGCGTGTCATACGCAATCGACAATAAATAGTGCGCGGACTGGCCCGCCGTATCGGTGAAGCCGTTCTTCGCCAGCTCGTCGCGCAGCAGGGTTTCGAATTGCGGATGATCCACGCTGGCGTCCTGCGACGGCATGCGCGCAATCGTGTAGGTGCGCTCGCCCTGCAGCACGGCCGAAGGGTTCGCCGTATGCACGTCGGCGTTCAAACCCGCGCATCCGGTCAGACTAGCCGCGACCAGCACGGCACAGATCAATATCGCTTTCACCAGCTTCTCGCTTCGATAAGGTGAGGGTTCATAGGTCATGAGCGCGCGCTTGCGGTGGAATCGGATTGCGAGTCGTCGAGTGCCGGCAGGGAAATCGTGAAAGCCGTGCCCTTGCCGGGCGCGCTGACCACATCGACATCGCCGCCATGGCGCGTCACGACGGTTTTGACGAACGCCATGCCCAATCCAGCACCGCCCACTTCCGGCCGCTCCGTCTCGTGAAAGCGCCGGAAGCGCTCGAACAGACCCGCCTGCTGCTCCTCGGGAATACCGTAACCTTCGTCGCGAATCGTACACGACACGCGTTTTACCGCGCCGGCTGCGGCCGCCTGCGCATGCCCACTCGAGGTGCCGAGGCTCTTCAGGCTGCACGTGATCCGCGTGTCCGGCGGACTGTACTTGACCGCATTGTTCAGAATGTTGACGAGCGCGCGCGTCATCAGCGAGCGGTCGGCACAGATCCAGTGACCCTCGTCCTCCCCGCCAGCCGCCTTGTCGTCCGTATCGGTTTGCAGCGTGATGCGTTTGGCGTGGGCCTGCGGCCAGACCTCGTCGCTCGCGTCGATCATCAACTCGGTCATGCTCACCGGTTCGAGCACATAGGTTTGCGATTCGGCGCGCGCGAGTTGCACGAAATCGTCGGCCAAGGTCAGCGCGCGCTGGGCATAGCGTTCGATGCGCTCCAGCAGGCCACGCGCCAGCACCGGCTCGCTGCGCGCCCGCTCGATCTCCACCAGCGCCAGAATCGATGCCTGCGGCGAACGCATATCGTGCGACAGCAGCCGCAACGCGTCTTCCCGTTGACGCTCGGCCGCATGCAAGGCCGAGACGTCGACGAGACCCGCGATCCAGCCCGTCGTCTCACCTTGCTCATTCGTGCAATTCGCGTAGCGCAGCAGATGGTCGCGCTCATGGGCGTCGCGCACCTCGACGCCTTGCGCCATCAGCGCGGCGAACTCGCTGCGCGCGGGATCGAGCAGCGCCGGCCACTGGGCATGCGCGAGCAGATTATTTTCGGCGTCCGACGCCGCGCCGCTGTCGATAGTCTTCACAAGCGTGAGCCCGTCCAGCACCTCCCGCATCGGCCGGCCTTCCGGCAGCGGGGCCCCGAGGTGCGCGAAATGCGCCTTGGCGGCATGGTTTGCGATCAGCACGATACCCTGCACGTCACTCACCAGGATCGGCTCGGGCATGCTGTCGAGGCTGTCCCACACGAAGCGTTTCATGTCCTGCACGCGCTGCGCGGCCTGCGCCATCAGCCCCATATGCTGCTCCAGCACGTCGCCGCCGAACTCGCGACGGCGCTGGGGCGTTTCCGGCAGAAGGTGCGGCTCGTCAGCTAAGCGTTGCAGCTCCTCGCGCAGATAAGCCATCGTCATTTCGAGGCGCCGCCAGTTCCAGATCGGGTACACCACGATCAGACCGAAGATCGCCGGCACCGGCGACATCCATAGCCGCGCGCCGTACAGCAGGACCGCACTGGCGGCCGTGGCGAGTGCGCCCAATGCGACGGTCAGCAGCATCGAGCGGCGCGGCGACAGCACCAGAAAGCCGGCGAGCAGCGCGGCGAGCGGTAGCAGCGACACCGCGAACAGCACCCATGGCTCGGCAGGCTCGAGCTCGCGACCGGTCAGCAGCGTATCGAGCACGTTCGCGTGGATATAGACGCCGGGCAGCGGTCCCAGCTCGCCGGACACCGGTGTCGCAAAGCGGTCGTACAAGCCGGAGGCGGTCACGCCGATCAGCACGATGCGTCCGCGCAATTGGTCCGCTGGGACGTTGCCCGCGAGCACGCTGGCGAAACTCAGTTTCGTGTAGTTCTGCGCATTCAGACCGAAGGGGATCAGGAAGCGGCTTTCGCCTTCGTCATTGGTTTTGGCATGGGACTGGGCCGCCGCCGCGCCGGACAACGGCCTGCGCGGCCGGTCTTTCAATTGCAGCGCACCGCGCTCGACCGCATGAGCGACCGGCACCATCAATTGCGGCCAGCGCGAGGCCGCGTCACCTTCGAAGCGGGCGACGCTGCGCACAATGCCGTCGCTGTCCACCTCGAGGTTGATATGCCCCAGCCCGGCCGCCGCTTGCGCGAGCGGCGCCACCGGTTCGATCGCGACGCGCCGGCCGTCACTGTCCGGCGGAGTCAGCAGCATCGGCAAATAGGTGGGACTCAAGGCGATTGCGCGGGCGAGCTGGGCGTCTTCCGGATTGGCTTCGGTAAAGAGCACGTCGTAGATCACGGCGGCGGGCTTCGCCTTCGCGATCTGTTCGAGCAACCTCGCATGGACGCTGCGCGGCCACGGCCAGCGGCCAAGCTGCGCAATGCTGGCGTTGTCGATTTCGAGCACCACGATGTCGCGCAGCAACGGTTTGCGCACGCAGGCTCAGAAAGCGGTCGTAGACCAGGTTGTCGACGCTGGCGGTCAAGCGGCCGAGCGAGCTGAGCAGAATGACTGCAATGCCCAGGCAGCCAATCCCCACCCATTCGAGCAGAAAGCGGCGTCCGGCGCGCCGTCCAAGACGGGCGCGCGGGTCGAGGCTCAGGCGCGTGGGTGGGTTCGGCAAGGCGTGACGTGGTTGAGAGCTATGGAGACGACGGGTTATTGGCGTATTGGCCCGGTCCCGTGAATCTACCAGCGTCAGCGCGCAAGCGTAAACGAGCGGACCGTGCTGCTCTTTTCATAGAAGCGGCCGTTCTCGAATTGCTCGGCGACGACCGTCCAGTAGTAGACGCCGCCCGGCAGGTCGCTGACGACGAACTGGCCACCCGTCAGATCGGTCCGGTCGACGAGCGGATGGCGCAGATCGGCGGTCGTGGCGAGCACGAAGCGAAAGCGCGTCTCGACCGTGGAGCGGCTGACGAACCAGCGGAACTCATAGTCGCGGCTGCCGGCACGCGGGCCCGCCGATGCCGCCAGACCCAGTTGACGCCGCTCGAAGCCATACACCTGCGGCAATCCTTCGAGGCCGTTCGCGTCGATCGCGGCGATGCGGACGAAATACGTGCCGTCGGTCAGCTCGCCGAAGTCCGCGTGCGGCGCACTCACGCGCAGATCGCGGATCAGGTCGAGCTGATCGGCATCGCGTGCAATCTGGACGCGGTAGGCCACGGCGCGCTCGGCGGGCACGAGGTCGAAGGCGACCGTTTTGCCGTCCTGCACTATGGCCGGCTCGGTGAGCGACGGCGCAGCCAGCAACTCCACGGGCGCGCCGATCGCGCTGCCTGCCCGTGTGATACTGCCAAAGCGTGCCTTGACGAGTTGCGCGGACGCCTGCAGCGGCACGCCGGGTGGCGGCGCAAACGCCTGGCCACCGGCCGCGGCCGGATCGACGCCGACCGCGCCGTCCAGCACTTCCACCGCCGTGGTTCGCGCGTCGCCATCGTAGGCGACCTTGAAGCGCGTACCGCGCACGCCCGCTACCACCGATGGCGAGCGGATCTGGAAGCGGTCGTCTTTTTTCGTGGCATGCGTGACCTGGTTATCGACTTCGCCATGCCGCAATTCGAGCACGCGATCACCCGCGCCAGTCAGCACGGTGCGCCGCAGCTTCTCGATGTCGAGCTGGCCGTCTTGCGACATCGTGACGTGCGAGCCGTCCGGCAATTCCAGCGTGACAAAACCGTTGTGGCCCGTGCGGATGCGATCGCCCTCGCCGAGCGTCGCGCCCGCCGCGAGCGGCGTGTAAGGGTTCTCGCCGAAAGCGCGCTCGGCCGGACCGCTCGTCGCAATCACGCGCGCCGATTCGGAATCCTGTTTGAGCCTGTCGGCCGGCAGACGCAGCGCGATTCCGGCCGGCATGCGGCGTGGCGCAGGCACGTGATTCAGGCGGCTCAACAAAGCCCAATCGCCGGCGTCGCGCAGATAGCGGCCGGCGATTTCGTACAACGTGTCGCCGTCGTGCGTCACGTAGGACACATAGGCTGGCGTAGTCGTTCTGGTGCGTGGCTTCGGCGCGCGGGACGATTGCGCATCCGCCGGTATTGGTGCGAAGCACGTCATCGCGATCAGGCCAGCCGCCGCCAGCATCGCGCCGGCGCGGCGCCCCGGTAAGCCTGCGCAACCGGGCACGACTCCATCGAAAGAAACCGTCACGCGTCCCCCGCTTCGGGGCGTTCTTCGTCGACCATCGGCGACGTGCCGGATTCGATACGCTCGAGCCGGTACCCATAGCCGTAGATCGGCGTCAGGCGATAGCCGTGCTCCGGGCGTAAGCCGAGCTTGCTGCGCAGCATCGACACGTGCGTGTCCATCGTGCGCGAGGGAATGTCCGTCGCCTGCTTCCAGATCACGTCGAGAATGTGCGCGCGCGACAACGGCCGGCTCAGGTGCTGGAACAGCAGTAGCGCGAGTTCGAATTCCTTTGCCGTCACGGCGACGGTCACGCCGCGCACCACGACGTGCTTCGCGCTCAGATCGAACTCGAATTCGCCGAAAACTTCTTTCGCCGCGGGCGGCTTCAGGTGATACGCCCGGCGCAGCAACGAGCCGACACGCGCCAGCAGGACCGCCCCGGAGACCGGCTTGACGACGTAATCGTCCGCGCCGGTGTTAAGGATCGAGGTGATATCGACTTCGCGGCCGCGGCTCGTCATGAACAGGACCGGCAAACGTTCGGAGAGGCTTTCGCGCACCCAGCGCAGCACTTCTTCGCCCGACATGTCGGGTACGTTCCAGTCGAGCACGAGCAGGTCGAAGGTCTGGCGCCGCAGCTGCCGTACCAGTTCGCGGCCCGCGCCGAAAGCATGGCAGACGTGGCCAGCCGCCGACAGCGTTTGGCAAACAAGGTCGGCTTGCGCCGAATCGTCATCCAGGACTGCAATTCTCATAAAACCCCGCAATGCGACATCGTCCTTCGTAACTGATGGCCGGCGAGCCGGCAGATGACCAGGATGACGGCGCTAGCACCGTCGATCCAGCTTCCTGTTTTCATCTGCGGCTGCACGTTTTTTCGATTAACGGTCCCTTGCCTCGCGCCCCGTTCAATTCTGCCGCCATACCGTCTCGAAATTAGCGCGTATTTTTGGCTTTAGCGCGCTCAATACGAGGGGGGGGCAGATCATCATAATCGAAATTGGCCGCTCTTTTGCCGGACGCGATTACGCGGCTATCCGGCTGACTCCGTTCGGTTCGGTCATGGCGAACCGTTCTTTGGGATTTCCCCAAAAGTCTCTCAGGCTCTGCCTGTTATTGAAATCGACCTCGGTGGGTCGTTACTCGGGTCAGTTGGTCTCGCCCGCACGGTAATTGGCCCCGTCTGCCTTTGTCATGGGCGGCCGTGGCCCGCATTCGGGTAACGGCGATTGACAATTTGCGAGTGAGTATAGGAACAGTCTCAAAATAAATCGTTTAAAGATTGTCAGATCGTTTGATTGAAATCTGAGCTTTGGGTCATTGGGTGGGGAATCCGGCGCGTTTGGGCGTTAGCGCCGGCCCAACAATCTCACCGCCCGCCTTCGATCTCCGGCATCGGCGCGAATAGCGCGTCGAGATCGTCGTCCGAGAACTTGGTGGCGCCGGCGGCGTCTTCGGAGAGAATGCTGTCGGCGAGTCCCGCCTTCTGCTCCTGCATCTCCACGATCTTTTCTTCGATGCTGCCCGCGGCAACCAGCTTGTAGACGAACACGGGCTTGTCCTGCCCGAGCCGATGCGCGCGGTCGGTCGCCTGATTCTCGGCGGCGGGATTCCACCACGGGTCGTAGTGAATCACCGTGTCGGCGGCGGTCAGGTTCAGGCCTACACCGCCGGCCTTCAGGCTGATCAGGAACAGCGACACCTCGCCCTGCTGGAAACGCTCGACCGGCGTGATGCGGTCCGTCGTGTCGCCGGTCAGGATCACATACGGGATCGCGGCTTCCTCGAGTGCTTCCGCAATCAGCGACAACATGCCGGTGAACTGCGAGAACAGCAGCACGCGCCGCCCTTCCTCGATCAATTCGGGCAGCATCGACAGCAGCAAATCGAGCTTGGCCGAACGCGCAACGCGTGCTCCTCTTTCGAGCTTGTCGACTCTTTCGACTTTTTCGGTTTTTCCCGCTTTGCCACGCTTCTCGCCAGGTTCGAGCGGCTTTTCGTCAACGTGGATTTTCCGCACGAGACGCGGATCGCAGCAGACCTGGCGCAGCTTCAGCAGGGCATCGAGCACGATAATGTGGCTGCGCGCGAGACCCTGCGCGCTGACCGCCGCGCGCACCCGCTCCTGCATCGCTGTACGCACCGTTTCGTAAAGGTCGCGCTGCGCGCCTTCCAGATCCACCGAACAAAGGATCGTAGTCTTGGCCGGCAACTCCTTCGCAACCTCGTCCTTCCGGCGACGCAGCATGAACGGCCGGATGCGGCGCGCCAGCAACGCACGGCGCACGCCGTCACCGTTTTTCTCGATGGGATTGCGCCAGCGCTTGGTGAAATCTTTCTGGCTGCCGAGAAAGCCCGGCAATAGAAAGTCGAACTGCGACCACAGTTCGCCGAGGTGATTTTCCAGCGGCGTCCCCGTCAAACACAACCGATGCCGCGCGCGCAATCCGCGGATCGCCTGCGCGGCTTTGGTCGTAGCATTCTTGACGTACTGCGCCTCGTCGAGAATCAGCAGATGGTAGTCATGCTCGGCGAGTACCTTCTGATCGCGCCACAGCAGCGCGTACGTGGTGAGAATCAATTCGTGCTCACCGATCTGCCCGAAACGCTCCTTGCGCTGCGGTCCGTTCAATACCAGCACTTTCAGTTCGGGCGCAAAGCGGCGCGCTTCCTCGCGCCAGTTGTGCACGAGCGTGGTCGGAACGACGATCAGCGCGGGGCGGTCGAGCCGCCCGGCTTCTTTCTCTGCGAGGATGTGCGCGAGCGTCTGCACAGTTTTGCCGAGACCCATGTCGTCGGCAAGCACGCCGGCCAGATCGTGTTCGCGCAGAAACTGCATCCAGTTCAGGCCCTGATGCTGATACGCCCGCAACTCCGCCTTCAGGCCGGGCGGTACCGGCACCTCGTGCAAGCCAGGGCCGGCCTGCAGACGACGCGCCAGTTGGCGAATCGAATCGTCGCCCTGGAATTGCCAGCGGCCCGTGCCGTTCAATGCTTCGAGCCGGCCCGCATCCACAGAAGGCACGCGCAGCGGCGCGCCCTCCGCTAGCGTGCCGCCCAGCGCGTCGAACAGGTCGACCAGCACGCGCACCACCGGCTTCAGGCGGTCGGCGCGCAAACGCAGACGCTTGTTTTCTTCCGTCTTCAGTTCGATCGGCTCGTCGTCGGCGATGGCTTCGAGCGCGCCGCCGAGCCAGCGCCGGTCGCGCCGGAACAGATCGGCGAGCAGCGGCTCGAGCCGCACATTGCGCTCGCCGATGCGGATGCCCATCTCCAGATCGAACCAGCCGTCGCCCGCCTGATGCGCGGTGCCGTCGATCGCGTCGATCTCGATGATGTTGTAGCGGAACTCCGGCGCCATCGTCACGCGCCAGCCTTTGCTCACGAGGTCCGGCACGGCGTCGTTGACGAAGGCGGACCAGGATTCGGGATCGGGCAGACCGAGCATCGTATCGGGCAAAAGCCGCGATGCGTACACGCGGCTGGTCGGGACTTTCTGCAGCCCGGTCTTGCGCAGTTCGAGCAGGCGCTTCTTTTCGGCTTCGTAGCGTCGGCGGATATGGATGACGTCGCCGCCCGGCACGGGCACGAGCGTGACGCTGCTGTCCACGTTGATGCTGACGCCGTCGTAATCGAAGCTGACGCCGGCCAGTTCAACCGCTTCGGACTTGCGCTGCCCCGCCTTGGCCGCAGACGGCAGCGCGTGGCTATTGAGCGTGAGCACCGGCACGGGATCGACGTCGATCACGCGAATCGAGGAGGCGTCGTGCGTCGGCGGAAGCGGCAAGTCGGGAGCGATCTCGCGCAGCACCGAGGCGACGAGCGGCGCTTCGGCAAGCGAGATCGGCGGCATGGCGAGGTAATCGGGCAACTGCTGGAACGGCAACGACGATTCGACGATGCCCGCTTCATTCGCCACGCCGTCCACGTACCAGACCGGCTCAGTGGGCAGCACCATGGTGGCGCGCGGCTCGGTGCACAGGACGGGCCGCAGGCGTTCGTCCGCCAGCGGCTCCCATTCGATCCGGCCGGGCCGATCGGCGCCGCGCGACAGCGGCATCGGCCCCTCCTGCCCCGGCGCCGTTTTGAGTTCGAAGAACAGGCGCCCCGTGGCGATCAGCTTTTGCAGCATCTCCGCGCCGCTCGTGCCGCGCAGAATGAACTGGCCGAAGTCCTCGCGAGATCGGCCAAGCCACAGACCGCGCAGGATCGACAGGTCTTCGTCGGAGACGAACCTGGGTTGCTTGAGTAAGGCGGCTTCCACGTTGCCCCAGGGCTCGTCGACTTCGACAATCGTGCCGTCCGGATGGCAGTGCGCCCGGTACAACACCACCTCATGGCGCATCTGGAAGTTCGACCAGTTCAGGAGGTAAGCCAGCGTTTGGGTGCGCGCGGCGCCCGCCTTCTGGGCGACCGCATCCGCGGCCTCGGCGCGCGCGCGAAAACGCTCCAGCCAGCTGACCAGTTCGGGACGCACGCCGGATGCCGGCTGTGCTGTCATTCCAGACGGCGTCTCCGGGTAGCCGGTGGACGGAAGCTCGTCCGAGTCGATGTCGACGTGGGTGATGTGGTCCATCTCGTCGTGATACTCGAGCTCTGCGAGCAGCAGCGCGGCGACATGCTTGCAGTTGCGGCCGACCGGGCAACTGCAGTCGCTCTGCGCCCAAGGTGTGCGGCCGTCGGTGCGAAACCGCACCCGCGTGTGATACGGCAGCACGCGGGTGCCCTGCACATAGCCGCTGAGCGTCGCGCCGTCCCATTTCACGTTCGTGACGGCGCCGACCGAACGCGCCTTGGCGACAGTCTGGTCACCGAGCCATTCCGCAATCCGTTCCCGATCAAAGAAAACTGACGACATCAGGGTCCATTCCTCTTCAAGCCGGCAACAATGACCGGGCGCGGACGCATATTGGCGCAGCAGGCGATGGGTCGCGCCTGCCGGCGCGGTTTCGGCCCGGCACAGGTTGCCTGTGGTAGCCGGCCATTTTACGCGTTGGAGGCAAAGGGCTGTGGAGACAGATTTGAAGGTGGGGCTAGGAGCGTGCGCGGCAGAAGTCTGATGTCATCCGGTCGGGCAGGGTAAACGTTGTTAGCAGATGACAACAAGCTATCTCCCCTACGAGCCGCAGCAGCAGATGTTGCTGCCCCACGCGCTGCAAGACTGGCTGCCCGAAGGGCACCTTGCCTACTACATCAGCGACACGGTGGACTCACTCGACCTCTCCGCTTTCCATGCGCGGTATGCCGGCGGTGGTCAGCGCAACCAGCCCTTTCATCCGGCGATGATGGTGAAGGTGCTCGTGTACGGCTATGCGACCGGCGTGTTCTCGTCGCGCAAGCTGGCCAGGAAGCTGCATGAGGATGTCGCGTTCCGGGTCCTGGCGGCGGGCAACTATCCGGCGCACCGGACGCTGTGCGACTTCCGCGCCTTTCACCTCAAAGAACTGTCGGACCTGTTTGTGCAGGTGGTGAAACTGGCCAGGGAGTGCGGACTGATCAGGCTCGGGACGATTGCCGTTGACGGCACGAAGATCAAGGCCAATGCCTCGCGCCACAAGGCGATGAGCTACGACCGGATGAAGAAAGCCGAGCTTGAACTGAAAGAACAGATCGATGCGCTGCTGGCAAAAGCGAAAGTGGCCGATGACGCTGAGAAGAACGAGCCTGAACTCGATATTCCGGCCGAGATCACGCGGCGCGAGGACCGGCTTGCGGTCATCCGTGCTGCGCGTGCGCGTCTGGAAGAGCGCCAGCGCCAGGCCGATATCGCGCGTGGTCGTAGCGACGACGACACGCCGCCGGACGGCGGCGACAAGCCGAAAAAGAAGTCGCGCTTCAAGTACAGGTTCGGCGAGCCCAAGCCCGACGCCCAGGAGAATTTTACTGACCCGGAAAGCCGGATCATGAAGCACGCCGGCGGCGGCTTCGACTATTCCTACAATGCCCAGGCTGCCGTCGACGACACGGCCCACATCATCGTCGCGGCCGAACTGGGTAACAGTGCCGCCGACAGCGGCCAGTTGCCAGGCGTTCTTGCTGCCGTGCTGCGTGACGCTGGCGCCAATCCCAGGCAAGTCCTTGCCGACGCGGGCTACCGGTCGGAAGCGACGTTCGAGCAATTGCGCGAGCATCCCGCCGAGCTGATTGTGGCGCCCGGACGCGAGGGCAAGAAAGATGTGAGGGTCGATGCCCTGAAGCGCCCGCTGTGCGCCGCGATGGCAGAAAAGTTTACTTCTGCGCAAACTCAGGCGGCCTATCGAAAGCGCAAATGGCTGTCCGAACCGCCGAATGCCTGGGTAAAAAGCGTTCTCGGATTTCGACAATTCAGCATGCGCGGACTGGCCAAGGCTCAGGCCGAGTGGAAGCTCGTCTGCGTGGCGCTGAACCTGCGCAGAATGTCGAAAATGAAACTTGCGTAAGCCCGGAAGGGGGCAAGTTTGCCTGATTTCGCCCCCGGGCAAACCATTTTTGCGCGCACTGGCGGGCAAAACTGCAATCGCAGTTGACGCCGCCCGATCTGGCGTCAACTCCGGAGGCTCAAATTCTGTCTGCCGCGCGGACTCCTAGGGGCGAATGGCCTGGCTTGGCTCGGCTTGGAGCGCCGCGCCGACACTGACTTCCAGGCACGCTGCTGCAAACACCTGAGCTAACGCGGGAGCCGGCGCCTCATCGGTCACCAGCAGATCGACCGCATCCGCGCCGAAAGCGTGGACCAGCGCGCTATGGCCGAATTTCGCGTGATCCGCCGCGACCACGCGCCGCTCGGCCTGCGCGAACGCCGCGAGCGAAAACGCCACGTCGGCGGGCAGCGCGTCCATGAAACGACCTTGCATGTCGATAGCGGTGACCGAGACGATCGCGTAGCGCACGTGGAACTGGCGCAGGAAACCCAGCACGCTGTCGCCGACCGCCGCGGAGTCGTCGGCGCGTAGTTCGCCCCCCGTGATGAATACCCGATTACCGTTTCGCGGCGCCAGCACGCGGGCCACTTCGATGGAATTGGTCACCACCGTGAGTTGCGAACGCGCGGCGAGCGCGTGGGCGATATGCAGGCAGGTCGTGCCGCCCTCGAGAATCAGCGAGTCGCCGTCCCGCACAAGCTCGCCGATGCGCGCGCCAATCGCCTGCTTGCCCTCGCGGCTGGCCACCATGCGCCGCTGGAACGGCGGCTCGTCGAGACGCTCCGGCAGCATGACCCCGCCGTGGACCTTGATGAGCAGGCCATCGGCGATCAGCGGCTTGATATTGCGGCGGATGGTCTCGTCGGAAACCTCGAAGCGACCGGCGAGATCAGTGATCGTGCAGGTGCGCTGTTCGCGGACGAGTCGCAGAATTTCGGCTTGGCGTTGCGTGGAGAACATAAGAGGGAGACCGGGATGACGGCGCCCAGTCTAGCAAACACCCTCATTAATCGCCAAGCAAACTCAATGCATTTCCATACGAACCCACACACTGGGCGGCCATGCTCACGTTGCCCTCACTTCCGCCAGCAACTCGGGGTGCCGATCCAGCACCTTCAGGAGCTTGATCAGCGCGAGCGGCGGCCGGGTCTTGCCATTCTCGTAGCGTGAAAAAGCTGCTGCCGTCTATCGCCAGCGCATCCGCCGCTTCCTTTGATCGCACGCGAACCAAATCGATCATTGCTTTTTGCCAAGTTTTGTTGCAATCTATGCGCATTAATTCAACCTATTTCCACGCATGTCCACATCCATCCCTGCCCACACCCGTGTTGTCATCATTGGAGGCGGCATCATTGGCTGCTCGGTCGCCTATCACCTCACCAAACTGGGTTGGACCGATGTGGTTCTGCTGGAACAAGGCCAGTTGTCGTGCGGCACGACCTGGCACGCGGCCGGTCTCGTCGGCCAACTGCGCGCCCAGGAGAGCATGACCAGGCTGATCCGCTACTCGACCGCGCTCTATGCCGAACTCGAAGCCGACACCGGTCTCGCGACCGGCTGGAAGCAATGCGGCTCGCTCTCGGTGGCCCGCACGGCCGAGCGCATGACCCAGCTCAAGCGCACCGCCGCCGTCGCGCGCGCCTACGGCGTAGCGTGCGACGTAATCAGCCCGCAGGAAGCCGGCGAGCTATGGCCGGTGATGCGCACCGACGACCTGCTCGGCGCCGTCTGGCTGCCCGGCGACGGCAAAGCGAATCCCACCGATCTGACCCAGGCCCTCGCCCGTGGCGCCCGCATGCGCGGCGCACGCATCGTCGAGAACACCCGCGTCACGGCGACTCACACGCGCACCGCTCTCGAAGACAAGACCAACAGCACGACCGGCGCGCGCGAAGTCAGCGGCCTCGCGTGGCGCAACAAGGACGGCGAGGAAGGCACAATCGGCGCGGATATCGTCGTGAATTGCGCGGGCCAGTGGGCCAAGGCGGTTGGCCGCCTGTGCGGCGTGACCGTGCCGTTGCACTCGGCCGAGCACTACTACATCGTCACCGAGCGCATCGCCGGCGTGCATCCGGACCTGCCGGTCATGCGCGATCCGGACGGCTTCATTTACTTCAAGGAGGAAGTGGGCGGCCTCGTGATGGGCGGCTTCGAGCCGAACGCGAAACCGTGGGGCATGAACGGCATCCCGGAGAATTTCGAATTCCAGTTGCTGCCAGACGACTGGGATCAGTTCGAAATCCTGATGGAAAATGCACTGCAGCGCGTGCCCGCGCTCGAAACGGCGCAGGTGAAGCAGTTCTACAACGGCCCGGAGTCGTTCACACCGGACAACAACTTCATGCTCGGCGAAGCGCCGGAATTGCGGCGTTTTTTCGTCGGCGCGGGGTTCAATTCGATGGGGATCGCGTCGGCGGGCGGCGCGGGCATGGCGCTCGCCGAATGGATCGTCGCGGGCGAACCGACCATGGACCTGTGGCCGGTCGACATCCGCCGCTTTGCGCGCTTTAACGGCAACGACACGTGGCTGCACGACCGCGTGAAGGAAACGCTCGGCCTGCACTACGCGATGCCGTGGCCGAATCGCGAACTCGACAGCGCGCGGCCGTTTCGCCGCTCGCCGCTGTATTCGCTGCTGCGCGATGACGGCGCCTCCTTCGGCAGCAAGATGGGCTGGGAGCGCGCCAACTTTTTCGCGCCGACACCCGCCGAAGCGCAGATCGAATACGCGTTCGGTCAGCAGAACTGGTTGCCATGGAGCGGCGCGGAACACCGCGCGTGCCGCGAAGGCGTCGCGCTATTCGACATGACGTCATTCTCCAAATTTCTCGTCAAAGGACGCGATGCGGAAAGCGTGCTGCAAGGCATCGTCGCCAATGACGTCGCCGTGCCGCCAGGTACGACGGTGTATACGGGCATGCTCAACGAGCGCGGCACTTACGAATCCGACTTCACGCTGACACGCCTCGCCGACGATCAATATCTGCTCGTCACCGGCACCGCGCAAACCACGCGCGATTTCGACACCATCGAAAAAGCGATTCCGCACGACAAACACTGCACCCTGGTCGACGTCACCGGTCAATACGCCATGCTCGCCGTGATGGGCCCGCGCTCACGCGAACTGCTGCAAAGCGTGTCGAAGGCGGACTGGAGCAACGAGGCGTTAGCGTTCGGCCAAAGCCGCGAGGTCGACCTCGGCTACGCGACGGTGCGCGCCACGCGTCTCACCTACGTCGGCGAACTCGGCTGGGAGCTGTACGTGCCGGTGGAATTCGCAGTGGGTGTCTACGAAACGCTGCACGCTGCGGACAAGGCGTTCGGCCTCGTCAACGCGGGCTACTATGCAATCGATTCTTTGCGCATCGAAAAGGGCTATCGCGCATGGGGCCGCGAACTGACGCCGGATACGAATCCGTTCGAAGCGGGTCTGTCATTTGCCTGCAAGCTCGACAAAGACATCCCGTTCCGCGGCCGCGACGCATTGCTGAAAATGCGCGCCGAACCGCAACGCCGCCGGATGGTGGTGCTCACCGCCGACGGCGCCGCCGATCGCATGCTATGGGGCGGCGAAGCCATTCTGCGTGACGGCAAGCCGGTCGGCTTCGTCAGTTCGGCCGCCTTCGGGCACACGCTCGGCTGTCCGGTCGCGATGGGCTATATCAACAATCCGGATGGTGTTGCCGATGCAGCGTATCTGACCAGCGGCCAATACATGATCGACGTCGCCGGCGATCTGCTGCCGGCGACCGTGCATCTGAAGGCGCCCTACGATCCGCGCTCGGAACGGGTGAAGCGCTAACGCCCACCGCGCGCCATGCTTGAAAACACCCCATCGCGGCGGATCAATCCATGAAACAACGCCGCCGCGAGATGCAGCAGCACCGTGGCGAACAGCACGAACGCAAGCCATGTGTGCAGTGTGCGCAGCACCGCGAACAGTTCGACGTTATGCGGCGCGATCGGCGGCAGATGCAGCGGGCCATAAAGCGTGACCGGATATCCCGCTGCGGATAGCATCGCCCAACCGATCAACGGCATCGCCGCCATCAGCGCATACAGCACGAGATGCGACAGCCTGGCGGCGATGCGCTGCGGCGCGGGCATGTCTGTCGGCAGCGGCGGACTGCCGCGCCTCATACGCACGCTCGCGCGCAGGATCACCAACAGCAGCAGCGCAATGCCGAGCGGCTTGTGAATCGCGATCAGCGTGATATGCACACGCGATACGGTCGCGACCATCCCCACCCCGATGAACAGCATCGCGACGATCAACGGCGCCATCGTCCAATGCAGGATGCGCTGGAGCGAACTGAAATGTGAGTGCGCCAGCTTCATCAGTGGCCTCCGTTTGCTTGCATTTCATGAATCGCCGGATGCAACGCTTCTTCGCGCGTGCGGCGCTTGTACGATACCGCGTAAGCCGCCGAGCGTGCGGCGAGCAATGGATCGTTCGAAGGCTTGATGCCCGCGGGCAAGATCGTCGGATCGAAGTTGACGTCGCGACACGTGCCGTCTTCCTGCGATGTCGTGTGATCGATCACCAGCGTGCCGGCGTCGATATGCTGACGATCGTCGGGCCATTGCATCGTGGCGTCGTCGACGGGATCGCCGGGTCTCGCGACCGTCAGAATCAGATGCCAGCGCAATGGTCCGCTTTGCAGGCGCTGGTCGAGGTCGGCCTCGAGGAAATTCTTCTCGGCCTTTTGGGCATCGGAGATCGGCGCATACGGCGTTTCGGGCACCATCGCCCAACGTACGGCACGAGTATTGCCCGCACTGTCGGTAAACCAGAATGCGTTGATGCTGTAATACGCGGCGTTCGCCAGACTCGACGACGGCGGATGCGCTTTCACCCACGCACGAAACGGTTGGGTTTCCGGATTCGTGTCGTAAAAAGCTTTCAGCTTCGCCGGGTCCGGTTTGCCGGTCGCGGCATCGGGTTTCGCCGCAATCAGTTGCTGATAGAACTGCCCGGGCGTATGAACAGCAAATACAGGTGTCGAATTCATTCCCGTGCGCCACTGCTCGCCATTTTGCAGTTGGAACAGCAAGGCCATACTGCGCACCGGTGAACTGGTGTCGGGCGCGGACGGCTTACCACCCGGCACCGCAAAACGCCCAGTGACCGGTGTGCGCCCGGCGCCGAACACCGCAGCGCGAGACAACACCGCACCATCGCCGTTACTGTCGAAATAACCCTCCACGCACAGGCCCTTTGCATGGTTGCGGCGGTAGCCAGGATGCGGCTGGCCTGCCACTGCTTCGAATGTATTGATGAATCGCGGCGCAGTGAGCCGCGCAGGTGTCAGCCAGCCTGCCGTATAGGCAAAGCCGCCTGCAAGGACTGCAACGACCGCGCCAATCGCGGCGAGCCGGCACGGCACACATCGGGGTTCAGCGTTGGGAACGGATGGTTTTGTCACGACGACTCCTTGGCTCGCGGAAAGATGCACTCATCGGCAAACACCGAAATCGGCGATCTATTCCGTTCGATATCCGGCGCGTCCGTTCGAGACGCGCGCCGGATATCGATCCCTTCAATTTACGCCGTCCACTGCCACGCTGCCGCTCGCAACGTGACTCGCGGCGGCCGCCTTTGCGGCGAGTGCTTCTTTTTGATGCTCGACCTGCTGTGCGAAGACGGGATTCACATCCGGATACGATGAATCCGTGATGAAATCGAGGCCATTCTGTTGGGCTTCGATCAATTCATGGTACACCTGAGCACGTGTCTTGCCTTCTGCAAATGCGCTCGACGAAGCAGCCAGAACGACCATGGACAATGCGGCAAAAACGATCTTCTTCATGATGAACTCCAGAGAGTTTTGTGCGGGTTTGCATGAGGGAGAACCACGGCTTTGCGGCTTTTATTCCTGCCTTGGCGATACGCAAAAAACATATTTCGAATGGGGAATAAACCCACATTTGCTTGTGTTCGCCGCTCGATAGCTGTAATCCGACGAACGCCCATACCATGACCACAACCCACATCCCCTCCGGCCCGCCGCTTTCCGAAGCCGACATTCAGGCCTATGCCGACGGCACGCTGACGCCGGAACGCGCGGCCTTTCTGCGGGACTATCTGGGCCAGGATCCGGCCGAAGCGCGCCGGGTGGCGTTCTATGGCAGGCTGAATACGCAGATGCAGCAGGCTTTCCAGACAACCGACGAGCCCGTGTCGAATCGTGCCGGAGGATGGCGCGGCGCGCTCGGCCGGCTGAAGGCTGCAAGGCGTCCGGGCAAGATGGCGAATGCGCTCGCGGCACTCGTTCTGACACTGGCGGCTGCAAGCGGATGGTTCGCCGCTACCCAGATGTCCCAGCAGGCGCTCAATAATGCCGCTGTGATGGCGTTGGCGGAAGCCACCGCCGCACCGTATTCCGCCGCGTCGCCGACGCGAACCGACGTGTCCGCTCCGGAGCTCGCCGCGATCGGCTTGCGACTCGTGGATCAAAGGGTTCTATCGCCTGGCCCGTTGCAACGCGCCCGCGAATACATCTATCTGAACGGAGACAACCGCCCCGTCGTGGTGATTTCCACTCTGGCACTGCTCGCGCCGGCCCAGCCGCAGTGGACCGCCCGCCGCATCGGCGAGATCCGGTTGCTGACCTGGACGGCGCAGCGCCAGCGCTTCGTGGTCGCCGGCGACGCCCGTACCCACGGGCTGATGCGCGCCACCGACGTGATGACCATGCGGTAGGTCTTCGCCAGGTTTTTGCAACGCCGCAAAAAACAACGGAATAAAATTCGTCCACGCGTGTTTGCACCTCGCATACGTGTGGTGATTCATCCGACGGCGCCTACCCGGCGGCCACGAGAAGCCCCACGATTGGGATAAAAAATGGATGTCCGTGACGAGTTGATGGAGCATGTGCCGCGTTTGCGGCGCTATGCGCGAGCGCTGATCAACAATCGCGATCTCGCCGACGATCTGGTGCAGGACACGCTCGAACGCGCGCTTGGCCGCACCGGCATGTTCCAGCCCGGCACCGACCTGCGTGCGTGGCTGTTCACGATCATGCATAACGTGTTCGCCAATCAGGCGCGCAAGGCGTCGGCGCGCGCCGTCCACGTGGCGGTCGACGACGATAGCGTTCCCGAAAGCGAATTTGCCGTGCCGTCCGATCAGACCCGTTCACTGGAAATGCGCGACCTCGACTATGCGTTGCAGCGCCTGCCCATGGAGCAGCGCGAAGTCGTGCTGCTGGTCGGCCTCGAGGAGATGAGCTATGCGGACGTGGCGCTCGCGCTGAACATCCCCCTCGGCACAGTGATGTCGCGTCTTTCGCGCGGACGCGAGCGGCTTCGGGCATTGATGGCGGGCACGCAGCCCGGTGCAAAATTAAAGGTGGTGCGATGAGCAACCAACACACGCCGATCGGCGAAGAAGATCTGCACGCCTACGTGGACGGCACGCTGTCCGACGAACGGCGCGTCGAGGTGGAGCGCGCGCTCGAACAGAACCCCGAGTTGGCCACACGCGTCAGCGATTATTTCTCGTTGAACAACATGTTCCATGAACGCTATGACCGCGTGCTGAGCGAACCCGTGCCCAAGCGTCTGCAGACGCCTCCGGCCCGTGCGCGCCGCTGGCGCATTGCCGCCAACTGGCCGCAGTTCGCCGGAATGGCTGCGGCGCTGGTGATGGGCGTGGGCATCGGCGTAGGCACGCATATGGGGCAGGATGTCGTGGCGCCGGCTGCAAGTCACTCGGACACGCGCCCTGTCAGCGCCGATAGTTCCGAGGTGTTTGCACGGCAAGCCGCGGTGGCGCATGTGGTCTATATGCCCGCCGTCGACCGTCCGGCCGACATGAATGCCGATCACGAACAGGATTTCGTGCAGTGGCTCTCCAACCGGCTCGGCACCAACGTGCATCCGCCGATTCTTTCGAAGAGCGGTTTCAACCTGTCGGGCGGCCGCCTGTTGCCCGGCGCCGATGGACCGACCGCGCAATTCATGTATCGCGGGCCAAACGGCGAACGCGTGACACTGTGCATTTCGCATCGGCAGGTGAACGCGAATACCACGGCGTTCAAGCTGTATCAGGACGGGCCGGTGAACGTGTTCTACTGGGTCGACGGTGACTTTGGCTATGCGGTGTCAGGCGGGATCGATCGCAAGGTGCTGTTGCAACTCTCGCACGACGTGTATTCGCAGTTGACGGGCGCGGCGCCGGGCTAGGAGGTCACCCAGGCCGCGACAGAGCGTTCAGTTCGCTGAACCGCTCCCGCGATCGAGCGACGCCGCGCGCATGGCGTCACTCGGATTGCTGAAGAACTGCTGACGCAGTTGCACGATCTGCACCTCGCGTTGCTGAGGCGGCAAATCCTGCTTCTCGATCTGGGCGCGCTGGCTCGCGTAGTCCGCATAGCGCGCTTGCCAGGCGTCGTCGGCTTGCTGCATGTGTACGACGCGCTCTGCCGCTTCAGGCCCAAGCGTCTGTGTGATCTGCGCACGCATCGCATCGAGCGAACCGCCCTGCTTCTGCGCCTGACCGATCGCGTCGAGTGCGGCCTGCTGCTGGCGTGCGCGCTCGTGGGCCGCGCGGGTTTCCGGCGGTAATGCCGCATCGAGCGCGGCGAGACGCGCCGCTTTCTGTGCGCTGCTCAACGCGCTATCCGACGCAATGCGCAGACGCGCCACATCCGTGTGTTGCTGCTGCGATTCGGCGCCGAAGAACGGCTCGCTCCATTCGCCCATGAGCCGCATGCCTAACGCGTCGCGCTGATCGAGCGAAAGTTGCAGCGCGTCGAGGTCCAGCTTTGCACCGCTCTGACTTTGGTCTGACGAGGGTTGCGGCAATTGTGCGAGCGCCGTGAGATACGCGTTGTAGCGCTGCCAGACCGTCACCGCTTCGTCGGCGGCTGGCGTGCCGTCGAGTTGCGCCGAAATCTGGCGCCGCATCAATGCATCTAATGCCGTGGCGGAGATTTCGTCTTGCGTCGTCAGGAAGTAATCGAAGAATTCACGGACCGCATGCGTGCGCGCGAGGTGGCCGTGGCCATCGGTTGGCAAAGGTGGCGGTGACGAGCCTTCGAGCGAAGCGGGCAATGTGCCGGCCGCCAAAGCACTGGCGGCCGGGTCCGGACCCAAAGCACGCGCCGGATGCGCGGAACTCGCCGCATTCCCCGCGTGCAGCGCCGACGCGTCATGCGCGGGCGGCGGGCGGTTCAGCCAGAACGCCGCGCCCGCCGACACCGCGCCCACCGCGACGAAAATCAGCCACTGCGTCCGCGCACTGCCCCGCTGCCGATCCAATCGCCGCATCCGTTCACACGCCTTGCGTCTTCAACCGGTTAGCCTGCGTGCGGATCACGGCCACCGGATCCGCTGCATTCGCGCCGCGCACACCGAGCAACTGGTTGATTTCGTCGAGATGGTTCCACTTGTAGCTGGTGCCGAGCACCTTGCCGTAGAGGGCGCTGCACACCGAGACAAGGCCGTCGTTCTGCCCCGACTGGCGACTCAGCATGATCGCGCCCGTGCCGTACAAAACGAGCGTCGACGGATCGAGCAGGTTGGCGGAATCAATGGGCGCGACGCTGGTGTCGGTGGCGCCTGGAATGCCGAACAGCGAGGTCGGTTGAATCGCACTACCCGCCCACGAGTACAAAAGATGCGTGTTGCTGTTGACGGTTTCAGTCGCCGCGCCGGTTTGACACGAACCAGGCGCACCCAGGCCGGCACTCGGATAGCGCAAGTTATAGGCCGCGGCATTTGCCGTGGTCAACGTTTGCAGCGCGGCTACCGCATTCTGGTTGGTGTTGTGAGTGCTACTCGTCAGGATGCCGAATATATTCGCAAAGGCACCGATGATCGGTGCCGAAAGACCAGTGGGGTCTTTTTGCAACATGTCCTGCACGAAATCCGCAAACTCCGAGCCGCGATGCGGCGTGCCAATCGTGGTGACTGATGCAACGAGTTCCGGCGCGACGGCCGCGACGTAGCGCGAGGTCAAGCCACCCTGGCTGTGGCCGATCAGGTTGACCTTCTGCGCGCCGGTTGCAGCCAGGACCTGCTTGACGTAAGCGAGTAACTGTTCCCCGCGGCCGTTGGGACCGTCGTCGCTCTGAAAGCCCGAGATGTTCGCGACATACACGGTTGCGCCATGCTGCTGGAGATCAGACTGAATGCCGTACCAGTAATCAAGCACGCCGAGGTATTTGTCAGTGCCTGTGAGGCCATGCACGAGGATGATCGGATAGCGGGTTGCCGCGTAATCGTCTGTGCCGGCGGTTGAGGTCGCCGCGACCGCGCGATCGATGCCGGCTGGTGTGGCGAGTGTCAGAAGAACGGCGAGCGGAGCATTGGCGACAGCAGCCGCGATCGCCCAGGCGACGATGCGAGAACCCTTCGATTTCGACATGTGACGGCCTCCGGTTGCGAAGTCCGCATTTAGCTATGGAAATCGGTTGAGGGCAATAGAGCGGGAGCTCCAAACTGGGTATTGCGGCACGGGTTCAGGGTTTAGCCGGGTTTAACCGGGTGCAGCGATGCGGCGGGCATTGAAGGGTTCGAGTTCGATCATGCTGTCTGGATTCGCCCCCGCTTTGACCAGCTCCCGCGGCGTAACCCCCAACAACCGCCCCATCCAATGCGCCATATGACTCTGATGCGCAAAGCCCGTCTCCAGCGCGATCTGACTCGCGCTCAGCCTGCCCTGGAGCAATAGCGCTCTCGCCCGCTCCACTCGCCGCTGCACCACATACTGATGCACCGGCATCCCAAGCGTTTCACGAAACAGCACCTTGAAATGCGGCACGCTCAATTCGGCGTGCGCGGCCAGTTCGTCAAGCGTGAGGCGCTGATCCAGGTGCGCTTCGATAAACTCGATCACGCGCACGGCAGTCTTCGGCGCGAGCGTGCGGCGTTTGCTCTCGAGCTTGTCGAGCAGCGGCGCGCTGCCAATCAGCCGGACCACCATCGCCGTGCACAGACTCTCGGCGTAAAGCGGATCTGATGCATCGACGGCTTCGAGTTCGGCGCGCAATGCCCACGCCAGATGCTGAAAACGCGGGTCGCGCATCTGGAATTGCGGACGAAGCCGCGCTTCGCTCGTCTTCAATTCCAACTGTTCGATGGTCCGCTGCGCAAAGTCTTCGTCGATCCACACACTGAAAATCGTGCAGGCGGATTCGTCGGTCCACTGGCCGTCGAGGCCCGCGGGAATCACATCCGCATCGCCATGCGCCTGAATCCGCGAATAGCGCCGCTCGTTGCATAGGCAACGCGCTTTAACCGGTGCGCCGACATGCACCCCCACGCGATGATGCTTGAGCGCCGGTATCCGGTGCAGCCCGGCCGATACGTTGACCAACTCCGCCCCAAAGCCCAACCAGCCGAGTGCCTTGCTGGAGCGCAATGCGATGCGGGAACCACTGTGCGACTGCGGTAACGGTGTCACGGCATTCATTGCGTCCTCTTGTGGATGGCGGCCAACATCCGTGCATTGTGCTGCGTTTTTCGAGGCCTTGCTTGGGCTCGCATCGCATCAACTTGCATGCCGCGCCGCCGCAAGGCAAAACAATCATCCGAATCTGCTCACAACGATCCGCGCCCGCGCGTTTCCCTTTCTCCGCCTCCCTAAGATGGCGGCATACCGACCCAGGAAGGAGCTCAACGTGTTTGTGATCTTTGGAGCAGCAGGCAATGTAGGCAGAGTGAGCGCCGCGGCATTGCGCCGGGCGGGCCGCGAAGTGCGCGCGGTGGTCCGTAACCCCAGGCAGGGCGACGTGTTAGCGGACATCGGCTGCGAAATCGCCATCGCCGATCTGCTCGACCCAACCTCGGTAGCGCGCGCTATCGAAGGAGCGTATGCGGTACAGATGCTGTGCCCGGTGCCGCATGCAGATGCCAATCCCGTCACCACGATGCGGCGCATGATCGACGTGAGCGCGGGCGCATTGCGCGCCAACCCGCCGCAACGCCTGCTCGCGCTCTCCGACTACGGCGCGGAACACGCGAGCGGTACCGGCATCACGACGCTGTTTCACTACATCGAAACCCGGCTTGCACCGGTTGCCTCGCAGTTGATATTTCTGCGCGCGGCGGAACACATGCACAACTGGGGTCGCTTGCTGCCGATCGCGCTCTCAAAGGGCGTGCTGCCGAGCCTTCATCATCCGTTGAGCAAGCTGTTTCCGACGGTCGCCGCACAGGACGTCGGCTCGCTGGCCGCCGAACTACTGCTCGACGACAGACCGGCGAAGGTGTCGCCACGGGTGGTGAGTATTGAAGGTGAAGCGCGCGTCAGCGCGTTGGACGTCGCACGCACGCTTAGCGAACTGGCGCACCGTCAGATCACGGCCTACGAAGTGCCGCGTGACGAATGGACCGCTATGCTCCACGGCGCAGGACTCGGCGAGAACCACGCGCGTCTCATCACGGATCTGTACGACGCACACAATGCTGGGCGCATCGACATCGAATCGGAAATTAGCGAACGGCGCTTCGGCTCGACCGCGCTAGCAGACGTTTTCGCGGCGATCCTGGCGCGTGCCGTTGCAACTTCGGCCGCAACTGCAACAGCATCGGCACGCTGAGCAGCACGCGCGATAGGAGGAATGACATGCACACCTGCCCTTTGCTGCGCGCGTCGATGGCATCGCGGAAAGTCGCTGTGCGTCGAACACCGCGAACGCGCGGAGCGACGAACACAAGCTACTGGATGGCGATTTCGGACGGTCTTGCGGAATGGGTCGGCTGGCGAGCCCTGCGGGACGTGCTCAACGCGATTCCCGACAGTAACGACGACTTCAGTTTGTTCTGATTCGCCTCGACGGGGCTCGCTTCGGATCGATACGTCGCAACTCGACTCGACGAACTACAAATGCACAGTAAAGGCGCCGCAGCCCGCCGTCATCAAGCCGTAATACATTGACGATTTCGACGCCTGAACCCCGGCCGCCGTTTGCAAAAGGCGGCCGGCGCTCATGCGCCGCTTATTCGTTTTCGTCGAAGTAATGAGTGGGCCTTGCCCAGCAATGCTGTCCGATGAAACCTACGCCAAAACCTACGCCACATATGCCGTGAAATTCGCCGCTCAGGGGTGGCGCACAGCTTAGTTCTCCCTTCGTAGTCCCCGAACGGGTCGAACACGCTTGATCTCCCTTATATGGTTCACCATCGATAGGGCAAACTGTCGGCCGTTAATCCAATTCTGCTTCTCAAGTGCAACCACCCGCTTACCCGTGAGATCGAGTTCGACATCGTGACCCGCGGCTCGCGTCACTGCCCCCGCGAAATCATCGAGGCCCGAGCGGCGGTATTGAATGCCGTAGGCCCGCGCGAGCCGCTCGACAAACTTCCCGACGTTTTGGGTTGGCAGCTTGTCAACGTCTGTACGTAGCCTCGGGGCTGCGCCCGGTTGCGCCTTTCGAGTTGACTGACATACCGCACCATGATGTTGTCCCAGCCAAGCTTGCGAGAAATCCGACTCTTGCCGATGTCAACAGACGGAACGATCGTCTTCGTCCTGGATGCGAACCGTCACCGCACGTCGAGCGAGTCCGTCTCGCCGCGTTCGCAATGCGAAGGTCGGGGCTCGATCCCTCTTTCCCGCACCGTAAGAATCAAGCAGTTAGCCCAGTCCTCGCGACTGGGCTTAATGAGATGGTCAGCCTGACCGAAACAGCCCGATCGGCTTACGCTGATCGGGCTGTTTCCTTTTTGGAGATCGTCATGGACACCATCTCATTGATCGGAATCGATCTGGGCAAGCATTGCTTCCATTTGCATGCACAGGACGCATCGGGCCGCATGGTGTTGCGCAAGAAGCTTTCGCGCACCCAGATGTTCACGCTGCTCGGCAATCTTCCGGGCTGTACGGCCGTCATGAAAGCGTGTGCGGGCGCTCACTGGGTCGCGCGCCGCATCCAGGCACTGGGGCACCAGGCCAAGCTGATCTCTCCGCAATACGTCAAACCTTTCCTGCAGGGTAACAAGAACGATTTCGCCGATGCGCAAGCAATCTGCGAGGCCGCGTCGCGCCCGAGCATGCGGTTCGTCACTCCACGCAACGAGGTACAGCAGACGATCTCGGCGCTGCATCGCGTACGTGAGGCGCTGGTACGTGAGCGTACCGGCACGGTCAACCAGATTCATGCCTTCCTGCTGGAGTTCGGCGTGAGCCTGCCCAAGGGGATGGCCGTGATCCGCCGGCTACCGGGTGTGCTGGTCGCGCATGATCTGCCGCCGCGGCTAGTCGCGCTGCTCGAGCGTCTGCAGGCCCATTTCAAGTACCTCGATGAGCAAATCGGCGAGATCGAGGGCGATCTGATATGCCAGCTTAAGGAAGATGAACGCAGCCAGCGCCTGCTGGAGATTCCCGGCATCGGTCCGATCACGGCCAGCGTGCTGGCCACCGAATTGGGCGATGCCCGACAGTTCGCTTGCGCGCGCCAGTTTGCGGCGTCCATCGGACTGGTCCCGCGCCAATACAGCACGGGCGGCAAGCCAACGCTACTGGGAATCAGCAAGCGCGGCGACAAGAATTTGAGGCGACTGCTGGTGCAGTGCGCGCGAGCCGTCATGCTGCAAATCGAGCGGCGCACCGATCGCCTGGGCGCCTGGGTCCGCGATCTGCTGGCCCGACGGCATTCCAACGTGGTGGCCTGCGCGTTGGCCAATAAATTGGCGAGGATCGCCTGGGCCATCCTCGCCAAAGGCACGCACTACCAAGGCGCACAGGCTGTAGCAGCAGCCTGACGCCGCGTCGCTTATATCGTCTGCTGTACCAGGTCACTCCCCGGTTTTGCGACGCGAGATACGTGAAGACATAAACGGCTCAACGGCCGGGCAAGCAACCTGACAAAGCAAATAGCGCTTCGATGCTGCGGGCTTTTTGAGGTTTGTCCGGCGCAGCTCTCATCATGGGGCGGGAACCTGTTCCCACAACGACCCCGGATAGATTTGCGCATGCCCAATTTACGTCAACACCGACTCGCTTGCAAAAGTCAGGCTGACCATAGATTTGTTTTCC